>JAJFUE010000146.1 GCA_021372575.1 bacterium | reverse complement strand
AAGCGGGTGCCGTTCGGAAAGATTCCGGAAACATTCCGGAAAGTCAAATCGCAAACGGCTGATTCGATACGCGTTGCGTTTGGTAGCGCACCTGCTTTGGGAGCAGGGGGTCGCCAGTTCGAGTCTGGCCGCCCCGACCATGTTTCGATCCATACCAGACGAACCAGCAAAACGTTTTCGCCCCGGCCGGCATCTCATCCGGCCGGGGCTTGTTTTGATCGGCCGTCAAAAAAAACGGGCGGGGCTTGCGGAGCCCCGCCCAATCAAGGGGGATCGATTCTGCGAATCGATTTACTGCACGCTGAAGGAGGACAATTCAACAGGCACGCCGTAATTGAAATCGCGGTTGCAGCCGATGTTCAGCGGCTGAAGCGTGCCGTTATAGACGGTGAAGTCGGCGGCGGCGATGGCGCTCGCCGGATTGGAGTTGCCGCCGTAATACGGGTTCACGCCGGGCTGCACGCAGCTGTCGGTGACCCAGTTGCTGGCGTAGGCATCGGTGGGGCTCCAGTCGTTGCACTGGATCATCTTGAAGACCGAGCCGGCGCCACGGGTAGCGGCCTGGATTTCGCTGCCGTGCAGGCCGTAGAAGTTGCAACGCGTGGCCGTGCACTGGTGATCAGGCGAGCTGGCGACGGCGGCGCGCGGCGATAGGTTGATGAAATTGCCGGCGGTGAAATTCGAGGCGGTCGGCACGTAAATGTCGCAGTTGTTCAACACGATCGTCGAGTGCGTCGAATCGACATTGATGCCTGCGCCGCAGCCGACGATGGCGCTGTTGCTCGCGTTCAGCGCGTTTTTGGAGTAGTTCATGAGGCTGATCGCGCCAAGGCTGTTGCTGGTCTCAACGGTCCCCTGGTTGCGGGTGAAATAGGTGGGAAGCACATAGGCGCTCGCGGGGCTGTCGGAACGGACGTAGCTGTTGTCGATGTTGAGCGTGAACCCGGCGGCATTGGCGCCCGCATTCATGTTCATCAGGGCAACCGGCGAACCTGTCCGGAAATGGCTGATCTTCGCGGCCTCGTCATAGACGAACTTGCAGTTCGTCAGGTTGATGGTGCCCGTGACGTTCGCTGCATTGGCGCCTTCAAAACCGCCCGTCACAATATAGCCGGTTAACGTATTGGCGCGGACGTTCTCAAAATTGGCAACGGCACCGCCCGACAGTGAGCAACGAACCGCCGTATAGTTGTTGGTTGTGGCAATAACGGCCGTGGGCGCGCCGGCGGGGAATTGGAAATCAACGTAGCGGAAATTAAACAGGGTTCCGCTATGCATCACTTTCGTTGCCGATGCATTTCCAGCAATAACGCAGTAGGCGGAGGTATTGCTTGCCTCGGCGCCCACGGCGAAATTCTTGAAAACGACGTTTTCCACAGTGCTCGTTGAGGGGACGGTGTTACTCCACGCCGTTTGATTGCTGTCGAAGTAAATCGCGCGGGTTGCGGTGCTCGCGCCGTCAATGGTAATCGTGCCACCGTTGGCCGAGCCGATTTGAACGCCGGCCACGGTGATGTTAAAGGCGAAAATGCCCGGCTTTGAAATCCGGATTACGGGAGCGCATCCCGACGCCGCGACGAACGACAAGACCTTGGTTACGTTCTGGCCGGCACTTACGGTAAAAGTCGTGCTGTCGTCAAACGAAATCGTGTCGCCGGAGGAGCTGGCGCTGACAGCCGCGGCAATCGTGGTGAAGTTCGGGCTGACGTTGTCGGCCGCCGCGAATACGTGGTACGTCGTGGCGGCTCCGGCCTGTTGTGCTGCAAAGGCCATCAGTGCCAGAAAACAGATAACAGACATGGTCTTCTGCATGATCATGATTTCCTTTCGAGGATTTTTAAAAGATATCTGCCGCGAAATCTGCCAACCTTTTATGTCAATATGCGCGGCGCGTCAACCTTTTTTAATGAATATTTTTTCCATGACAAGGACCCGCCCCCGAAAAGCCCGCTTTTATTGGATATTTGGCCATAAACGGCCCGCCCGGAAATCTTAACGCCATTGCTTCCGCGGCCATTAGTTTGGATCCATTAGATTCAAATTGTGTAACTCCATCTTTCATTTTGTGAAGAACAGACCGCCAGATTGCTTTCAGTTTGTGTAATTGTATCTTTCATTTTGTGAAAAATAGAAGTCTCGGCGTAAACGACAAAACTCCGGATTGCATTCAAATTGTGTAATTCTATTTTTCATTTTGTGAAATATGGAACCAATAAGCTTGACTTTGGTTCGCGCGGAAACCGAGAATCCAACCCGTTCGCGGAAGGACATCGCCCGGCATCCGGCAAAACTTTGCCCGTAAGAATTGGTTTGGCAAATCGTTTTTACATGCAGGCGAGCGCCATCCGCGATCCATGTCGCAATAACAGGAAGGTGGGTCCAATGCGTCAGGCAAATCGATCTTTGATTGCATCAATTATATCGGCAAGGGCATGCCACGGCTGGATGGCATTGGTCGCCCTGCTGCTCGTGGCCGGATGCTCACGCGCCGATGTGCTTCAGAAATGGACCGGCCGGCCCGCGGCCGCCGGCGCCGGCTGGAGCGCCGTGCCGCAGATCCTGCACCGCATCGTGCCGCCCCAATTCCCCGACCGCGATTACGTCGTGACTTCCTACGGCGCCGTCGGCGACGGCCACGTGAACTGCCAGCCGGCGTTCAAGAAGGCCATCGACCAGTGCAACGCCGAAGGGGGCGGCCGGATCGTCGTGCCGGCGGGCCGCTACCTCGTGAACGGCCCGATCCATCTCAAGGCCAACGTCAACCTGCACCTCGAGAAGGGCGCCTACGTCAAGTTCGGCACCAACCCGGCCGATTACCTGCCCGTCGTGCTCGTCCGCTGGGAAGGCACCGAGATGTTCAATTATTCGCCGCTGATTTACGCCTATCAGGCCACCAACGTGGCGATCACCGGTGAGGGAACGATCGACGGCAGCGGCGCGGCGGGCTTTGCCCCCTGGAAGAAGATCCAGGCGCCCGAATCCAACCGCATCCGCACGATGGGCGAAAAAGGCGTGCCGGTCTGCGAGCGCGTCTTCGGCGAGGGCTACCACATGCGTCTGGACCTCGTCCAGTTGTTCGGCTGCAAGAACGTCCTCATCGAGGGCGTCACGATGCTCGACTCGCCGTTCTGGGTCAACCACCTCGTCAGCTGCATCAACGTCACCATCCGCAAGGTCAAGGTCGATAGCCACAACCCCAACAGCGACGGCGTCGATCCCGAGTCGTGCGTCGATATGCTGATCGAGGACTGCGACTTCAACTGCGAGGACGACGGCGTGGCCATCAAGTCCGGCCGCGACCGCGACGGCTGGCGCCTCGGCCAGCCCAGCGAAAACATCATCGTGCGCCGCTGCAAGATCAACACCTACTGCGGCGGCCTCTGCGTCGGCAGCGAAATGTCCGGCGGCGCCCGCAACATCTTCTGGGAGGACTGCGACATCGTCGGCGGCGAGAACGGTCTGTTCATTAAGGCCAACGCCGACCGCGGCGGCATGATCGAGAACGTCTGGATCCGCAACATCAATATCGGCCCCTGCCGCCGCAACGCCATCCACATCACCTGCCACTACGACGGCTATTACAAGGGCGGCTACCGGGGCAACAAGTTCTACCCGCTCCTCCAAAACATGCACATTACCAACCTCAAGGCCGGCAAGGCCGGCGAGGAAGGGATCCGTCTTTTCGGCCAAGCCGAGCTCCCGATGCGCGACATCCAACTCAAGAACGTCACGATCGAAAGCCAGGGCCGCACCTCGCAGTACGACTTCCTGCAGAACGTGACCCTGGACAACGTCAAGGCCGGCGGCAAGCTCCAAAGCGTGCCGGCGACGAAGTAAGCGATCATTCGGGATATGGGTCCCATGAGTCTTATGGGACTGATGGGACCCAAAATACGTAATCCGGCGAGGTGGATACAATGCGACAGACCAATCGGCTTTATATTTCATTTGTGGTTTTGCTCGCGCTGGTGCTTGCGGTCGGATGCTCGAGCGTTGGATCGCTTCGGATCGGAACGCAGGCCGGTTGGCGCGCCGTGCCGGAGATCCTCAGCCGCATCGTTCCGCCACAGTTCCCCGATCGCGACTACGTCGTGACCGATTTCGGCGCCGTCGCCGACGGCCGGACCGACTCCCGCCCGGCGTTCGCCAAGGCCATCGACCAGTGCAACGCCGCCGGCGGCGGCCGGGTGGTCGTTCCCGCGGGCCGCTACCAGATCGACGGTCCGATCCATCTCAAAAGCAACGTCAACCTGCACCTCAAGGATGGCGCATGCCTTAAATTCAGCAGCAACCCCGCCGATTACCTGCCCGTGGTCCTGACCCGCTGGGAAGGAACCGAGCTCTTCAATTACTCGCCGCTGGTCTATGTCTATCAAGCCACCAACGTGGCGATCACCGGCAAGGGGACGCTCGACGGCAACGGCAAGGCGTGCTTCGCGACGTGGGAGCAGATCCAGGCGCAGACGGTCAAGCGGAGCCGCGATCAGAACGAGACGGAAGTTCCGGTGAGCCGGCGCATATTCGGCGAGGGATACTACGCCCGGCCGAATTTCGTGCAGTTCTTCGGCTGCAAGAACGTGCTGGTGGAAGGTGTCACGCTTGTGGATGCGCCGTTCTGGGTGACCCACTTCGTCGGCTGCAAGAACGTGACCGTGCGCGGCATCCGCATCGATAGCCTCAACGGCAACAGCGACGGCGTCGATCCGGAATCCACGGTCGATATGCTGATCGAGGACTGCGACTTCCATTGCGAGGACGACGCCGTGGCCATCAAGTCCGGCCGCGACCATGACGCGTGGAGGCTCGGTCAGCCGAGCGAGAACATCATCGTGCGCCGCTGCAAGATCAGGACCAACAAGTCGGGCCTGTGCGTCGGCAGCGAAATGGGCGGCGGCGCGCGCAACATCTTCTGGGAAAACTGCGACATCGAGGAATGCGTCAACGGCCTTTACTTCAAGGGCAATGCCGATCGCGGCGGCGTGGTCGAGGACGTCTGGGTGCGCAACATCAGGATCGGCCATGCCGCCAAAAGCGCCGTCAACGCCACCTGCAACTACAACGGCGCCTACCGCGGCGGCAAGCACGACCCGCTGTTCCAGCGCATCAGCATTGCCAATATGAAAATTGGCAAAACCGATCGCGAGGGTATCATGTTCGACGGCCGCCCCGAGCTGCCCATGCGGCAAATTCGGTTTACAAACGTCGCCTTCGAGAAGGAAGGCATGCCGTCACGGTTTGTGAATTGCGATGACGTGGTCCTCAAGAACGTGCGCGTCGGCGGGCAACTCCAGCCCGAACGCCCCGCCTCAACTCGTTAAGGAACACCTGTGGGGCCACGGCCATCGTGGCCCGATATTCATATTGTGAGGTAAATGGTCATGCGAAGTCTTTGCGTTGTTCTTGCCCTGCTGATCGCAACCACGGCATATGCCGCCCAGAAGCCGGCGCGCGACAGGTCGGGCGCTTCGGCCAAGGCCATCGAGGGCCTGTCGATCGATGAAGTCGCGGCCTTGGTGCCGACGGCGGCGGGATTCCGCTACATCGGCTGCCCGCACTGCGACGGCGGCAGCCAGGAACACTATGTCCTCGAGTGGAAACCGGGCATGGGCGACACCTTGTGCTGCCATTTCTGCGGCATGATCTTCCCCAACGACCAATACCCCGCCAACAAGGAAATCAAAATCACCGCGCCCGACGGCTCGGTGCAGGTTTATCGCTATTACGAGGGCCCCACCGGCCGGCAGTATTTTTACGAGGCCCACGCCTGGTTCGAGCGCATTGCGTGGCTGCGCTCAAGCGCCTTGAGCCTTGCGCAGAAATATCAGAAAACGGGCGACCTGAACTGCGCCGACCGCGCCGCGGCGATCCTCGCGCGTTTTGCACAGGTCGTGCCGGGCTATGCCATGCGTTTTGAGGTCCCGTTCAAGACCAAGCAGTTCTTCACCGCCAACCAGCTCGCTCCCTACAAGGGCGCCCCGCCGATGCGCGTCGCCAAGTTCGACTCGTGGGCCTACATGGACATTCCCGACAGGGACCTGGTGCTCGCCTATAAGATCCTGAAGGATAACAAGTACGATTACTCACGCCTCGGCGGCCGTTTCGGTTCCGATCCCGACGCGTTGATCCAGAAGGACCTGCTGAGGCTGCTGGTCGATGTCACCGCCGCCAATCCCGAGCAGTATCACAACATGTCCCCCCGGATGTATCACGCGATGATCACCGTCGGCCGGGCACTCGACGAGCCCAAGTACATCCATGAAGCGATCGACCGCTTCCGCGGGTTGCTTCAAAACAAGTTTTTCAGCGATGGGTGGTGGTGCGAAGGGTCGTCATCCTACCACCGTCAGACGATCGATGATCTGGCCAAGGTGGCCCAGTCTGTTCAGGGTTACAGCGATCCGCCGAGTTGGACCGGCGGCGAGAAGTTCGTGAACATGGACCTGATGAGCAATCTGCCGCTGCTGGTGCGCGCCAACCAGGTCCTGAGACAAGCCGTGCTGCCCAACGGACGCATGATCCCGGTCAATGATACGTGGCCCGAGACGAGGCTCCAGGCCACCGCCACCTCGGAGTCGCGGCTGTGGCCGGGGCTGGGTCGGGCGCTGCTCGGCGCCGGCTCGGGCGACAACCAGTTCTGCCTGGGCCTGGACTGGAGCGGCCATGGTAACCACTCGCACTTGGATAACGGCTCGATCTTCCTCTATGCGCTCGGCAAGGAACTGCTTCCCGACATCGGCTACACGCACACGCGCTGGCATAATTGGGTGACCAACTCGGCTTCGCACAACATGGTCGTCGTCGATGAGCGCTCCCAGCCGATGATCTGGCCCGACAAGGGATCGACCCAGGGCAACCTGCGCCGGTTCGACGTGAGCGACAGTCACGTGCGCACGATCGATCTGGATGCGCAGCCGGCGTACCCCGATACGAAAACATATCGCCGGCGACTGGCGCTTGTTCACGCCGCCGAGGGATTCGATTACGTGATCGACCGCTTCGATGTCGATGGCGGCAAGATCCACGACTTCTTCCTGCACGGCTCGGCCGACGAAATCGGCCGGCTCGACACCAGCGTCCCGATTGAAACCGCCGTGGCTTCGCTTGTCCCCTCATGGGGCGGCCGCGGCCAGTACGTCGGCGAAGCGAACATGGATTTTGTCGGCACGAAATTCCACCCCTACGACCTGCTGAAGGATATCTATTCGACGCCGGCGGCGGGCGCCTGGACGGCCACGTGGAACTACAAGGGCGCGTCCCTGCGCGCATACATGATTGCCCCGAAGGGCTCCACGCTGTATCGCTACACATCGCCGATGATCCGGCCCGCCAACAAAGTCGATGCCAAGCTGCCCAATTACATGACCCCCAGCGTCATGGAGCGCCATCAGGGCGGCGCCAGCTCGTTCGTGACCGTCTTCGAGCCGTTCCGCGGCAAGCCGTGGATCGAAAGCGTCAAGGGCGACGCCGGCAAGCTGACCGTCACGTATGCACTCGGTGGCAAGCGCGTCACCGACACGATCGAGATCGGCGACGACAGCCTCAAGATCAAATCCTCGGCCGGGTGGAGCTACAACATGGGCAAGCCGGTCAGCGGCAGCGTGGTCGGCATCGACAAGTCCACGCTGACGCTGGACAAGCCCGCCCCGTCGGCCGGCACCGTGCGCATCGACTTCGGCAAGCGCTCGTTCGTGTTCCAGGTCGCGAAGGTGGATGGCAAAACCATCCAGCTTGTCGGTGATCCGGGACTCGTGATGGATTCGCCCGAATCGGCGCATTTCACCACGTTCCCGCACGAGAAGCTGAGCGGGAAGATCACCTGGACGGTGTATCGCAAGTAATGAAACGGCGGCCGCGATAGGCCGCCCGCCATTCCGAACCATCGATGCCCTCCCGCGGGTCCGCCCGCGCGGAGGGCATTGGAGCACTTGACGAAAAATGTCCGTTCGTGCTCGTGCTCGTGCTCGTAATCGTAATCGTAATCGAACCGGACACCGAACCCCGAAACCAAAACCTGTCTCGATCACGGTGATTGACGAAAGACTTGCTCACTCACTCTGAACCTTATCCCACGCAAAAGGATCACGCCCATGTCCAAGCATCATGATTCCAATCCGCCAGCCGGTTTTTCGATGACTCGCCGGAACCTGCTGCAAGCCGCGGGAATGGGGCTGCTCGGCGCGGCCTTGCCCGGGTGCGCCACCTCCGCCGCGAAGGCCAAATCCGAGGCCCCGGCGACCCCCGTCCCGCCGTCCGCGTCCTCGCTCTCGCCGCTCAACCGCTTCCCGCGCATGACCCAGGAGTATTTTATCGATCAGGTGCGCCGGGCCCAGGCCGCCGGCCAGGCCATTCGCGACTCGTTGCGCACCCGCGCCGACGCCGAGCGTTACGTCGCCATGGTGCGCGAAAAGATCCGCGCCAGTTTCGGCCCGATGCCCAAGAAGACCCCCCTCAAGCCGCGCGTCACCGGCGTGGTCGAGCGCGACGCCTACATCATTGAAAAGGTCATTTTCAGCAGCCGCCCGGGCTATCTGGTCACGGCCAACCTTTACATCCCGAAGGGGCGCAAGTTCCCCCTGCCCGGCGTCGTCGGCACGTGCGGCCATTTCGACACCGGCAAAGCCTGTCCGGCCTACCAGTCCTTCGCCCAGGGCCTCGCGCGCCAGGGCTATGTCGTTCTCATTTTCGATCCGCCCGGCCAGGGCGAGCGCTGGCTTTACTACGATGGCCCCGGCAAGTCGCGTTCGCCGGGCGGCGTCGGCCGCGAAGTCGGCTTGCCCGTGCGCGAACACCTTTGCGCCGGCAACCAGCAATACCTCGTCGATGAGTTCATCGGTTCGTGGTTCGTTTGGGACGGCATTCGCGCGCTGGATTACCTGCTCACGCGCAAAGAGGTCGATCCGCGCCGCATCGGCGTCACCGGCAACTCAGGCGGCGGCACGCAGACCGCATGGTTGTGCGGCCTCGAACAGCGCTGGACGATGGCCGCGCCGTCGTGCTTCGTGACCACGTTCCTGCGCAACATGGAAAACGAGCTGCCCGCCGACACCGAGCAGTGCCCGCCGCGCGCGCTGGCGCTGGGCCTCGACCATGGCGACTTCATCGCCGCCATGGCCCCCAAGCCCGTCATCCTGCTCACCAAGGAAATGGATTTCTTCGACATCCGCGGCGGCGAGGAGGCCTACGCGCGGCTGAAGAAGCTCTACACGCTCCTCGATGCCCCCGATAACATCGCCATCTTCACCGGCGCCGGCGAACACGGCTACAGCCAGGACAACCGCGAGGCGATGTACCGCTGGTTCAACCGCACCGCCGGGATGGACGATCCCGGCGCCGAACCCAAGCTCACGATCGAGGACGAGAAAACCCTCCGCTGCACGCCCAACGGCCTTGTCGCGGAACTCAACTCGAAGCCGATCTTCGCATTCACGAGGGAAAAATCGCAGGCGCTCGCGAAAAAGCGCGCCAAGCTCGAGGGCGATGCGCTCGGCCAGGCCGTCGCCGAAATGCTGAAGCTCAAGCAAATCGAGGGCGTGCCCGAATTCAACATCCTGCGCTCGGCCCGGGACCGCAAGTATCCCAAGCCGGCCACCCATTACGTCGTCGAGACCGAGCCGGGGATCTCCTCCATCGTCGCCATGCTGCAGGATGAAAAAGCGCGCGATTCGCGGCCGTCCAAATCGACCGCCCGCGCGATCCTCTACGTGTCGCACCAATCCGCCGACGCCGAGCTGCGCGGCGAGCCCCTGATCCGCGAGCTGCTCGAGGCCGAACCCGGCGCGACGTTCTTTGCCTGCGACGTCCGTGGCATCGGCGAATCGCAGCCGTTCACCTGCGACTGGAATTCATTCCTCGATCCTTACGGCTCCGATTACTTCTACGCGGCCCATTCCATCATGCTCGACCGTCCCTACGTCGGCCAGCGGACCGGCGACGTGCTGCGCGTGCTGGAATGGCTGAAGAGCTTCGGCCACAACGAGGTTCACCTGGCCGCGAGCGGATGGGGAACGCTGCCGGCGACGTTCGCCGCGCTCCTGGCGCCGCAGGTCGTCCAGGTGACGCTCAAGGGCGCGCCGGCCTCGTACTCCGCGCTCGCCGAAAACGAGCAATACCATTGGCCGCTTTCGTCACTCCTCCCGGGCGTGCTGAAACGGTTCGACCTGCCCGATTGCTACCGGCAGCTGCAAGCCAAAGGACTCCGGATGATTTGAGTCGCTTCATGGCATGTGCCAAGAGCGCTTGACGAAAGTTATCGGCACGATCTCGTGCTCGTAATCGTAATCGAACCAGACAGCGAATCCCGTAACCGAGACCCGTCTCGATCATGGCGATTTGGCGATTGCCGAAAGTCTTTTCGCTCGCTCAACGCACATACCGCTTCAGCTCCATGTTTCCCGCGCGACTGTAATGATCTTCCGCAGGCACGTCTGAAACTGCCTGCGGAAGTTTTCATATCCCGGCAGCTTGGCCCCCGTCAGCTCGTCCATGTAGAGCCGCCGGTTGATCTCGATCATGATCGAACTGACGCGCCACTCGTAGCGGTAAAACGCGCGCGGCACGAACGCGCCCGCGTAGGGCTTGTTGACCGCGACGCGCCAGCCGTGCGCCTGCAGGGTTTCGCTGGCCGCGCTCACCAGGTGATTGGGCGTGTGAAACCAGTCCTTCCCGATGCAGAAATCCGGCCGGTCCGCATCCTGGTCCACATCGCAGCCCAGCGGCCGCGAGGGGAAGCTGTGGCAATCGACGATCAGGCAGTGGTCGGATTGCCTCAATGCGTCGCCGACCATCCGCTTCACGGCCGCGTGATGCGGATCGTAATACTCCGCCAGCAGCCGGTCGCGCTCGGCCGGGCTCACGTTCTCGCGCAGCTTTTTCCCGTCCGAGGTCATCATGTAAATCGCGCCCGTGCCGTTGGCCGCCATGAGTTCCCGCGCGTCGTCGCGGAACCGTTCGGGATCGACCACAAGCCGGCTGACGGGATACACCACCCGTCCGATGCCGCGATCGCCGAGGTCAAACAGTTCGTCCGTGTGCCAGTCGGTGAGGCGAAGGATTTCCGCGCTCAAGTCCGCCTCGCGCGCAACCAGCAACTTCGCCTCCGCCTCAGGGATCACCGTGGAGCAATGCGGAATATGGAATACGATGCTTTTTTTCATGGGGCCGTGCCGCCTTCCTGGTTTTTTCTCATGCCTGGGCCACGAGGTTGCGTGAGAAGTTTTCGTGCTCGTGCTCGTCTTGCCAGCCGAAGCCTTGGCAAAGGTTGGAATCCCAACCGGGCATAGCCAGAACCAAATCTCTTCATCAAAGGCCAGGCGAGTAGTCAGTCGGCTTCAGCCGACTCCTCTTTGCACCCTGCTTTAGCAGGGGTGTTCGCGATCCTCAAAAAGAGTATTGAGCCGGCTTGAAGCCGGCTTTCCCCTGGCGCTCCGGCCATGATCAAAGCCGGCTTGAAGCCGGCTGCCATGGGATTTGGGGCGGCCGCTTTCACCCCGGCTGAAGCCGGGTGCAAAGAGGCGTCGGCTGAAGCCGACGATTTGTTGCCGTGTTCATGACCTTGAAAAATTGTGCGCATTTTGCATTCAATCTCGGCCATTACCGAGTAATCGTAATCGAACGAACCGTACCCACCGCCAATCCGCCCACGACTCCAATGGCCGTCCTTCGGTGAAGAAACACCGTTTCATGAAGACCCTATCTTGGAATCGCGAGGAGAGCCATGGAATGCGGACGGCGGCGCTGAAGGGGGGAACGCAAAACCCCCGAGGCCATCTCGGAGGTCGTCACGCCTGACGGTTGCTCCTGAATGAGCCGCATCGATCCCGCTTATCGGGCTGGCTGTGGCACCTTGACGGCGCAGGTCAGGTTGCCGGGCGGTCAACGGGTCCAGATCCCCTCGCGCCCCTCGCGATGCTTGTTTGTCGCGGGCGACCGGCGTCATGCCCGGCTCGCCCTGTTCGTTCTGTTTCGCGCGTTCCTCCTTGAAAAGAAATTCGCCCGGCTTTTAAGGGCCGGGCGACAAACCTCTCGCAGCCCTTTAGCCCTTTGTTTAACGTGGCGGCAAGCAAGCCGAGCAAATCACCACGAATTGAAATCCTAATCTTCCCGCATGTTCATTTCAAGAAAGATTTGCATCCGGAAAGATTTGCATCCAAACCATTGGCGCCGCGGTCAGCGCCGCTCCACCTTCAGTTCCGCAAGCACCTGGATCAGGTCGCCGGTCATGACCTCCACTTCATGCTCGTCGGCCTCGTCGAGCCGGTTCTCCAGGCCGCGGGCAAGCTGCGCGACTTCCTCGCAGCGCGGGTGCTGCGGATCGTGGCGCACGGTCTCGTTGGCCCGCTCGATTGCGATCATCGCTTCTTCGTGAATGTGAGAATGGGCCGATTGGCCGATCAGGCTGCTTACCCGCTCGCGCGCCTCGCGCACCATCCGCTCCTTCTCCGCGTCCGACAGGCGTGATCCCGTCGAGGCGATCGTGATCTTCTTCTCGGCGCCGGTCGCCAGGTCCTCGGCCCGGGCCTCGAGGATGCGGTCCGCGTTCAGCCGGAACGTCACCTCGATCCGCGGCACGCCGCGCGGCGCCGGCGTGATCCCCTCGATGCGCAGCAGGTCGAGGAACGTGTTCTCCGACGCCGTGTTCGCCTCGCCCTCGTAGATCGGGAAGCTGATCGCCTCCTGGAAGTCGCGCACCGTCGTGAAGACGTCCCGCGCCTCGGTCGGGTAGGTCGAGTTGCGGTCGATGAGCGGGGCGAACCGGTCGCTCTGCAGGCCCACGCCGAGGCTGAACGGCGTCATGTGGATGATGACCGGCTTTTCCCTGCCATAACGCGCCGCGAGGTCCTCCTCCATGCCGCCCTCGATCGGCGCAAGCACCAGCGTCTGGATCGCCGCGCCCTTGGCGACGACTTCCTCCGGCGAGATGTCGCGCACGGCCTGCTTGCCGAGCGTTTCCTCGACGATGCGCTGCACCAGCGGGATGCGCGTCGAGCCTCCGACGAGCAGCACGGTGTCGAGCTGCTCCGGCGTGAGCCCCGCGTCCCCGATCGCCTGCAGCATCGGCTCGCGGGTTTTCTCCACCAGCTCGTGGATCATCCCCTCGAATTGCCGGCGCGTGAGCGTGGTGTCGAGCGTCAGCGGTCCGTTCTCGCCGATCACGATCGCCTCGGCCAGGATGTTCGTCTCCATCAGTTCGGACAGCTCGATCTTGGCCTCCTCGGCGAGGTCGCGCAGCCGCATCATCGCCATCTTGTCGGCCTTCAGGTCGGCCCCCGTTTTTTCGTGGAACTCGTGGATCAGGTGCGTCATCAGGAGCCGGTCGAAGTCGTCGCCGCCCAGGTGCGTGTCGCCGTGGATCGCCATCACGCGGAACACGCCCGAAACGACCTCGATGATCGAAACGTCGAACGTTCCGCCGCCGAGGTCATACACCATGATCGTCTGGTCCTTCTGCTTGTCGAGGCCGTAAGCCATCGCAGCCGCCGTCGGCTCGTCGATGATGCGCCGCACGTTGAATCCCGCGATTTCGCCCGCGTCCTTCGTCGCCTGGCGCTGCGTCTCCGTAAAGTAAGCCGGCACGGTGATGATCGCCTGCTCGATTTTCTCGCTGAAAAAATCCTCCGCGTCCTGTTTGAGCTTCTGCAGGATGATGCCCGAGATTTCCTGCGGCGTGTACGGCTTGCCGTCGATATCGACGCGATGCTCCGAACCCATGTGCCGCTTGATCGACATGATCGTGCGCTGCGGGTTCATCACCGCCGCGCGCCGCGCCTTGCGCCCCACCAGGATCCCATCCTTCGCGAAGCACACCACCGACGGCGTAAGCCGGTCGCCGAGACTGTTGGGCACGACGACCGGGCCGTTGCGATCCATGATCGCCATCACCGAGTTGGTCGTCCCCAGGTCGATGCCGAGAATCTTGCCCATCTTGCATCTCCTTCTTCGATGCGCACCATGTGTTCCACCCACCTGGCGAACCTTGCGGTTCAGCGCATTTCAGACTGCGTTCCCCACCCCCGGCGCCCCTCACGCCGCGCGTTTCTCGTAACCCGCGAGGCATTGCTCGATCGATCGCACCAGTTCATGGTCCGGTTCGGATTCCGCGGAAAGCTTGTCGAGGTATTCCTTGAGGTCCAGGTGCATCAGCGCCCAATCCTTGAACGTCTTGTGGGCGATCACGTGGCCTTCGTCGTCCTTGCCCCAATAGACGGCGCACCACTTCCTGATGCCGGAAACGAATTCGAGCCGCTGGCCGCGGCGCAGGGTCTCAATCCTGGGCGATGCGATGACTGTGCTGCGTGCAGGAGCCGATGGCGGGGCGGGAGAAGGATCTTTCGCGGTTGCCGGTGGCGGTTCGGTCGTTTCGTTTCTCGCATGCGTTCCGGGCGGCTTGTCTTTTTCGCGCTCCCGCTCGATCGTCGATTCCCATTGCTCTTTGAGATGGTCATAACGCATCAATTTATCAACATCAAAGGTGTCCATGGCTATCCTCCAATCCGTTCTCAACGGCGGCGCATCATGATAAAGTTTTTTGAATTGTATATCACATTGCCCGAATCCGTCAAATTTATGCGTCGTATTTTTTCTGACCGCGATATTAGTATTTAGTGAGATTATTATAAATAATTCACCTTTTGCGCTTATTTCCTGATCATTAAAAATAATTAATGCACATGTTCATACCGCCCGGTCTGAAAGCATGCCATAGTGACTGCAGGCGGGGGTTGGAACAACAACACAAGGCAATTGTGCGCACCATCATGATCCGGCACCTCATCAGCATTTTCTCCCTCATCGCCTGTTTCGTTGCTTGCGGTCACTGCTCTGCCGCCCAGCCGTCAGCCCTGCGAAACAATTCAAATAAAGATTTTATTTTCGACCCCGCCGACGACGACAATGACGACGACTTCGCTCCGCCGGATTTCCCGCCGGATTTCAGGCCCGGCGGCGGCCCTCCGGGTTTCAATCAGCAGGAAATCGCGCTGCTCAAGGACTTCGACAGGGACCGTGACGGCATCTTGAACGCCTCCGAGCGCAAGGCCGCGCGTGCCAAACTGGCCTCGACCAAATCGAGTCGGCGTTTCCCCGGCCCTCCCGGCGGCGGCCCTCCCGGATTCCAGCGCCAAACGACGCCGACGCTCGGCCGTCGTCTGGCTCCCGCAGACGTTAAAAATTACAGTGGTGTTCCGCTCTACGACCCGCTGACGCTGCGCACGATCTTTATCGAATTCGATTCCACCGATTGGGAACAGGAACTTGCGGATTTCAAGGGAACCGATGTCGAGGTCCCCGCGAAGGTCACGATCGACGGCACGCTCTATCGCGACGTCGGCGTGCATTTCCACGGCATGTCCTCCTACCAGATGGTCAGCGCCGGCTTCAAGCGCTCGATGGTCCTGACGTTCGATCTCGTCCACCCCAACCAGCAGGTCGAGGGCTACCGCAAGCTCAACCTCCTCAATTCGCACGAGGACGCCTCGTTCCTGCGCACCGTCCTCGGGCTCCAGATCGCCCGCGAATACATCCCCGCCCCCAGGGCCAACCTCATGCGCGTCGTCATCAACGGCGAATGCTGGGGCGTCTATGTCAACCAGCAGCATTTCAACAAGGATTTTGTGCGCGACAATTTCGGCACGACGAAGGGCGCGCGCTGGAAGGTCCAGGGCAACCCCGGCCCGCACTCCACGTTCGCTTACCAGGGCGAGGATCCAGCCCCCTACAAGCGCGCCTACCAGATCAAGTCCAAGGACACCCCCGAGGTCTGGCGCGAACTCATCAACCTGTGCCGGGTGATCAACCAGACACCCGCCGGCCAGCTTGAATCCGCCCTCGCGCCGATCCTCGACGTCGATGCCGTCCTGCGCTTCCTCGCGTGGGACAACGTGATGGCCAACGGCGACGGCTTCTGGTCGCGCAACAGCGACATCGAGCTTTACCTCGACAAGACCGGCCGCTTTCACATCATCCCTTACGATGCCAACGAATGTTTCAGCGCGGGAGGAGGGCCCGGCGGACCGCCCCCGGGTGGCGGTCCGCCTCCGGGCATGCGCCGCATGGGGCCGCCCCCATGGGCGCGCCGCGGCAATGCGCAAACCTCCGGCACGATGCAGCGGCCCAATTCCCAGCGCGGCGGCCGGCAGGGTTTCGGCCCGCCCCCCGGATTCGGCCCCGGCGGTCCCGGCGGCATGGGCGGCGGCGGCGTTTCGCTCGACCCGCTTGTCTCCGCGGCGAGCGCGAACAATCCGCTCATCGCGAAGCTCCTCGCGGTGCCGGCGCTCAAGGCGCGCTATCTCGATTACGTGAAAGATATCAACAACGCCTGGCTCGACTGGAGCCGGCTCGGCCCGATCGCGCAACAATACCACGACCTGATCGACGCCGACGTCAAGGCCGACACCCGCAAGCTCGATTCCTACGAGGAGTATGCGCGCAGCCTCGCCGACGAGCCCAGGCAAACCGCCCAGGCGCAGCCCGATCGATTCCAGTTCGGCCCGCGCTCCTCGAGCATCAAGTCTTTCGTCGCGAAGCGCCACGACTATCTTTCGAAATACAAGCCCGTCGCCAAAGACGCAGCCACGACTCACTCACAAAAGGAAACAAAACCATGACCAAGAAAATGCTGATCGAAAAACTGATCAATCAGGCCAACGCCATCAACATGCCGGAGTTCATCCTGTGCCTTGTCCTTTCGGCGGCGCTCGGCCTGTTGATCGGCCTGTTTTACATCAAGTTCGGCCACTCGCTTTCAAACCGCCGCGTCTTCGCGCGCAATTTCCTTCTGGTCGCGGTGACCACCACGCTCATCATCACGATCGTCAAGTCCTCGCTGGCCCTGTCGCTGGGCCTCGTCGGCGCGCTGTCGATTGTCCGTTTCCGCGCGGCGATCAAGGAGCCCGAGGAGCTCGCCTACCTGTTCCTCACGATCAGCATCGGCCTCGGCCTCGGCGCCGGCCAGATTCTCCTCTCGATCGTCGCCGTCGTCATCATCCTCGGCCTGATCCTGATCCAGAACCTTGTGCGCGGTGGCAAGACCGACGACCCGAACCTCTATGTGACCGTCACGACCTCGAACCCGCACAAGATCAGCCTGAGCCAGATGATGGACCTGCTCCAGGCGGCCGGCGCCACGGCCAGCCTCAAGCGTTACGACGATTCGACGGAGATGCTCGAGGCCGCGTTCCTCGTCGATTTCAAGCAGGCCGTCAACATCGAGCGGTTCAACCACCGTCTGCGCGAGCTGAACCCGCACGTCAAAGTGAGCTGCCTCGACGACCAGGGCCTCGGCCTGTAAATCGTGCACGTGCTCGTGCTCGTAATCGTAATCGAAAATTTCTGAACAGGAGGAAACGGAGAAAACGGAGATTCATTGATTAATTTCACGATGATTGATCATTTCCTCGTGTCTCAGTGGTGAAATATCTTCTCTGTTTCCTCTGTTTCCTCCTGTTCGAAAAGATGGCGGTCGAATGAATCATCCTTCTCCAATCCCCAATGTCCGTTACGAACGCAAGTTCATTGCGCAGGCTCATTCATTGTCCGCGGTGCTTGCTGTCGTGCGGCGCCACCCGGCGATGTTCCGCGAGGCTTACCCGCAGCGTGTCGTGAACAACATCTATCTCGACACGCCGGGGCTGCGGGCCTACTTCGAACACGTCAGCGGCGTCGCCGACCGTGTCAAGACGCGCATCCGCTGGTATGGCGACCTGGAAGGCCCGATCGACACGCCAACGCTCGAGCGCAAAATCAAGCGCGGCCTCGTCGGCGGGAAGTTGTCGTATCCGCTTTCATCAATCACTGATATCGAATCTCTGTTTGCATGTCACGATTCACGATCCACGATCCACGATTCACGGCTCGCGATCCGCGAGATTCTCTCCGGCATGCGCGCCACGCTCGTGAACCGTTACAGCCGTCATTATTTCCTCAGCGGCGACGGCCGGTTCCGCCTCACGGTCGATTCGCGGATTCAATTCTTCAGCCCCGGCGCGTCGTTCAACCCCTCGGCCCCGATCCTCCCGCGCGCCGTCCCGATCGTGATCGAGCTCAAGTTCGCCCCCGAGCACGCGCTCGATGCCGCCCGCATCACGAACCTCCTGCCGTTCCGGCTCGGCCGCTGCTCGAAATACGTCCTCGGCATCCAATCGCTCGGTCCGCTCGCCTCGATCCGGCCGATTCACCTCGAGCCGATCGCGCAACCGATCCCTAAACCCGAACTCATCCGCATCCCCGTCGCCCAGGTTTAGGGCGCACGCCGAAAGTTATCCGTTCGTGCTCGTGCTCGTGCTCGTAATCCTAACCTGGCGTAGCCAGAACCAAATGAATTCGAACCCGTGCCCGCTTTAGCGGGCTAAACGGGTTGCCACCGGCTTCAGCCGGTGGTTTTCGGCTCATCTTGATCAATTTTTAGCCGGCTTTAGCCATCAATGCTGCAAGTTATTTTTGGGATACCACATTAGTAGCTTGATCGCCTGTAATTTATCGGTGTCATGGTTGTGGAACCACGAAGTGGTTCGATCTCTAAGCCGGGGGTTGGTTCGGCGAGCTTGCGAGCCGAACCTACCCCCGGTCCGATCGGCGCATTTTAGAACCGGTTTACCGGTTCGATCATCCATCCAAACCAACTCGACATGACAAGTCACTGCCGCATGCGCTCGAATTTCACCGGGAGTTCGCGCGGTTTGTTCCTGTCTTCGACCAGCCAGCACTTGTTGTCGGCGATGAAGAACACCTTCGTCCCGTCAGGCGAGGCGCAGAGGAATGGCGTCGCCGTTGCCGTGTCGTTGACGACCTTGACCGACGAAAGCAACTTCGCCTCGCGGCCATAAGGCGCCCCGTCGCGCCTGGCCGCGGCCGGACTGTCGATCGACATGATTGCGCCGAACGTCGTGCCGCCGCGCTGCTTGTTGTGAAAATAAAGCTTCGTGCCGGCCGGCGCGATCTCGAAAATCCCCCAGCCATACATGCTGGCGATCGCGGTCTCGGGCCGGGCGAGCGCGGCCGCTCGACTGCCGACGAGCCATGCCTCGCCGTCCTTCATTTCAATCTGCCCCTGCCACATGTCGCCGAGCCACGAGAAGAAGAAATGCCCCCGGCTGTCGAACGCCGGCCCGCGCGCAAACCCCACGCCGCGGCTGCGCACGGTCGTCTGCGAGGTGTCCTTCAGGTTCAGGCAAACGAGGTTCACCGGACAGCCGTCATAGAACTGATAGGTGGTCGGATACTTCGTGATCACGAGCATGTCGCGGGTCGAATCGTAGGCCATGTTGAGGAATTTGACGTCGCCGGCGGCGTCCGTGATTTTCTTCCACTCGCGGGTCTTCGGATTGAACGAGGCGACGTGGTGCTGGCTGAGGCACAGGATCGAATCGCCGGCCCGCGTGACGGCCATGATGTTCTCGCCGATCTGGCTCGGCGTGGTGAGCCTGTCGATATGATCAGGCTTGTCCAGATCAAGCACCCCAAGCTGCCCATTGGCCAGATAGACGGTCCCGCCGTCCGAAGAAAACACCCCCGTCCCGGCGTGGGCGGAGTGAATGACGGCAAGGAACAGAATGAACAAAGCAAGTCTGGGAATCCTCATGATATCACCTCAATTAGAGCGCCTGCCGAAAGTAGCACCTTCGTGCTCGTGCTCGTAATCGTAATCGTAATCGAATCAATCGCTACTCCGCAAAACCGGGGACTATTTCGATCAGGATCATTGCCAGAAAACGTATGTCATTCACTTTAGTCCCATCGAGTTTCCGTCTCAACAACCAGGATGCTCGCAAGATTTTCATTATTTGTTGATTACCGCACCCATGCCGTCTGATGGAAATTCTGGTGATTGCCGAGCGTGATTTCAAGCGGGAACACGGCGCGCCGGTATGGACCAAAAACATGAACCCCTCGCGCCAGCGAGGGGTTCATGCTTTTGGTCCATTCACTTTTGGATTGAATCAGTCCGAGCCCGCGGCGATGTCGCCGGCCGCGGCGTAGTCGAACGTCAGCGATCGCAGGTATTCGCGGCGCATGACCGCGATCGTCTGGATCGAGATCTCCTTCGGGCAGACGGCCTGGCATTCGCCGTGGTTGGAGCAGTTGCCGAACCCCGCCGTGTCCATCGCCTCGACCATGTTGCGCACGCGGCGCGCGCGCTCCGTGAGGCCCTGCGGCAGGTTCACGAGGTGCGAGATCTTCGCCGCCGTGAACAGCGCCGCCGAGGCATTCGGGCACGAGGCCACGCACGCCCCGCAGCCGATGCACGCCGCCGCGTCCATCGCCTTGTCGGCCGCGTATTTGCCGATCAGGTTCGCGTTGGCGTCCGGCGCCGACCCCGTGTGGACCGAGACGTAGCCACCGGCCGTGATGATGCTGTCCAGCGCCGAGCGATCGACGACAAGATCCTTGATGATCGGGAACGCGTTGGCGCGCCACGGCTCCAGCACGATCGTGTCGCCGTCCTTGAAATGCCGCATGTGAAGCTGGCATGTGGCCGTGCCCTTGACCGGCCCGTGCGCGACGCCGTCGATCACGATGCCGCACGAGCCGCAGATGCCTTCGCGGCAATCGCTGTCGAACTCGATCGGGATCTCGCCCTTGGCGATGATCTGTTGGTTGAGCACGTCGAGCATCTCGAGGAACGACATCTCCGGCGAGACGTTCTCGATCGTGTAATCGACGAGTTCTCCCTCGGCCTTGCCATTGGGCTGGCGCCAGATGCGCAGGTGGATTTTCATGCCATCATTCATCCTAGCGACTCCTATGAGGATACGAGCTTCGTGCTCGTGCTCGTGCTCGAAATCGTAATCGAACGAATCCCGTTTACTTGTAGCTTCTCTGCTTGAGCTCCACGTTCTCGAACTTGAGCTCTTCCTTGTGCATTTCGGGCTCGGCCTTGTCGCCCTTGAACTCCCACGCGGCCACGTAGGCGAACTGGTCGTCGCGGCGCTGGGCTTCGCCCTCGCTCGTCTGGTATTCCTCGCGGAAGTGCCCGCCGCACGACTCCTCGCGGTGCAGGGCGTCGCGCGCCATCAGCTCGCCGAGCTCGAAGTAGTCGGCCACGCGGCCGGCGAACTCGAGGTACTTGTTGAGCGTCGTCGGCTCGCCCGGCACGCGCAGGTTCTGCCAGTATTCCTCGCGCAGCTTGCCGATCTCGGTGATCGCCGTCTTGAGCCCCGCCTCGTTGCGGCCCATGCCGACGTTGTCCCACATGATCTTGCCGAGCTGCCGGTGGAAGTCGCGCGGGTCGCGCTTGCCTTTGATGCCCAGCAGCTTGCCAATGCGCCCGTTGACCTCGGCCATGACCGTCTTGAACTCTTCCTGGTCGGCCGAGACCTTGTCCAGGCCCCCGCCGGCGAGGTAGTTGCCGATGGTGTATGGAATCACAAAATAACCGTCGGCGAGGCCCTGCATGAGCGCGCTCGCCCCGAGCCGGTTGGCGCCGTGGTCGCTGAAGTTGCACTCGCCCAGCGCGAACAACCCCGGCACGGTCGTCATTAAATTATAATCGACCCACAGCCCGCCCATCGTGTAGTGCACGGCCGGATAGATGCGCATCGGCGTCTTGTAGGGGTTCTCGCCGGTGATCATCTCATACATGTCGAAGAGGTTGCCGTAGCGGTCGCGGATGACCGCCTCGCCCAGCCGGCCAATTGCTTCTGCAAAATCGAGATAGACGGCCTGGCCGGTGGTCCCGACACCCATGCCCTTGTCGCAAACGGCCTTGGCGGCGCGGCTGGCGACGTCGCGCGGCACGAGGTTGCCGAAGCTCGGGTAGCGCCGCTCGAGGTAATAATCGCGCTCTTGCTCGGGGATCTGGCTCGGCGGCCGCTTGTCGCCGGCCTTGAGCGGCACCCACACGCGGCCGTCGTTGCGCAGCGACTCGCTCATCAGCGTCAGCTTGCTCTGGTGGTCGCCGCTGACCGGGATGCACGTCGGGTGGATCTGCGTGAAGCACGGGTTGGCGAACATCGCCCCGCGCTTGTAGCAGCGCCACGCCGCCGTCGCGTTCGAGTTCATCGCGTTGGTCGAAAGATAGAACAGGTTGCCGTAGCCGCCCGTGCACAGCAGGACGGCGTCGCCCTCGTGCGCCTCGATCTCGCCATTCAGCAGGTTGCGCGTGATGATGCCGCGGGCGCGGCCGTCGATCGTCACGAGGTCGAGCATCTCGCGCCGCTTGAACAGCGTCACCTTGCCCGTATCGACCTGGCGCATCATCGCCTGATACGCGCCAAGCAGCAATTGCTGGCCTGTCTGCCCGCGGGCGTAGAACGTCCGGCTGACCTGCGCCCCGCCGAACGATCTGTTTGCCAGCACCCCGCCGTATTCCCTCGCGAACGGGACGCCCTGCGCCACGCACTGGTCAATAATCGCCTCCGACACTTGCGCGAGCCGGTACACGTTGGCCTCGCGCGCGCGGTAGTCGCCGCCCTTGATCGTGTCGTAGAACAGGCGCCACACCGAATCCCCGTCGTTGGCGTAGTTCTTGGAGGCGTTGATGCCGCCCTGCGCCGCGATCGAGTGCGCCCGCCGCGGCGAGTCGTGAATGAAGAACGCCTTGACGTTGTAGCCGAGCTCGCCCAGCGACGCCGCCGCCGACGCGCCCGCCAACCCCGTCCCAACCACGATCAGCGTAAACTTGCGCTTATTCGACGGGTTGACCAGCTTGCTGTCGAACCGGTGCTTATCCCACTTTTCGGCAAGCGGGCCGGCCGGGACCTTGGAGTCCAGTTTCTTTGACTGCTGTTCGTTCATGCCACCAGGCCTCCGTTAGGCTATCCAGGGGAAACCGAAGAGTTTGCCGATGAAGATGTAAACCGGGATGCCGAGATAACCGATCCCGAGGAAAAACGCGATGAGCAGCGCGAGGATATAAAGCGCCTTGCTGTAGCGCAGGCTGTTGAGGCCCAGCGACTGGAACGCGCTCCAGAAGCCGTGCCGCACGTGGAACGCCAGCCACAGCATGAACAACATATAGAAGCCCATGTTGAGCGGCTTGGAGAAGAACTCCGTCACCAGCCGGTAAAAATCGCGCTGCGGCTCCGCCAAGCCCGGCAGCGCCGTCTTGTATTCAACGCCGTACTTGAAGTTCAACAGGTGGATCACGATGAAGATCGCGACGATGATCCCGGTCCAGATCATCGTTTTCGAGGAGAACGTCTTCTTGCTCGTGTAGTCGGCGTTGCCATCGACTTCGTAGCCCCGCGCGCGCGCCGCGTTGTTGGCCAGCGCCACGACCGCGCCCGTCAACAGGTGCGCGAAGAAAATCGCCAGAAGCCCGATCTCGATCGCCCACAGCAGCGGCCCGAGGCTCGTCAGGTGGTGCGAGTATTGATTGTAAATGACGGGGTTGTGGAACGCCCCCGTGTAATAGCCTTCCTTGGGCAGGAACAGCAGCAGGTTGCCGGCGAGGTGACCCGTCACGAAGCCGGTCAGCCCCAGGCCGGTCAAGCCCATCACGATTTTTTTGCCCAGCGTGGACCAGGCATAATGGAAGCGTTTGGCCATCTCAATCCCCCCGAATGACGGCGTCCGCCGCCGGACGCTCGTGAAAAAAAGTACGGAGTTTGACCCTGCGCGCCACGGCCTTGGCGCCGGCGCTCAGGGTGACAAGGACCGGCATTATAGAGGCTCGAAACCAAATGTTCAATGGCAGGATGGCGGGATGGCATCTTTTTCCTAAACATTTTCCCCCATTCGTCGTCTATATATTGATGATGCCGGACGACCGCGACAAATCCCTTTCCCGCTCCCTGGGCAAATTCGCCCTCGTGAGCTTCCTTATTGTTGGTTTCCTGATCCTCGTCGGCCTGGGCATCATCTGCAGCCTGCCGGCCCCCGATCCCGCGCTCGCCATCGACGCCGAAAAGCGTTACGAACGGGTCCGCACCGCGTTCGCCGCCGCTCCCGAAACCGGCCTCCCCGCCGAGGCCCCGGAGGCCGACACCACCCCCACCTCGCCCGCCCTTCAGGCCAAATGCGACGCGCTCTTCGAGGAAATGCTCTATTCCTACGACAGCGCCTGCGGCGAGACCTTCGACCAGAACTGGGTCTATTCAAAACTCGCCAAGGCCCGCGAACTGGCCGCCCTCTACGACACCGGCGTGCGCGTTTCCCCGGCGACCAAAAAGAAATACCGCCTCGCCCACAGTTACCCGATCGGCCAACTGGCCACGTCTCTCGCGCATGCTAACGACCTGGGCAACCAGGCTCCGAACGAAAAAATCGAATCCATCGCCCAATCCATCATCACCGCGTTCAAGTTCATCAACATGATCGACTGCCCCAGCGAACACATCCACATCGATACGATTTTCGATCCCAATGCGTCGATGAACACGCTCGACCCCGAGGGCCATTCATATTTCAAGATCCCCCGCGAATACGACACGATCACCCCCGAGCTCGTCTGGCCGCGCAACAAGCCCATCGACAACGCCTTCTACATGGCCCTGTGCCTCGACCGCGCCCGCGAGCGCCGCAAATATTTCGAGAAAACCCTCGAGCCCGGATTCATTTACCGCAAAGAACGCGAGCGCCTGGATCGCCGCGGCGCACGCGACGTCCCCGACATGGTCGGCAACTACTTCGAGGCGCTCGTCAACGCCATCGTCTATCCGCACATCGACGGCCCGCAAAACCTGAAGACCATGATCGCGCGCGAGAAAAACCTCCAGGACGCCGCCGCCGCCTACCAGGCCAAAACCGTCCGGCTCGAAGAGCTCGTCCAGATTCTGCCGGGCTCTTACGAAACCAGCGCGCGCCTCCTCGCCGCCGAACTCGAGCTCCGCCGCGGCGTCCCCGTCCCCTCCGCCGACCGGATCACGACCGATTCCTACTTCTTCGACCCGCTCGCGCAAAAGCCGTTCAAGCTCTGCGTCGCGAAGGAATCGGATAAAATCTCCCAGCTCCAACTCAAGCGCCCCGCCTCCGGCTCCGCCCTCGTGCGCCAATACGCCGGCCGCTACTCCTACTCGGTTCCCGACGCGAGCGGCGAAACGCTCAAAATCATCCGCCTCCCCGCGACCCACCCCGGCCTCGACAATCTCACCACGACCACCCTCCACGCCCCCTCCCGCGAGTATTAGTGTCAGTAGGTCGCTTCGGCTCGAAGCGACGTGCTTCGTCCTTGCCTTGCCAGCCGAAGCCTTGGCGAAGGCTGGTGGCGAAGGTTGGAATCCTACTCTGGCATAGCCAGAACCAAACGAATCCGAATCCATGCCCGCTTTAGCGGGCTGAATGGGTTGCCACCGGCTTCAGCCGGTGGTCAACGATCCCATGGTTTTCTTATGAGCGCGCTTCAGCGCGCTTCTCGGCCTTTGGCTTCAGCCCTTTCCCCGTCCGTGAATTTCTCTGTGGTCTCTGTCTCTCTGCGTCTCTGTGAGAAAGATTTCGTTACCATTTTGCATTCAATTTCAGACGTTACAGAGTAATCGTAATCGCATCAACCGTATCCACCGCCAAGTCGCCCACGACCTCAATTTTCATCCTTCGTGAAAAAGCGCCGCTTCATGATGACTTGTAATCGTATTTGCCATCATGCCGAAATTGATTTGCGCAAAACCCCCGCCTGTCAGATCATTCCCGTGAGGGTGTTGGGAATTTCAATGGAGAATGCAATGGCCAGAATCCATCTGTTGATTGCGATGGCGTTGTTCTTTGCCATCCCAACTGCAAATGCCGACTACCCTCAACCTTCCAACAACTACATCAACGATTTCGCCGGCGTGCTGACCCCCTCCGACGCCACGCTCCTCCGCAACCAGCTCGCAACCCTCGAGCGCGAAACCGGCATCGAAGGCGTCGTCATCACCGTCCGCCGCATCGTCGATTACGGCACCGGCGACGCCTCGATCGAGCAATTCGCCACCCATCTTTTCAACCGCTGGGGCGTCGGCAACCAGCCGGCCAACAAAGGCTTCATGATCCTCGTCGCGGTCGCCGACCGCCGCTGCCGCATCGAGCTCGGCAAAGGCTGGGGCAACGGGCTCAACTCGCAAATGGCCAGCATCATCAACCAGAACATGCTGCCGCGCTTCAAGACTGGCGACTATAACGGCGGCATCGTCGCCGCGGTGGGCTCCACCATTTCAATCCTGCGCGACCGCAACGCAAACCCCGCCGGGCACCTCTCCGCCGAAGCGCCCCCTCATTCGGTTCAGCGCCACCCGACGCAGCCTCACCCGGCCCAAGCGCCGATTGCGAGGCCATTGCATCTCGCGTCGTCATCTCTGATGAGCCCGATACTCATCTTCTTCGGCTTCATGCTGGCAATCATTGCTTCGCTCGTGATCATTGTGGCCGTCCTTGCCTACGCCATCAGGACCGGCTCCTTCCAGACCGCAACTCGCGACCGCCTCACTGATGACGACACGTTTGGCAGCGGCACAACGAATATTTCCACGTTGTCGTCGTTTGACAGCTCCAGTTCAAGCAGCTCCAGCGGCTCCGACCTCGGCGGCGGCAGTTCCTCCGGCGGCGGCGCCAGCGGCGGCTGGTGAGTGTTCATGAATGACCAGCAGCACAAATCCGGACGCCGAGTTCTAAAATGGATCGCGTTGATCTGTTGCTGTGTTCTGCTCCTCACAATCGCAGGCGGCCTTCTCTTTTTATTCAGCCATCCACTCCCGAGTGAAGAAACGATCACGGCAGCCGACCAGCGTTACCAGAGAACACGCGCGCTCTTTCCCAATTTCACTCCCGGCCCAAGCCAACCCACGCCGACGTCTCACTCAACCAGCACGACCGAATCGCTCCAAGCCCGCTGCGACCGCTTGTTCCTTTCCGTCCTGATCCCATGCGATCCCGCCTGCGGCGATGTTGCCGATCTCACGCTCATCGAATCAAAGCTCCCGCAGGCCCGCGAACTGGCCGACCTCTACGACACCGGAATCCGCGTCTCCCCCGAGGCGCGCCGCCATTACGCGTTGTTCAGGCATAACTTCACGATTCGATATCTTGCCGAAACATTGCTTCGAGGTAACGGCCTGCAGCCCGACTACAATGTTCGCGCCACGAAAATCGTCCGAGCTCTCAAATTTCTCAAGATGATCGATTCGCCAAACGTGAATGTGAATATCGAGTTGTGGCTGAATGATTTTCTTTATTCCGGCGGCCCTTCCCTGCTTCCTCCTGATTTGCCGCCGGCGCTTAAAACCCTCGATACCGAGCTGATCTCCCCGCGCAAGCCTAAGCCCATCGACTGGGATTCCTATTTCCCAATGATTCTCGACCAAATGCACGGTATGAGAAAGTACCAGGAGAAATTCCTGAGCCCGGTTTTTGTCTTCAATTACATGCGGGGCTTGCTGCATCACTCCGATCCACCGGAGCGCTGGTATGAAAAGCCCATCATCTACTTAATTTCAACCAAAGCAGCCATCACCCACCCCCGCCTTCAAACACCTGAAACGCTCGAAGACATGTTGGAAAACGAAAGCCGCGTTCAGCATCTTGCTGAATCCTGGCGCGCGGGCAAAATCACGCCGGAAAAACTCACCGCGGCCCTCGGCGCATCCAACATCAACATCAGCGAACGTCTTTGTGCCGCCGCCATCGAACTTCGTCAAGGCGCCCCACTGCCTGCCCCCGCTCAAATCACGCCCGATTCATACCTGTATGATCTGAGCTTAAAAAAACCATTTCTCTTGTCTGTCTACGAACTCTCCACCGACGTGGTCTGTGTCCTCATCCAACGCGCCGCTGCCGGTAACCCCCCAATGATTCTCAAGTCGATCAACCTGCCTCGCAAACACCCCGGCCTCGACAACTTCCGTATCCTTCCGCAAAGCAGCCTCCCGCCGGAATACACGAAAGCCGTATCCGACGAGATGATGGAGGAATGATCACTCCATATTGACATTTCCTGCCCTTCGCCTTAGTCTCGCATCCGTGCATTTGACACTGTTCGTCCGCGCCGGTCCTTACCCGCCGGCGCTTAACCCTCGCCGGAGCGGCGCGCCATGTTCAGACGAATCGCCAACCTCATCAAGGGCTTCCTCAGCCTGTTCATCTCCGGCCTCGAAAAGGCCAACCCGGAGGCGCTGCTCGAGGCCGAGAAGGAAAACCTCCGCTCGCAGATCGCCCAGTTCAATCAGGGACTGGCCTCGCACGCCGCCCTGTGCGAGCGCCTCATGAGCCAGGTGCGCCAGCAGGAGGACGAACAGAAACAGCTGCGCGCCAAGACCGCCGCCAACCTCAAGGCCGGCAACCGCGACGTCGCCGGCCAATACGCCCTGCGCCTGCAAACCGTCGAGAGCAACCTCGTCGAAAACCGCAAGCAGCTCGAGCAGGCCGAAACCACCTACCACGATTTGGTCAACGCCCGCGACGTCTCGATCCGCGCCGCCCAGGCCAAGATCGAATCCCTCCGCGCCGGCCTCAACGACCTGAAAGTGAAACGCGCCATGGCAGAACTTAACGAAATGGCATCCGGCATGGTCAGCTCCATCGGCGGCTCCGGCGACACGCTCAACCGCATGGAGACGATGGTCCGCGAGGAACGCGACAAGGCCGCCGGCCGCGCCCGCGTCGCCAAGGACTCCATGGACCTCTCCGAGATCAAGATGAAGGAAGGCGAGCAGAAGGCCCTCGCCGACAGGCCCTCGCCAGCTTCGCCGCGCAGGAAGGCATCGTCCTCGAGCCCGACAAGCCCCAGGCCGAAGCCGCCCCGCAGGGCCCCGCCAAGACGATGGGCCCCGCCGCCACCGAAGAGAACAAGGCGGAATAAGAAGCGATGAGCGATGAGAGATGAGCAATGAGATAGAAATCGCGAACGCCTCCGAATCGGGATTGATGATTCTTTGAACCACGAAGTGGTTCGATCTCTAAGCCGGGGGTTGATTTGGCGAGCATCGACAAATCTACCCCCGGTCTCTCGGCAGTCATTAGAGAACCGGTTTACCGGTTCGATCATTTTTCCGTTGCCCAATTTGGCGCTTCAAAAACATGACCACTACCGCCACGAAAACCGCCCAGATGACCGTCAGCCGCGACGCGCTTGCGCCGTGGGCCCGCGAGCTCATCACGCTTTACGAATCCAACGCCTCCAACCAGTTCATCCTGCACGGCAACGTCGGCGACCGCATGGTCCTCCCCCTCGCCGACCACGCCGCGCTCGGCAACCTCTCCGACTACCTGCTCAAGGTCCTCCTGCCCGCCTTCGACGTCATCCTCACCTACGACCTCGGCAACGGCCTGCGCGTCGAGCAGGGCGACAAGATCTTCACGCAGTGGCCGTTCTTCAAGGAAAACCCGAAGATGCCGCACGCCCCGCGCAGCGCCTTCGAGTTCCTCACCTTTTACTTCCGTTACGTCGCCAACATGGCGCGCGTGCAGCCCAATGAGCCGGCCCCGCACGTCGCGCTCATCATCAAGACCGCCGACCTTGCCGCGCCGGCCCTTCCGGGCGCTTACGATTTCGACGTCGGCGCGATGGTCATGCAGGTCCGCGACTGGTCGGTCGATACCACGCTCACCGGGATGCCGCTCGCGGTCTTCATGCTCGCCGAGAACCTCTCGGACGTCCACCCGCTCCTCGTGCACAACACGCGCTCGGCCAAGATCAAGATCCCGCTGCCTTCGCCCGACGACCTCGCGCAGGCGTTCAAGCTCATGGCGCCATCCTACCCGACCGCCCTCGCCGGCTTCGGCGACAAGCTCGACGAACCGGCGGCGCAACTTGCCGGCGCGACGCTCGGCGCCGTCGAGTCGATGCTCAAGGTCCGCGAGCACGAGAAGAAGAAGATCGCCCCCGAGGACCTCGTCGCGCTCAAGAAGCAGCTCGTCGAGGAAGACTGCCAGGGGCTCATCGAGTTCATCGAATCCAAGCTCACCCTCAACGACTTCCAGGGTCAGGAGACGATCAAGACGTGGGTCCGCCAGGACCTCGCGCTGTGGGCCAAGGGCGACGTCGAGGCCCTCCCGATGGGTTACCTCATCTGCGGCCCCGTCGGCACGGGCAAGACGTTCCTCGTGCGCTGCCTTGCCGGCGAGGCCCACGTCCCCGTCGTGCGCTTCAAGAACTTCCGCGACAAGTGGGTCGGCAGCACGGAGGGCAACCTCGAAAAGATTTTCCGGCTCATCCACGCCCTTGGGCGCTGCGTCGTGTTCATCGACGAAGCCGACCAGGCGCTCGGCCAGCGCGAGAGCGGCAGCGGCGACTCCGGCGTGAGCGGCCGCGTCTATTCGATGTTCGCCGAGGAGATGTCCGACACGCGCAACCGCGGCAAGATCCTGTGGATTCTGGCCTCGAGCCGCCCCGACCTGATCGAAGTCGATCTCAAGCGCCCCGGCCGCATCGACGTCAAAATCCCGATCTTCCCGACCTCGACGGCGAAGCAGGGATTCGATCTGATTCGCGCGCTGGCCAAACGCCGCGGCCTCGAGCTCAACGATTCCGACTTCGCCCAAGTCGAATCGATGATCCCGAAATTATTAACCCCCGGTGCCGCCGAAGCCTTCGTCGTCAAACTCTACCGAATCCAAAAAACCGCCGGCGGCGCCCCGATCGATATCCTAAAAGACTGCCTAAAAGACTACCAAACCCCCGTCCCCCCGGCCGTCCTCCAAGCCCAAATCGAACTCGCCGCCAACGAAGCCAGCGACCTGGATTTCGTCCCGCAGTGTTTCCGAAAGAAATGAGTCCTGGGAACGCCAATCTCCCGTGCTGAGTGTCGTTGGTGCGACCAGAGTTTATAGACTAAGATTTCTTTTCTATGGATCTCTTTTATAAGTATTTAGACGATAGTTAAAATCTGCAAGTCTTTTGTTTTCAGCCACATATAAAACAACCAGAAACTCTATCGACCAATTCTATGGACCAATTCTCTTGGATTTCACGCTGTTTTTGTCCATAGATACTGCGTATATCTAAGACGACCGATTTTACCTAATTGACCATTTACCACCATTTTGGCCAAAGCCGATTTAAGCTTACGTCGTGGAATTTCTGGTCCGATTCGTCCGTGAATTTCGCTTATGCTTGATCGTTTGTAAATCTCCAGATCGTTCAGAATAAGTTCACAAAGGCGATGGTCTTCAATGCGTTTAAGGGTTGTCTTGCCTTTGTAATCCAATCTCCGCAACACGTCTGGATCGACATAATATTCTTTGCCTTTGGTTCGACCTTTATCCTGAATAATTTCGAACTGATGCAAGCGCCCTAACCAATGGCGCAGATCAGCGGGGTCCTTAAGTTCCAATAACCTTGTGATTTGGATTGCTGTTAAAGACTCGTTTTGGGCAATAAGGCCCAGTGTTATTCGTTCTTTCTGGGTAAGCCGAAATAGGTCATCAGCGTTTATAACAAAGTCAGCAATTCGAGTTTTGACGATCCGTCTTTGAACAGTAACCGTGACGCGATCATCTCCCTCTTTAACTTCAGGCGCTGGTTTACCGCTGGTCAACAGAACTTCATACATTCGGTCAAAACCACTACCCTCGCCCTCCATCAATTTAAGATCATAAAACACTTTCGCCAAATGTGGGTTCCTTTTGCTGGTCACGTGTAGGATGTTACGTGGGGTTACACCAATCGGCAATAAACCAGGGTTATGGATTTCGAGCCGGTCCGGGAAGATATTTAAAAAAATATCGCCGCGTTGAGTATAAGGGCGATGCACAAGTGCGTTGGCTAACAACTCTCGGACAACGACCTCATCATAATGAGGAATAGTCTTGCGCATCAATCCATCGGGCAACTCTTGGCCTTCTTGCCAATCAGGTACTCCACGCCAGACAGCATTAATTATTTCGATTGGGTTCATCGAATAATCGTCACCCCATACGAATTTTCGTGTTTTTTGGCCTCGTTCATCGTACTTTATACATTGGACAATGGGTGGATATAACAAAGAAGCGCGATCATCTCTTTTTCCAATCCATAATACCCCCAAATTCGTCAAATAATCCCCCTGAGCGAAGAAATAATGTTCGAGAATTTCATCCTCGGTTTTTTGCTTTATGAAAGCGGAAACACGATTGGATTCATGAATTTGAATCATAAAATTATCGAGTTTGTCCGGATCAACTCTTTGTCGTGGCACTCGACGTCCCGTTAGTTCCCAAATATAGGACGGTTTCTCCGTTATTAATCGTCCCAAGTCATCCGGCATCAACGGCTTGGTCTCATCAGCGACTCTCAGGAAGTATCGCCCAGTTGTGGTGGCAGCAATACTTGAACGAGAAGGTAAAACCCAAATTTCGATGTACTCATTGTCGTCAATGCACTTTACACTCACAACTACACCGACGTTTACCGTGATTTGTGAAAGGCGCTTTTCCAACTGCTCCGGCAAACCTTCCGGTATGCATTGTCCCGGGGGTGGAGCATCCTGGCCATCTTCAATACCTATCAGAATTTTCCCACCGTTTGAATTTGCCAGCCCAACACAATCGCCAGCCAAGCCATGCATATCCTTATGAATTTTATCAAGAACGTATCTGAGCGACTTTTGCTCAAACTCCTGCCCTTCATTTTCGGCGTTTATATTACGAGATTGTGAAATAGTCATATCTACGCCTCTGCTGCTGAAATCCAAATGCTACTTTAACGTAAATGTCGCGCACGGATTCAATCTGATCACTCCCCATTTGCTTCCGAAAATGCCCTTCCGATCAGATCGACCAGCAATTTCTTGTGCTTTTCGATTTCGCCGGGTTTGAGGCGGATGCGGTAGCGGGACCAGCGGGTGTCGTAGTCCATGACGTCCAGTTCGGATGAATCCAGCAGCGCCTCGGTCTCGGGCGAACTTTTCAGCCGCGGTTCAAACCGCAGAAATTCCCGCTTCGGCCGGAACGTCAGGATGTTTTGCGGTTGCCCGTCCTTCGCCATTCCGATGTAGAACTTGTTGTATTTCAGTTCCAGCGCCGGGTCGTGCGCCTTCGCCAGATCCAGCAACTGGTCGGCCATCGCCAGCGTTTTCTTGCTCCCGCGCGACTCCCAATACGCCCGGTCGGTCGGTTCCTCAACCTCGTCCTCTTCGACAAGGCCCAGCGTCACCTGGTCCACGACCTTCGTGAACACGAGGCCCACCTTGTCCCCGATTTTCAAGGCGCGCATCTGAATCGCGACGAGCGGGATCATGCCGTTGAAAAGGTTGATGACGTTCAGGAACCGGCTCGTGATGTCCTCCGCGATGATCACCGCAGTGTGCTCATATTGCGGGTAGCGCTTGCGCTCGATGTCCCAGTATTCGATCGTGCGGATGATGTGGCTTTCATCCGTTGGGCCAAGCTGGATCTCGACTTCGTATCGCCGGCTGAATTCGGCGTCCTGAAGCAGGAGATCGAGCCGCCCCGCCCTTGGCTGAATCCGCTCCCTGTCTTTCAAGACAATATCGCCCAAGCCCAGCATCGTCGGGTCCTCGGCGATGCGGTCCTGAACCCAGCGCTCGTTCAGTTCCGGATGATTCCGAATCGACAGCGTCTCGAATTTCGTGAATTCCATTTGCACTCTCCGGTGCGCGGATCATTTTTGTCAAAACACATTGTTATTTTTCAAATCACGCCGGAATTCACAACCAAAATCGAGCGGAGGCCGCGAGGCGGGGCCGGTCGATGGCGAGTGCCCAAAGTCCTCCGGGGAATCAACGATCCAAGTGGTTATCGGTTCGCGAGTCGGTGATTGGTTCGATGACACCGTAAGGCGTGGAATGAATGCAGAATGCATAAAGGTCCATGGGTGAGATGTGATGATCGAACCGGTTAACCGGTTCCAATATACGTGTGATTGTGTCCGGGGGTAGGTTTGCCGAACAAGTTCGCCAAACCAACTCCCGCTTGGGGATCGAACCGCTTCGCGGTTCAACAACAATGGGTTATTTTCCCGCCACTGGCGTGGCGGGCTGAAAGCGGCCATCCCTTCGGGACTGTTTCAACACCCTGCTAGTTCGGCGGGCGGGGGGAGGGGGGAATGTTTGAGTGCGGAGTTGGATTGACATCGGGCGCGAGGTCGGCGGCGGTGTCGGGGAGAGAAGAATCATTCGATTGCGGGGCCGATCGGGAGATCGGCGTTTTCGGGGAAGATGGCTCCCCGGAGGGATCGGGATCGAGCGCGGGGAGCGGGAGGTCGTTGGCAAGGGCGTAGGCGTTGGTTTTGGCGAGAAGGTCCTCGGTCGCGGCGGCGATGCGGTCGAGGCTGGAGGAGAGCGCCGAAGACGAGATTGACGGAAGGCCGGGGACACATGGGACAGCCGGGACCGAAAGCCGGCTCAAGCCGGCTGGAGAAACACTTTTAGCGGCGGGCACCCCGGCTGAAGCCGGGTGCAAAGAGGTGTCGGCTGAAGCCGACAAAGTCGAATCCGATATTGATGACTGAGCGTTGAGGACTGGGGACTGGGCGGAAGGCGATGCCGGGGCGACGGGGGCGTCGGGGCGCTTCGCGCGGGAACAGGTGTAGCGCGGGTTGGCGTCGGCCGCGGCTTCGGCCGCTTTCCGTCTTTCGATGTCGATGGCGAGATCGCGGGTCACCGCGGCTTCGACCCATTCGGGGTCCTGCCAGCGCGGGTCGGTCATGAAGACGGGAAGCCGGAAACCGGCGGGCGCGAGCTGGAGGTGCTGGCTGAAAAGATCGCGCGCGGAACCGTGGTCGATGTGGTCGAGCGCCCATTGGTGCACGCGGGCCTGGGTCGGGCTGAAGCGGTCGGGCGTGATGTCGGTCATGAATTTGGCCGGATCGACGGCGAGCGGCGGAAGGTGGTCGGCAAGGGAAACGAAGGGAGCGGGAGATACGAGATGCGAGCTGGACGATGAGAGATGAGAATTTTCAGAACAAGCCGGAGTTTGGACTCCGAAACCATCGGCGGAGATGGAATCGGAGCCGGCTGAGGGAGAGGGCAATGCCGGCGAGGGCGACGGCGCCGCGTTGGTTTCCGGCTTATGGGGGTTGAGGGTTTTGTCGATCGCGGTCAGGCGGAACAGGATGCGGCTTGCGAGGTCGAGATATTCGATCGGGGGGATCATGGGCTTGTGATCGGGGGTGTCGAACAGCGAGGCTTCCTGGGCGAGGAATTTGTCCTCGGCGGCGCGCGACCAGTCCTCGAGCAGGTGCGTGATGTGCGCGTGGGTGCGGCGGAGGCTGGTGGCGGAAGAGAGCATGAAAAGTGCTGAGTCCTGAGTGCGAATGAATGCCTACAACCACGGAAAACACGGAAAACACGGAAACATCGCTCAAAACGGGGAACAGATTTCTCACAGAGACACAGAGAGACAGAGAGCTCAGAGAAAATTGAACGGGGCGTGAGGGGGACGCCGCCGTATTCTGGGGGGAATTGTAAAACGGTTTTTTAAAAAGCGTTATTCCCATAGCGACCCTTAGGAAACTTGGGAAACTTAATCTTTGAGAAAATGAATTTTTTTTGGGGGGAAGCGGACGGGGTGGACCGGTGGACAGGGAGCAAGGACCTCAAACGAGTGACGAAAGTCTTGTGGCAATCGCCGTAATCGAGACGGGGCTCGGTTTCGAAGTTCGGTGCTGATTCGATTACGATTACGAGCACGAGCACGAGCACGAGCACGAACCGATAACTTTCGTCAAGCGCTCTATAGCAAGTGAAAGGGAAATAAAATGCCATCCAACCCAGCGCTTACGCGCTGGGCTAACTTATGTCGCCCCTTGCCGGGGCTTGGCTGCAACCCGAATCGATACAGGCAGAACTTTTGTCAACAGCTCTAAATCCGCTGACAAGAGTACACCGGCGCAGATAGACTGTTGGGGCGGGGGATTTGGTTTTGACGCGGGCAAGTTCAAAACTCCAACAAACGAACCGGCCGGCGCCGGGGACCCGGGCGCATCATGCGCTGGCCAGGCGCATCGCGCTGACGCTCGGGTTCACGTCGGCGTGCGGACCGTTCGCCACCGACATGTACCTGCCGGCGTTCCCGGCCATCGCCGCCGACCTCGGAACCACGCTCGGCAACGTCCAGATCACGCTCGCGGTCTATCTGTTCGGGCTGGCGGTCGGGCAGATCCTGTGGGGAACGCTGTGCGACCACGTCGGAAGGCGCGGCCCGATGCTGGCCGGCGTGACCCTGTTCACGTGCGCGGCCGCCGCGTGCGCCGTGACGCACTCGATTCACGTGATGATCGCCGCCCGATTTTTAATGGGCATCGGCGGGTCGGCCGGCGTGGTGATCTCGCGCGCCATCGTGCGCGACCTGTTCGACGGCCGGGAGGCGTCGCGGTTCTTCGCGCTGATCATGATCGTGGGCGGGATCGGGCCGATCGTGGCGCCGTTCGCGGGGAGCCTGCTGCTGACACATTTGACCTGGCGCGCCGTTTTCTGGACGATCTTCGCGTTCGGAATCGTCAGCGTGCTGACGCTCATGCGGAACATCCCCGAGACGCTCGCGCCGGAGAGCCGCATGCACGGCCACTTCATGGGCGTGTTTCGCGGCTATGGCCGGATCCTTGTGAACCCGCGGTTCATCGGGCCGGCGATGGCGCTCGGCTGCACGTCGGGGATGCTGTTCACCTACATCTCCAACTCGTCGTTCATTTTCCTGGAGCTGTTCGGGGTGCCGGTGGCGTATTTCGGATTTCTGTTCGCCACCAACTCGATCGGGCTTTACGCCGCCGGGCAATCGAACCGCTGGCTGGTGCGGCGGTTCACGCCGGAGCAACTGCTGGTGGCCGCCTTGTGGGTCAACATCTCGGCCTCGTTGCTGCTGATCGCGTGCGCCGCCACCGGCGCCGGCGGCTTTCCGGCGCTGTTCGGGATCTTGTTCGTCTGCCTTTCGACGCTCGGCATCATCTTCCCCAACGCCACGGTGATCGTCATGCATCCGTTCCCGGCCGAGGCGGGATTCGCGTCGGCGCTGCTGGGGGTGATCCAGTTCGCGATCGCCGCGCTCGGCGGGGCGCTGGTCGGCATGACCCAAAACGGCACGGCGCTGCCGATGGCGATCCAGATCGCCGCGCTCGGGGTGATCGCGAAGCTGTGCCTGAAGATGTCGCCGAGTTTGAAGTCGTGAATCGTGGATCGTGAAGAGGAGGGGAATCGATTACGATTACGATTACGAGCACGAGCACGAGCACGAGCACGAGGACGAGCACGAGGACGAGGACGAGCACGAGGACTTCCCACGTATTTTCGAGCACGAGTGCGAAAGAATGGTCGCACATTTCGGTTGCCGGTTTGCGGCGGGTCGCCTTAGAGTTTCGGGTGGAGTGTCATGATGCCGGAGAAGACGCCAAGCGCCAACGGATCGAAGGCCCCCCGGGCCGGGTGGGGGCTCGTCATATTGAACTGGGCGCTGCCGGGGGTCGGGTTCATTGCCGCCGGGCGCAAGGCGCGCGGGCTGACCCAGATGGCGATCGTGCTGGTGACGTTCGCGATCGGGCTGGCGCTGCAGGGCGGGGTGATCTGGCCGATCAGCTGGACCCCCGACAGCTCGTTCAACCTGGTCAACATCATCACGTTCGTCATCCAGATGGGCGCGGGGGCGCCGGCGATCGTGAGCATGGGGGCGCACCTGGCCGGCTATCAAGCGCTGGGCGGGGTGCCGGAGGCGACCTACTTTGAGCTGGGGAGCTTCTACATCTTGGTGGCCGGGGCGCTCAACTACTTCGCGACATGCAACCTTTACGACCGGCTGGTTAAGACGACGGGGCGCTACATGGCTCAGGAGCAAGGCGGCCCGCAATCATGACGCAGATGGGGATCATTCACATTCTTTCGGTTATATATGTTTCCGGCGTTATTTGCGTTGCCGTGAGTGTCAACGAGAACAGGGACCCGAAGCGGATCGTGCGGGAGAGCGCGCGGCGGTTCGTCAAGTTCATAGGCGTGACGATTTTGATCGCGATCGTGGTGTCCCTGTTAAGTAATGCCTAAAAGCCAAAAAAGTAGCCAAATACCTGCAAAAACTGCTTGACACGGAAGCAGGTTATTTCGTAGTTTAGCATCTGGATTTCTTCATCCTATATATCTTCCTATTCAATAATAGGAGAGGAGGGGTTGACATGAAACGGGGCTTCACTCTTATCGAGCTCCTGATTGTTGTGGCGATCATCGCCATCCTGGCTGCTATTGCTGTGCCGAACTTCCTCGAGGCGCAGACGCGCTCGAGAGTATCGCGAGTCCAGGCGGATCAACGCTCTGTTGCGGTCGCGATTGAGTCCTATTATGTGGATTGCAATTCTTATCCCGCCCAGGCCTCGTCATTCCCGGGTTCTGGTGCCTACGGCATCAACGACCTGGCGAACTGCCCGGTGGCTCTGGCGGCTTCCTGCCGCTGGCAGCCGACGTGGGTTCACAAGAGAGATCAGAATGACGGCGTTTACACGCTGACGACGCCGATTGCCTACATGTCCAGCTTCGCGTCCGACCCGTTTGCCTCGAGCAAGGGTGCGACCTTTGCGTATTCGGTCGGCGGTTCCTATGGTCAGGGCTGGATCATGTGGTCCTACGGCCCGGACATGGACGAGCAGGCCACCACTGGCAACACCACGGGTGGTGACGTCAGGGTTTCTCAAGGCATGTATCGTTCGCAGCCGGGATGCGACACCTACTACTACAACCCGGGGACCCAGACCCCGTCGCAGCAGTTGATCGAGGCCACCTACGACCCGACCAACGGCACGAACTCCAACGGCGACGTTTATAAGCTGAAACAGTAAGGCCCACGCCTTACCCGTTTCGTTCGGCAAACTCAGGCCGGCTCCAAAAGCCGGCCTTTTTTTTTGTGTTGGCGTGGGGTAGAGTGAACGAGGGAAGTGCGGAGTGCGGACAGTTGAACGAGTGGACCGAATGGACTGAATGAGCTTTCGATTACGAGCACGATGAGGATGAAGAGGTAAGGGATCGTCATGCGAGAGACGGATGTACTGGTTATCGGGGCGGGGATCGCCGGGGCCATTACCGCGCTCAAGGCGGCGCAGGCGGGGGCCTCCGTGCTGCTGCTGCACCGCAGTTACGACGTCAACCAGACCAATACCCGCTGGGCGCAGGGGGGGATCATTTACAAGGGAGCCGGGGACAGCCCGGAGCTGCTGGCGCGGGACATCATCGCGGCCGGGGCGGGCATGACGTGGCCACCGGCGGCGCAGGTGCTGGCCGAAGAAGGCCCGGTCGCCGTGAAGTCGATCCTGATCGACGAGCTCGGCGTTCCGTTCGACCGCCGGGGCGACGGCCAGTTCGACGTCACGGAGGAGGGGGCGCATTCGCTGCCGCGGATCCTGCACTGCGAGGACCGGACGGGGCTGCGGATCCACGAGGCGCTGCTGCGGGCGATCGAGAACGAGCCGCGGATCACGGTCATGCGCTCGTGGGTCGGGATCGACCTGTTGACGCTCTCGCACCACTCGCGGCGGCCGCTGGACGTGTATGCCCCCAACACCTGCGTCGGGGCCTACGTGCTCGACCGGGAGACGGGGCAGGTCGAGACGGTGATCGCCAGGCAGACGGTGCTGGCGACGGGGGGCTTGGGGCAGTTGTTCCTGCACACGACGAACCCGAGCGGGGCGCGCGGCGACGGGATCGCGATGGCGTATCGGGCCGGGGCGCGGCTGCAGAATTTGGAATACATCCAGTTTCACCCGACGGCGCTCTACCACCAGCACGCGCCGCGGTTCCTGATCAGCGAATCGATGCGCGGCGAGGGAGGGCGGCTGATCCGGCGCGACGGGCACGAGTTCATGGAGCGGCACCACCCGCTGGGGTCGCTGGCGCCGAGGGACGTGGTGGCGCGGGCGATCCACCAGGAGATGCTCGAAACCCAGGACCCGTGCGTGTATCTCGACATCAGCCACAAGGATTCGGAGTGGATCAAGGGGCGGTTCCCGACGATCCACGCCGAGTGCCTGAAGTGGGGCATTGATATTACGAAGGAGCCGATCCCGGTGGTGCCGGCGGCGCATTACAGCTGCGGCGGGGTGATGACGGATTTGGACGGGCGGACGTCGATCGAGCGGTTGTGGGCGGTCGGGGAGGTGGCGTGCACGGGGCTGCACGGCGCGAACCGGCTGGCCTCGACATCGCTGCTGGAAGGGCTGGTGTTCGGGGCGCGGGCGGCGCACGCGATCATGAAGGCGCTTCCGGGGAGCAAGGAGGCGGTGCCGCTGATCGCGCCGTGGGTGCCCGAGCACGACCCGGTCGATCCGGCACTGATCTTGCAAGACTGGTTGACGATCAAGTACACGATGTGGAATTACGTGGGCTTGACGAGAACGCAGAAGAGGCTTCGCCGGGCGCGCCAGATCCTGCGCGAACTGCAGCAGGAAGTGGAGGCGTTCTACGGCCAGACGCAACTGGACGACGACCTGATCGGCCTGCGCAACGGCGTTCAGGCCGCGCTGGCGGTGCTGTATGCGGCCGCCCAAAACCGAACAAGCCGCGGCTGTCATTACCGGGCCGACTCGCCCGAGGCGAGCGCCTGGACCTACACGCCGCCGGCCATCGACTATGTAACCCCGTGAGGGACCAGCCATGTGTGACCACAATCGCCATACCGCAGTTTCACGATTCGGAGCGCTGTGGGCCGCGCTGCTGATGATCACAGCGGTGTCGGCCGGGGCGCAATACACCAATCAGGGTTACAGCAGCAATAACGGCAGCTCGTATGGGTCGAGCCGTTACGGGTCGAGCCGGTATGGGTCGAGCAGCTACGGCAGCCAGGCGTACGGCTCGACGAGTTACGGCAGCTCGTACGGTTCCACGTCGTACGGTTCGTCCTACGGGTCGAGCCGCTACGGCAGCTCCTCTGGGTCGAGCCGGTATAACAGCCGCAGCTCATCGACGGACAACCTGCAGTCGCGCTACGGGAGCGGGAGCGGCTATTCCGATTCGACCGGCAACAGCCGCTACAGCAGCCGCTCGGGCTCCAGCCGAAACTCGCGCAACACGGATGCGACGAAATCGGGCAAGAACGTGGATTCGAAAACGGGCGAGGTGACGCGGGCGATGGCGGGCCAGGCCAGGCAGACGGTGACGACGCGCAAGACGGCGCCCGTCGGCGCCGGCAAGCGCGAATCCCGCGGTGGCGGGGGAAAAAGCGCGGCGGTGGGCGAGTCGCCCGTGCCGGCCGAATTCAAGTCCAACGCGCTGTATTTCACGCCGGGCGAAAGGGAACTGGAGACCGGCGACCTGTTCGACACGACGATCAGCTATTACAGCCGGACGAAGGACAAACTCGGCGAAGTGAACCTGTGGCTGCATTACGATCCGAAGATCGTCGAGCCGACGTGGGTGAACACGGAGAAACTGGACAAGCTGACGACTGCGCCGATCGAGGCGCGCGTATGGCGCGAGGACGGCTACATTCACATTTCGACGCGGCTTGACCGCTCGCTGGCCGACATGGTCAATCCGCTGGTGCAGGTCAACTGGAAGGCGGTGGCGCCGGCCGTGGAGAGCCACATCGGGCTGGGCGCGCCGAAAGGCGAACAGGCGACGGGCGTTTATTCGGGCGGCCGCAACCTGATCCTGAACAACTTCTTCGCCGACCCGGGCGACATCCGGCTGCTGCTGCACGTCAAGACCAAGCTGGCCGACAATTACTACGAACGGGACCTGAACGTGGTTCGCGACTCGCTCGTCGGGTCGGCCGACCTCGACCCGCTTCAGCGCGTGCGGCTGGCGATCGTGCCGGCGGCCGGCGAGGCGGCGGTCGGGAAGGTCTCGACGGCGGACGTGATGTTGCTCAACCCGGCCGGGCTGGAGTTCGACCACATCAAGCTGCGGATCCGCTATCAGCCGGACCTGGTGCAGGTGCTGGACGCGGACCAGGACAATTACATCACGCCGGGGATCAACATCTTCGACGGCGACTTCCACGAACAGTTCCCGTTCGACAGCCTGCTCGCCAATCAGGTTTATCCGCAGCGCGGGGTGATCGACTACGAGGTCGGCTCGATCGCGGGGCCGAAGGCATATCCGGGCGGAACGTTCGCGCGGATCGTGTATCGGCCGCTCAAGGCGACCAATCGTGCCGTGTTCTGGTTCGAGATCGAAGACGCGCGGACCGGCAAGCGGGCCACGGAAGTGACCCGCGAGGGCGTGACGCTGCTGGGCAAGACCGACGAGGTCGCGTCGGCGGCGCTGCACGGAGCGGAAGTGAAATTGCAGTAAGTGCTGAGTGCTGAGTCCTGAGTCCAGCATAAGGCCAAAGCTATGAGAATCGAGAGATTTGAGGATCTCATCGCGTGGCAGAAAGCGCGCGAACTTACGCGTGAAATTTATTGCCTGACGCGCAACTCGCCATTTGCCAATGATCATGGACTTACAAATCAAATACGACGCGCCGCAGTCTCAGTCATGTCCAATATTGCCGAAGGATTCGAACGGTGGGGCAATGGCGAATTTGAACATTTCCTTTCCATAGCAAAGGCGTCCTGTGCCGAAGTGAGATCGCAGTTATATGTTGCACTGGACGTGGGCTACCTGGAACACGTCGTATTCGAGAGGTTATTGAACGAGACGCAGGAAATTGCAAGAATCCTTGGCGGACTGCGCACTTCCGTTAAGAAACAACGCAAACCGAAATCTGCACGTAATGCAGATCCTGCTCAGAGCTAAGATCTCAGGACACAGCACTCAGGACTCAGCACTTATTTTCTCTTATACATTTCTTTGAGAAATGCGGGCGGGCGGGATATGCTTGGGTTGTTGTTCGACCGAACGGGAAGTGGTTTTTGTTTTTTTTGATTTGAAAGGTGCGCGACGGAATGGTGTCCGAACGCGCGCGTAAAGAAATGTTTCCCCTCAGGCAGTCCATCCTCACGATCGCGATGACGGTGGCGATCTGGCCGGGCGTGGCGCGCACGGCAGGCGGCGGTACGTCGCGCACGCTCACCACGGCGACTTCGCCGACGACGATCGCCGTGGCGACGCCGCAGACGATCGCGCTCACGCCGCCGCAGGGCGCTCCCATGCCGACCATGCAGCCGCCGCTGTCGGTCAACGAGAGCTGCATGATCCTGAGGCAGATCATCGAGGAGCTCGAGGGGCGGCAGGGTCCGACGGCGGCGCGCGTGGCGCAGATCGACCGCATGCTCGGCGCGATCAACATGCAGATCGAGCGGCTGGACCGCGCCAATCCGACGCTGCCCGACTATACGTGGCGCGAGATCATCTCGCAAAAGGTCACCGAGTCGGAGTGGCAGACGGTGCTGTATGAACTCAAGACGCCGGCGGAGAACATCTCGGCGGTGGCGCTGCGCGCGCATCATGGGGACATCCAGGCCAGCCAGGTGGTTGCGATCGACGACAATGGGACGCAATGGACGTTCGAGCAGCCGATGATCATGACGGACGGCGAATCGCACGTCGAGATCTGCCTGCTGCCGATTCCGATGCAGCTCAAGAAACTGAAGCTGACGTGCCGGCAGATGGCGGAAAAGCCGACGCGCTACCCGCGGCTGCTGGTCGAGATCGGGGTCAGCCCGACGCCCGAATACGCGCGGCAGGCGCGGCATCACCTGCAGGTGGCGCGGGCGGAGCTGGCGGGCAAGAAGGCGCGCAAGGCGGCGGCGAGCCTGAGGGAAACTTTCGACCTGCTGCAGGAATTCCAGCGGTCGAAGAGAAATTAACTTAAAAAAGAAAAGAATGGGTATGATGGGACCTATGGGACTCATGGGAGATATGAGGCAGGTTCTTTGGTGTTTTCGTGACGGGCATTTTGTATGATCTACGCGGAGTGTCTGGATATGCTCAATGGCCGGAAAATCATTGTCGTGGTGTCGGGCGGGATCGCCGCGTATAAGTCGGCGGATTTGGTGAGCCGGCTGAAGAAGGCTGGGGCCGAGGTGCGCGTGGCGATGACGCGTTCGGCGCAGGAGTTTGTCGGCGCGGTGACGTTCGAGTCGCTGGCGGGTTATCCTGTGTATCAGGACGTGTTCGAGCGGCCGAGGGCGTGGGAGATGGAGCACATCGCGTGGGCGCGGTGGGCGGACGCGATCGTGGCGGCTCCGGCGACGGCGCACCTGCTGGCGCGGCTGGCGCTGGGGCTGGCCGACGACGCGGTGACGACGCTGGCGCTGGCTTACACGGGGCCGCTGTATATCGCGCCGGCGATGAACAGCGCGATGTGGCAGCACCCTGCGACGCAGGAGAATTTAAAGACGCTGCTGGCGCGCGGCGTGAAGATGATCGAGCCGGGCGAAGGTGCGCTGGCGTGCGGCGAAGTGGGGCCGGGGCGCATGGCCGAGCCGGCGGACATCGTCGAGGAATTGGAAAAATATTTTGCAACGGGCGCTGAACTGAAGGGCAAGACCGTGCTGATCACGGCCGGGCCGACGCGCGAAAAACTCGATCCGATCCGGTTTATCAGCAATCGATCGACGGGGCGGATGGGCGCGGAGCTTGCGGCCGAGGCGGCTGCGCGGGGGGCGCGGGTGATTTTTGTGCACGGGCCGATGAGCGCGCCGGTTCCGGCGGGGGTCGAGGCATATCCGGTCGAGTCGGCGCGCGAGATGCTGGCCAAAGTGAAGAAGTTCTGGGCGAAGACGCATATCGCGGTGTTCGCGGCGGCAGTGGCCAACTACGAAAGCGGCGCGGCCGAAAAAGGAAAGATCAAAGGCGGCGATAAGCTGACGTTGGAATTAAAACGGACGCCGGACATCGCGGGTTGGGCGGGCGAGAATCGGAAAAAGGGACAACTGCTCGTCGGGTTCTGCGCCGAGAGCGAAAATCTAATAGAAATCGCCAAACAAAAATTAAAGGCAAAGAAATTAGATTTAATCTGCGCCAACCCGATCGGCGAAGAAGGCGTCGGGTTCGAGGCGGCGGAGAACCGGGTCGTGCTGATCGACAAGAGCGGCAAGGAAGAAGCGTCGGAGCAGGCGGACAAGAGGGAAATTGCCGGGTGGATTTGGAATCGCGTGAAATCGCGGAAATAAACGAAAAACCTCACGCAAAAACAAACAGCAAAGATTTACGCCAAGACGCCAAGGGCGCCAAGAAATCGAAGGGCATGATGGGTCCTGTGGGCCCTGTGCGTCCTATGGGTCCCATCAAGCAGTCCAAAAGATCCGGGTCGAGGACCCGACCTACCCTTGAATACATTTTTCGGCCTTGATTGCCATGATCAATAATTGGTTCGTTATACACGAAAATAAGCACGAAAATTCTTGGCGCAATCGAGCCGCAACCCAAAACGAGGCCGCCAAAATACATCACGCAAAAACGCAAAAGGGCAAAAGCGCGAAAGAGAAGATTCAGAACCAAATTCAGGTCACGAAAGGCACGAAAGAGAGAACACGAAAGACACGAAAAAGGTTCGGCAATTCGATGGCTGAAGCCGGGCCCGAAAAGCGCGCTGAAGCGCGCTGATAAGAAAACCAATGGATCGCTGACCACCGGCTGAAGCCGGTGGCAACCCATTCAGCCCGCTAAAGCGGGCAGCGCAAAAAGCTGTTGCGCGCAACACGTCGGACACCAAGGGGAGACCATAATATCTTGTTAGAAAAGCAAGATTCCGACGGATATTAGTACGAAATGCAGGATTTTGTAGCAGAGGGGGGTAACGCCTGAAATTGAATGTAAAATGCGCACAAATTTTCAAGGTCATAAACACGGCAACAGATCGTCGGCTTCAGCCGACGCCTCTTTGCACCCGGCTTGGATTGGATGAGCCGGGCGGCGCGATATGAAAAGCCGGCTTGAAGCCGGCTCCATGGAAATCATGCTGACGCCTACACCCCTGCTGAAGCAGGGTGCAAAGAGGAGTCGGCTAAAGCCGACTGGAGACATCGTTCGAGAACGTAACTTTTCTTTGGTTCTGGCTTGGCCAGATTAGAGCATTTCTTGAAAGAAACTGCCGATTTCAGCAAGGCGCTCATCGAGTGCCGGCCACCAAGGTACGTGTTGCCGCACGAGCGGCAAACGGAAATTATTTTCGAGAACGACTCTAGGATTCCAGTCTTCGCCACCAGCCTTCGCCAAGGCTACGGCCGGCGAGAGGCTTCGGCCGGCAAGACGAGCGCGGACCGATAACCTTGGTCGTGCGCTTTAATGCAGGCGCAGTTCGCTGCTGTCGCCGAGGTTGAGGTTGGCGAACGCGCCGAAGGCATGCGCGTGATCGGAGATGATCGAGCCGTCGAGCAGCAGGTTCTCCACCACGGCCTCGCTGGAGATGATCGAGTTGCGGACGATGGAGCTCCGGATCGTCGCGCCCTGCGCGATCGTGACGTGGGGGCCGATGATCGAGTTCTCGATCTTGACGCCCTCGCCGAGCGAAACCGGCTGGCGGATCAGCGAGCCGTCGAATTGCGTGGAGTCGTTGACCTTCCCCGTGCGGCATGCCTTCTCGAGCAGGATGCGGTTGGTTTCGAGGAGGGTCTCGGGCTTGCCGCAGTCGAACCAGCCGGCGATCTTGAATGGCTTCATGAGCGCGCCCTGCTCGAGCATGAGCTGCATGGCGTCGGTGAGTTGGAACTCGCCCTTGGTGGTCTTGCCGCTGTCGATGAGCTTATCGAGGTTGGTGAACAGCGGCGCGGCGTTGTTGAAGTAGTAGATGCCGACGATGGCGAGGTTGGTGGGGGCCTTGTCGCGCTCGGGCTTTTCGACCATGGCCGTGATGCGTTCGCCGTCGAGGGCGACGATGCCGAAGCGGCGCGGGTCATCGACTTCCTTGACGCCGATCCAGTTGGCGTCCGAGCCGATGATCTTCTTGAAGTCGGCGTCGAACAGCGTGTCGCCGAGGATGATGAGGAGCGGCGACTGGACGCCCTGGAAGTGCTCGCGCGTCATCCAGATCGCGTGGCCGAGCCCCTTGAGCTCGGACTGCGTGACGAACTGGAACTTGTAGTCGTAGGCCCGGGTGACGTATTCGCGGATGGCCTCGCCCTTGTGTCCGACGACGAGGCAGATTTCCTCGACGTCGTATTGTTTGAGCTCGTCGAGGATGTGGCTGAGCATGGGCTTGCCGGCGACCTGCAGCAGGACCTTGGGCTTGGTGTGCGTGTGGGGGCGCATGCGGGTGCCTTCGCCGGCTACCGGAATAATCACTCTCAGACCCATCGCGGAGTTCCTCTCATTGCGAAGATGCGTTCGTTCGGGGCGACCCGTGAAACTGTGCGGGTAGTTTAGGGTAAGGTTACTGAAAAGGCAATGGGGGGGATGGGAAGAAAGAGAGAAATCATTGGAAAAATGCGGGATTTGATGATCGAACCGATAAATCGGTTCCCAGATCATGCGACCTGACCGGGGGTTGAATTGGCTTGATAGCCAATTCAACCCCCGGCTTAGAGATCGAACCGCTTCGCGGTTCCGCAAAGTTATTGGAGCTTGATCCAGATCAGCACTACGATGCCGACGGTGATCATGAAGCCGATCGCGGAGTTGAACAGGACGACGTTGCGGCGGATGCGGGCGGCGGCCTCTTTCACCGTCGGCTCGATCTTATCGTGGAGTTGGCGGTCCAGTTCGCGCGCGACGAGTTCACTGACGCGGCGTGGCACGACCTGATCGACGGCGGTGGCGACCTGGCCTTCGACGACCTGCGGCAGCTGCTCGCGGGCGGCGCGCGGCACGACGCGCTTGGCGACGTCCTCGACCGTGCCGACGATCTGCTGGCTGATTTCGGGGACCATTTTTTCGGCGGCTTTTTGCAGGCGCGACTCGACTTCCCGCGGCAGCATGTTCGTCAGCATTTCCTTCACTTTTTCGCGGATCATGCTGGGCAGAATCTTGTCGCCCATGCCGCGCACGGCGCGCTCGGTCTGTTCGGCGAGGATCACGTTCATCGCCTCCTCGACCTTGCTCGCGGCCAGCTTCTCGACCATCGACTGGGCGACTTCGCGCACGGTGAGCTTGACGAGTTCCTGTTCCTTGTCGCTGACGAGGCTGGTGACGTGCTCATCGACCTGGGCGCGCGCGCGCTGGTCGATCGCGCTGGTGATGTTCTGGATGCAGCGCTCGATGATGAGCTGCGTCTTGCGCTCGACGGCCCCCGCGATCTGCTGGTCGGCGAGCTTGCTCATCATGCGGTCGGCCGCGTCCGAAAGATACTGGTTCGAAAGCTCGTCCAGGCGCTGCTGGTCGAGCACCTGTTCGACCTTGCGCACGAGCGCCTGCGGGTCGAACGGCTTGACGAGGAACGAGCACGCCCCGCCGAGGCTCACCGATTCGGTGCGCGTCAGGCCGTCGTCGGGGACCATCAGCAGGATCGGGATCGGGTGCGTCGGGCCGTTCTGCTTGAGGATGCGGATTGTTTCGTGCGAGGCGAGCCCGTCGAGCTCGTCGTCAATCACGACGAGCGACACATCCTCGAGGCTCGGGCAGGTCAGCGCCGCCGTGCCGTTGCTCACGCTCGTGACGTTGTAGCCGACGTCGTGCAGCGCCGAG
>JAJFUE010000035.1 GCA_021372575.1 bacterium | reverse complement strand
CGCCGCGGCCATGATCGTGCTGACGCCGGGGTTGGCGGCCGGATATGAGCGGTAGAACATCGTCGAGGCGTCGCCGGTCCATGCCGGGGCCGTCTCGACGTCGCCGTCGTCGATCCGCCGGGTCAGTCCGGTGCCGTTTGCATTCACCGTCCAGATGTCGTTGTTGATACCGGCCGCGAGCAGCGAGCCGTCGGGCGTCCACGCCGGCGCGCGGCCGCCGCTCACGAGGTTGACGAGGCCGGTGCCGTCGGGATTGACCGAGCAAATGACGCTGTAGGACGGATTGCCGAACGGGCTCAACTCGACGGCGATCCTGTTCTGCGTGCTCCATGCGAGATGCCGCACCTGGACCAGTGGATAATAGGCGATCTGCGTGGCCCCCGAGCCGTCGATCGGAACAATGTGGATCGTGTCGCCGGTGGCGGACGCGACCAGCGACGTGCTGGCCGGACTCCAGTCGAGGCAGATCGGGTTGCCGCTTTGGAACCCGCCGATCGGCCGCGCGCCGCTGCCGTCGGGGTGCATGAGCCAGATCTGATACGGGCCGCCCTGGTCGGAGCTGAACGCGACCCACTGGCCGTCGGGGCTGATGCGCGGGCACATGTCGCGAGCGGGGCCGGCCGTAAGACGCGTCGGATCGCCGGTGCCCGCCGTGTTCATGATCCAGATGTCTCCGTCCATGTCGAAGACCAGGCGCTCGCCGAACTGGCTCGCGGCGATCGTGCTGAAGCTGGTTTCGATGCTCCACGCGCTCCAGCGCCCGAGGCTGTCCTTGTAGCGGACCGTCCACGCGTAGTTGGACGAATACAGCAGCCGCCCGAGCGGCATCGTGATCGAGGTGAGGTGGACCGTATCGACGCCCGAGTCGAAGATCACGCTCGAGTAGTCGGGCGGGCTCGAAAGATCGCGCACCTGCCACTGTGAGGCCACGTGCGCAGCCAGCGTCCTCGATCCGTCGAAGTCCGACGCGCGCAGCGTCGGCGCAAGCGAGGTCGAAGTCGTCCGATCACGCGGCAGGATGTTGATCGGCCGGAACAGGCCGACCTCGAAGCCACGGGCGGCCGCGCCGTAAAGCTCGCCCTTCGTTGCGCTGACGGCCGCGATGAACGCGCCGGGCCACTGCGCCGCCGGAATCGCGTATTCCGCGCTGAAATGCGTCGAGTCGAGTTTGGTGAACGCGAGGTCCGTTCTCTCTCCGCCCGGCCCGGTGACCGAGCCCTGGATCAGATCCACATCGGGAATCGTCGATGCCGCCGAAATGGTCGCGGTCTCGCCGCCGACATAGGAGCGGCGGTCGGTCGTGACCGTCAGGACCAATCCGGGGATATCGGCCGTCTCGGCGAGGGCCCAGACCGCCAGGGCGGTCGGCTTGGTGTCGCTGGCCAGGGCGCCCGCGAACTGGCCCCACCCCGCGTCCGGATTCTGGCTGGCAAGGAGCCACGCCCGTCCGCGCGCGAGAACCGCCTGATCGGTTGCGACGGTGTCAAGGCCGAGTATGACCGCCGCCGTCACTTCGCAACTGCTTGAATCGCCCGGATTCATTCCCCAGCCGCCGTCGGTGTTCTGGGAAGCGAGCAAGCTGGCAATTGTACTGGTGCGCAACGAGGAGAAGCGCTCGATCCCCGTGATCGCCATCAGCAGCCAGCCTTTGTAGAAATTGTTGATCTGGCCGTTTTGGGGCGGAAGCTGGAGCCATGCGACGCCGCGATCGAACTGGGCGTTGGATTGGCGGCTGGCGCGCCTCAAGCCATACAGGGCGTTGATGGTGTCCGATGGGGTTCCGGGATAACCGGTGCCGGTCAGCGCGCCCCAGCTTCCGTCGGCTTTTTGGTTGAGCAGCGTCTGATCGGCGGTGCTGGAGGCCAGCGCGAGCGCCGAAGAGTCGCCAAGGCTGATCAAGGCCGCGGTGGCCAGCGCGCTGCTGTACGTCCCATAGCCGTTGATCCAGAAATAGTTGTGCCAGTTGGGTGTCGTGTGGGCGAGGAACCGGGCGCGGACGCGATTGATCGGTTCACCCGATTGATCCGCGGAAAGAAGCCCCATCAGCGCCAGAGACGAAAGATCGACGCGGGCGTAATTGCCGTTGCCAAGAACCGTGCCGTCGCTCTGGATCTGGTTTTTCACGAAATTCATGGCATTGTTGATGACGCTGCTCGACACGGTCACGCCTGCGCGGCGGGCCCGGCTCAGCGCGCTGCCCATCAGCGCGGTCGTGCCAATGTCGCCGTAATTCGCGCCCGAGAAGTCCCATGCGCCGTTCGGCAACTGGTATGATGCGATTTGATTGGCGGACGTCTGGGCCCTCGCAATGTCGCCCATCACCACCAGCGCATCCAGCTCGTACTGCTTGGCCCAACCGCCGATCGGGGTGGGGTGGCTGATCATGTATTGATAGCCGGACTGAACGGCGGCATCGCTCGTTCCGAGCGCCATCGCGAGCGCGCGAACGACAAGCGTCGTGAAGTCGGAGGAACCGGCGCCAGGAACTCCGCCCCAGCCATGGTCGCTGTTCTGAATCGATTTGAGCCAAGCGATCGCCTTCAGTGCCTCGGAACTGCCCGCCTCGCCGGCAAGCGCAAGGGTCCTCAGCGCCGCCGCCGTGATCTCCACCGAATCAGGCGATTTCGTGGTCGAGTCGGGCCAACTGCCGTTGGCTGCCTGGCTGGCTTTGAGCGCCCGGATGCCGAGTGTGATATTGGGCGCCGAGGGCGAATCGCCGTAGATCAACAAGCCCGACAGTGAACTGTTTTCGATCCACGGCCATGCGCCGTTGGCGTATTGCATCTGGGTCAGGCGGCCATGAACCAGTTCGCATTGGGATGAGGTTTTTGCACCCGACTCCGTCAGCAACTCGACCGTCCAGCCCTCGAGATAATCCATCGGTTCCCATCCGCCGAGGGCCACTTGGTGGCGGATCAGCCAGTCGATACCGGCTTCGAACGCAGCCTTGGTGCTGAAGGAAGTCGGCAGGCTCCACACGCTCCACAGGCCGGCGCTGTCCTTGTAGGCAACCCGCCATGCATAGGCGACTCCCGGGCGCAAAATGCCGACTGGAATCGTGATTGCGGTCAGCGCGTCGGTGCGTTCGCCCGAATCGAACGCGAGGTCGCTCCAGTCTGACGGGCCGGCCGCCTCGCGCACCTGCCAGCGGCTCGCCGCATGAGTGGCGCCGGCAGATTGGAAGTCCGAGGCCCTAAGCGTTGGTGCAAGCAGCCCAATCGATGCCCCATCGACCGGCGAAACGTTGACGGGGCGGAACAGGCCGACTTCGAAACCGGCCGAACCGATGCCAAAGTTGGTCCCTTGTGTGGCCGAAATCTCGACGATGAACCTGTCGGATGATTGATCGGCCGGAATCGAGTATTGCGTCGTGAAGTGCGTCGCATCGACCCTCGCGATCAGCAATGGCCTGCGCGTCCCCCGACCGTCGATGACTGCGCCTTCGACCGCATCCGGGTTCGCAACGCTCGTGGCCGCGTTAATCTGAACGGTCTGGCCGCTCGCATAGACGCCCTTGTCGGTCGAGACCGTCACTGCGATTTCGCCCGTGGTATCGGCCTCGCCCAATGCCCATGTGGCCAGCCCCGTCGGGCCGGTCTGGCTTTCGAGCAGCCCCGCCGCCTCCGGCCAGCCGCCGTCGGGGTTCTGGAACGCCGTCAGGAACGCCCGCCCCCGGGACAGCGGGATGGAATGATACCCCGTGTCCTGAAGCCCGATGACCACGGCCGCCGTCGTGTCGATGCGGCTTGCCTGGCCTGCGGCTTCGCCCCAGCCGCCGTCCGCGTTTTGAATCGAGGCCAGGTCGGTCACGAGGTCGTAGCGCAACACCGCCCAGCGGCTCAAGCCCCTGATGGCATCAAGCGTCAGGGCCTTGTCGGTTGTGCTGAAGGTCATCCCCGAGCGATACGCGCCTTCCAGCCAGTCCATCCCGAGCATGAACGGTTCGCTTCCGGCCTGCCCCGCATTCGCCAATCCCAACAGTGCATGAACGGTGTAGGTCACGTTATCCGGGCGGTACCAGTAGCCGATCGGATAGACTTGGCTGATGGTCAACGTATCGACGATGCTTTGAACCTTGGCCGCCGAGCCGCCCGACTGCGCCAGCGCGGCAAGTCCCCAACCGGTCGCCTCGTAGCAGCCGCCGTTGAATACGAAATCCCAGTAGTAATACGGGTTCGGCACGGCCTCGAGCCGGTGCCGCGCGCCCGCGACCGAAGCCTGGCCGGAGTGTCCGGCTGCAATCAGGGCCATCGCCGCCTGCGCGGTTTCGATGACCTGCTCGAAACGGCCGGCCGGGTCGCCTGCGCCGTCGATGCTGTCAAGCACCCATTGCGAACCGTTGGCAATGCTCTGGTCGAGCCCGGCGACTCCCGCCTGCCGCGCCCGCCGCAGCGCCGTCACGCCGCGCGCCGTCGAATACGGCGTGCTGATCCCCGGGTACAGGATCCACGATCCGCCGGCGTTCTGGCACGCGACTAGTCCCGCTGCCGCGGTCTGCGTCTTTGCCGCGTCGCCGATCGCGATCAGCGCCTCGATTTCGATCGCAATCTCGCACGGCAGCGTCGAGACCGCGAACCGCCGGTTGATCCACGCGCGGCAACTCGCGAGCGCCGCGTCGCCCGGCGCGGCCTGCGCCAGCGCCAGGCATGCGTGATACGTGTTGTAATCGGAACTGTCCCCCGGTTTGTATCCCCAGCCGCCGTCGGCGTTCTGCGCGGACTTGATCCACGCGATCGCGCGTTGAACCGCCGCATCCGACCCCTGGTCCGCCGCCACGAACGAGCTGATCGCAAGCTGCGTGTCGATCACGTTGCCGTTCCAGCTGCCGTCCGCCTTCTGAACCTCGCGCAGGCCCGCCAGGGCCTGGATGACCTGCGGCGCCGTCGGCGACATCCCCGTTTCGATCAGCCCCGCGACCGGGTAATGCGTGTCCGTCCAGTTGCCGCGCGGCGATTGCGTGGCCAGAACCCGCCCGCGCAGCCGCGTGTAGGCCGGAGCCGCCTGGTAGCTGGTTTCGTTCAGCGCCTGAAGGGCAAAGCCGTGCGACGGTTCCCACGCATCCCATCCGCCTATCACGTCCTGATGCGCCTCGAGCCACGCCGCGCCGGCCGCCACGGGATCTGCCACCGCCCATGCCTGCGGGGCGGAAGCGGCCATCAAGATCAACATCAGAAACTGGGACAACACCATGCGACAGATCATAACGGGACGGTTCATTATCGAGGCTCCTGGAATTCGCGGAATTGTCGTGCTTGGTTACGATACTGTTAAGCGTTAATTTTTTCCACCCCGATCAGCTCTTTAAAGCATTTCTTCTGCGGGGACCTCGGGACGGATCTGGATCATCGCGTCGATCCGCCCGGCCCGGTCGGCCCACGCCTGAACATCTTCCGGCCGGTCATGGGGCGTGCTCCAGCGCATCATCTCGCGCAGGATGTCGCGCTGTTCGAAAATATTTTGCGACTGGATCGCGAAATCGAGCGCCAGCAGCAGGTAATCGCGTCCCGAAAGATGATTTTGCTGCTCGGACTGGATGAGCAGCCGGCCCTTGAGCCGGCACGCTGTGGCCAACAGGTCGGTCCAGTTCTCGGATTCGACGCGGCTGATGATGCGGCAGATGTGCTCGACTTCGCCCGCGGCGGTTTCGGCCGGGCCTTCGCTGCTCGCCACGTCGATCAGGTCCAGCTCGATTTCCGTCTTCTTCTCGGCCGCGCCGCTTTCCTTCGCGATGCCCAGCGCCTGTTCGAGCAATTCGATGGCACGCGCGGGCCGGCCGGCCGCGCCGTGCGCCAGCCCCAGGTTTTCCAGCGCGGTCATCTCGATGCGCGGGTCCTCGATCTCGCGGGCCAGTTCCACCGCCGCCGCCGCATGCTCGAGCGCCAGCGAAACGAGACCCGCGCGCCGCTGCAGGTTCGAAAGATTCACTTCCAGCGTCGCCTCGCCGGTCCGGTAGCCGCTCTGGCGCGCGTATTCGAGCGCCTGTTCGTAATTGCGCAGCGCCGGCTGGATCTCGCCAAGCTGTTCCTGGATGATCGCGAGGTTCAGGAGCGCCGCGATCAGGCCGAAGCGGTCGCCCGTGCGCAGCCGCAGCGCCGACGCGGCCCGGAACGCGCGCGCGGCCTCGCAATACTGGCTCCAGCGCCAGTAGATGAGGCCGGTGTTGTTCAGGGCGTCGGCTTCGAGGTCGGGCAGTCGCATCGACTGCGACCGCTCGGCGAGCTCGCGGAACGCCGCCAGCGCCATTTCGAAATGCCCCGCGTGCAGGTCGATCACGCCCAGCGCATTCAGCACGGCGCACTCGGCATGCGGATTGCCCGCGCAGCGCGCCAGCTCGCGCAGCGGCCGCAGGATTTCCTGGGCCTCGTGATGCTCGCCCCTGCGCAGCCGCGCCGTCCCGCGCTCCAGCATCGCCTGCACGCGCAGGTTTTCGTTATCGAGTTGCTCGATGAGCTCGAGCGCCGCGTCGAGAAACTCTTCCGCCTCGTCGGCCTTGCCGGTCAGCCGCAGCAGCCGCGCCAGCTGCACCATCGTGCGCGCCAGGCGCGTCTGCGTGACCGACGACGGCTCGAGCCCGCGCAGCTGGTCGATCGCCTTGCGGTAGAATTCGATCGCCGGGCCGTATTCGCCCAGCCGCCGGCGCCGGTCGGCCGCGCGGATCAAATAAAAAAGCGCTTTGTCGGCGTCGCCCGCCCGCTCCCAGTGCCAGGCGAGCGTCTCGAGGTGGCCGTTCAGGTCGTTGGCGAACGTCTTTTCGATGACCGCCGCGACCTCGCCATGCAGCGCGCGGCGCCGGTCCTCGGGCATCGTCTCGTACGCCAACTCGCGCACGTAGCCCTCGACGAACCGCATCCGGCGGCCCTGCTTGGTCTGATACAGCTCGATGATGCGGCGCCCCTCGAGCGCGCGCAGCCGCCCTTCGAGCCCCTCGCGAATCTGGTCGAAGCACTCGATCAGTCCGAGCGAGCAGTCCGGCCCCAGCAGCGACGCCACCGCCAGCGTCCGGTTCATGTGCTCGTCCATCTGGGCCAGGCGCCGCCCGATCAGTTCGTCGAGGCTCAGCGGAACGATTTCGACGATCTTCGCGACCTGATCCGGCCGCAGCGGACCGGAGTTCTCGGCCATCACCCGCGCCACAAGCCGGCTCAGTTCCTGGATAAACAGCGGCGTGCCGATGTCCTGTTCGATGACGTGCTTGCGCAGCTCGGGGAGAAAATCGAGCGCCGGGGTGAGCTGGTCGAACAAGATCCCGCGCTCTCCGGGCCCGAGCGGCCGCAGCCTGAGCCGCGCGTCCGGCTCGACCGCGGGCTGCCAGCCGCGCTGCGAGTCGCGCGTCAGCACCACAACGGTCAATTCGCCGCCGGCCACGCCGAGGGCCCCGTCGAGCCACTGCGCGCTGGCCTCGTCGAACCAGTGGGCGTTATCGACGACAAGGCAAACCCCGCGCGCGTTGGCCTGCGAGGCGACGAGAATTCCCAAAACCCGATTCACGTTGCGGCGGACGTTTTCCTCGGCGAGGCCGTGCGCGGCGGAAATCCCCGACGGCGTCCCGATCGCCGCCTTGAGGTAAATGGCATCGACTTTCTCGAGCCCGTCGGTTTCATCGGCCAGCTGCTCGAGCCTCGCATCGACCTGCGCGGGCGACAGGCGCGGGTGAATCCCGGCGATCTGCTCGACCCACGCCAGCGCCGGACCCAGCACCAGCGCCGGGCCACGGCTGATCGCCTGCCACTCAATGCGCGCCGGCGGATCCTCCAGCGACGCCCACGCCTCCTCGAACAGCCGGCTCTTGCCGATGCCGGCAGGGCCTTCGATCCAAACGAGGCGCGGCCGGCCATTGGGCCCGCCGTCAAAAATTTTTTTTAGCTGGTCGAGTTCAGGTTGGCGCCCGACATGGGGCAATGGGGAATCGGTCTTCGAAAACTCCGCACCTGCCGGCTGGAGATCTTCCGCGGGTGGGAGGGGTTCGGCTTCCCTCCAACCGGTCAGGTGCAGATTGTATCCGCAAACGACGCACTGTCGCCGCGGCTGATCTATGGTCTCGAGGCAGATGGGGCACTCCATGGGTTATATCCTTTTGGAGGTTAAGACCCCACCGCTCGATCCTGTTTCTCCGTCCTCGTACTCGGGACTTCCATTTGCCATTCACCCGAATTTTTGCTGGTGATGGCTCGTGTGTTGCTCGATCCACTCCTTGACCCATTCCTTGCGGAAGCGCCACTGGCGCCCCACCCGCAGGGCCTGGATCTCGTGTGCATCGATCAGCCGCAAAATGGTGCGCGGACTCACGTTAAAGATCGCCGCGACCTCTTCAACCGTCAGCATCGTCTCCAGTGTGGGTTCGTTGTTCGTCATAGCTGTCTTTTTTCTCCTCCCTGTTTTTCTGGAGCTGCTCATTCCGTCCTGCATGAGCTATATTGTCGATTGTGTCCATAATGTCAAGCGGATTTTTTCTGCCGCGTCAATTCAGGACAGAATTTCCGAAATAAGGAATCTCACCCATCATTGATGCCCATCATACCCATAGGTCCCATCGGACCCATAAGACCCATAGCCCCCATGTTTTCGGTTGGATCCAAACCTAATCCGCTAAAAAACAAAACAACGAACCACGCCACGATTCACGATTCACGAGGATTGAAACTCGAAATCTTCCCCAGCCGTTCCAGCAGATCCCGTTCCTGTTCGCTGAGCGACGCCGGCACGTGGATCGAGATGCGCAACAGCAAATCGCCGTGATCGCCACCCTTGAGCGGCCATCCGCGGCCGCGCACGCGCAGCCGTTTGCCGCTGTCGATCCCCGCCGGAACCTTGACCTGAACCGGTCCGCCCAGCGTCTGGATGCTGACGTTCGCCCCAAGCGCCGCCTCCCACGGCGTCAGCGGCAGCTCCATCACGAGGTTGTCCCCCTCGAGCGTGTGCCGCGTGTCCGGCGCGATGTGGATTGTGATCAGGATGTCACCCGTGCGTCCGCCGATCGTGCTTCCCTGCCCGCGCAGCCGGATCTTCTGCCCCTCGCGGATGCCGGCCGGGATCTTCACGTCGTAGCTGTGCGAGGCGGCCGGGGCGCCGGGCGCGCCGCGTTGGAACGCGATCTTGCGCGTCGTGCCGCGCCAGGCGTCCTCGAGCGAGATCGTCATCTCGGTCTCCAGGTTCGCGCCGGCGCGGTGGCCCTGGCCGAAGTTCATTTCTTCCGGCTGCGCGCCACGGCCGCCGCCGAACAGGCCTTCGAATCCCTCGGTCCCCATGCCGCCGCCGCGCCGCGAAAATGAGCTCCCCGAGCCGAACAGCGTCTCGAAGAAATCGCTGAAGGCACCGCCGCCGCCGCCGCTTGTGTTGAACGTGAACGTCGCGCCGCCGGGACCGGTGAACGTTCCGGCCTGGGGCCCGCCGCGCATGCCGCCGCGCCCGCCCATGAACTGGCCAAAGATATCGCCGAGGTCTTCGGGATTGATGTTCTGGCCCGGCCGGAAATTCGACCCGAGCGTATCGTAAGCCTGGCGTTTCTTCGGGTCACTCAGGACTTCGTTGGCCTCGTTAATCTCCTTGAACTTCTCCTCCATCTGCTTGGAGCCGTGATGGCGGTCGGGGTGATACTTGGCCGCAAGCTTGCGGTAGGCTTTCTTGATTTCATCAGCGGTGGCGTCGCGCCCGACGCCCAGCACCTTGTAGTAATCCTTGTATGCAACACTCATTGCGCGTGGAATCGACCTGTCATTGGAATAGCCCGCTTCAGGGCTCGCCATCAACCATGGCACAAACCATTATAAAACGCCCCGCAACAAATGAAAACCCGTTCCGCTCGTGCTCGTGCTCGTGCTCGTAATCGTAATCGTAATCGTAATCGAACACCTACTCGCGCGGTTTTTGCTCCTCGTCCTCCATCAGATGAAACTTATGCAGGAACCGGTGGAAGATCGGCGCGAACAGCACGCCGGCCACCACCAAAAATATCATCCCGGCAAACAGCGCGTAGCATGATGCAAAAATTTTCCCCGCGTTCGTGTGCAGCTCGCCGACCGGCCCCATCCCGCCGAGGATCATCGACGCGTTGAGCAGCGAATCGACCCACGCCATGTTTTCCAGTTCGTGATAGCCGATGATCCCGATGCCCAGCGAGACCGCGACGATCCCGACGGCGAGCAGCGCATGCCAGGCCTGCCGCAGGATAAAGAGCCGCGTCGGCAGCAGCGGCTGGTGCCGGCGTTCATACAACCCGCGCCGACGACCACGAACCAAATCCGTCTGGTGATTACGCTGCATCATGCCGGAATTGTTACCAGCGCAAAGGTCAAAAAGCAATTTGAATAGGAGCCCGGGAACGCCACGCTCTCCTCTGGTTAAGCTGCTCTCGTGCTGTATCGGAATTCCTGTTCGGAGTTCAAACTTCAGTTTGCTCTGGCAAATGCGATTGCGAGGCCCGGGAACGCCACGCTCTCGAGTGGCGAATTTGTTTTTGCCAAAACAAATGACGATAACGCACCTCGAAAACGGCGACGTGTCTCTTGCGCAGATAGAGGAATCGGCTTCAGCCGATTGATGAATCGTCCCGGTTCTAAACTTTGGTTCTGGCTTTGCCTGGTTACGATTACGATCACGAGCACGATTCGAAGGCCCCTCTACTGCCTGAACAAAATCGCCACCGGAAACCGCGCCAGCACATCGGCCACGCGCAGCGCCGGCGTCCCGTCGTGATCGGCCGCC
>JAJFUE010000030.1 GCA_021372575.1 bacterium | reverse complement strand
TTAACATAAAACTTGGCGGGTGTCACCCGATCGGCGGGCCGAGGATGCTGATGATCAGCTTCGTGAGTGGCGCAAGGTCGTCGAGCGGCTTGGTCAACACGCGCTCGGTGGGAACGGAAAATCGCAGGAAATCCTTGATCGACTCCTGTTCGTTGGCGTCGGTGAGAAAAATGGCCTGCAGGTCGGGGTTGAGCGCGTGCAGCCGCGTGGAGACATCGACCTCATCCGCGCCGTCGATCGCGAGGATGTAAAGATCGAATTTTTGCGCGACCGCCTTCTGGACGGCGTCCTGGCCGCCATCCGCGCACGTCACGCCATATCCCAGCTTGTCGCGCAGAAATTCGCCCAGAACCCGGCGCACGTTCGGATCACGGTCGGCGATGAGAATCTGATGCGGCATGGCCCCGATGCTTTCGCTGTCAAAATAAGGGCGGCCGAACATATCAAAACAACTGCTGCTGAGGCTCATGATAGGTTTGCGATTCGGGAAATCAATCGGAAAGTGAATGTCCGTGGATCGTGAATCGTCAATGGGTCTTATAAGTCCTATAGGTCCTATGGGTCCCATTGGCCCCATTGGCCCCATTCTTCCCATAATTCCCAGGCGCGATCCCGATCCTCAATTTCCAGTTGTGAATTCCACTGGTGGGGGGTTACGATGAACGGTCTGTGCCGAGTGGGACCGCGTGCCCTCGAGCCGGTTGTGACGAACGCAGGAAAGGACCTCCCGCCAACGATGAGTGACCAGGACAAAACCCCGACGCCCGAATCCGCCCAGCCCGAAGCCCCGCAAAGCGCGCCTGAGCCCGCGGGCAAGCCGCATCCGAGCCAGCACCTCGAGTGCCTGCTGAACGAGCTTCGCGCCAGCCTCGACAAGGACGGCCTGAGCGCCTACAAGCGCTGGGGCCTGTGCCTGTTCCACAATTACGAGGACGCCGAGGCCGAAGCCCAGCGCGAGGCGATGGGCTTCGAGCCCAAGGACGCCCTCGACTTCTACAACCGCGGCTGCCTGCTTGCGTCGCGCAATGATTTCGCCGGCGCCGCCAAGGCCTTCGCCGGCGCCGCCAAGCTCGACGCCAAGCTCGCCGAGGCCCAATACAACTATGCGCTGGCCCTCGAGTTGGCCGGTCAGATGTCCGATGCCCGCAAGGCGTGGGCCCAATACGCCGAGCAGTTCGCCGACCGCGAGGACGTCGCCGAAGTCCGCGACCACATCACCTCGCTCGCATAATTTGCAACCTTCTGGTTTTGCCGGTTTCACCGAAACCGGCTTATTTGTTTCATGATGCGTTCATTGACAAGCCTCGTTTTGTTCTGCCTTGCCGCGCTGGCGTTCACGCCACATGCCGGCGCGGCAAGCCTGAAGTCGTTTGACTGGCGCCTCGGCCAGGCCTACCAGACGTTTCAGGTGCAGCTGGACGCGCCCTGCTCCCCGCGTCTCAAGAATGAGGCTTCCGCCCGCCATTATTTTTACCTCGATTATTTCGGCCTCGACGGCCCGCAGGACGACGCCGAGTGGGACGTCAAGGGCTCGGGTGTCTATCACGTGCGGCGCGTCTATTACGCGAAGCAGCGCGTCCTGCGGCTTGTGTTCTATACGCGCGGCGACGTGCACGTCGCGCTGGGCGGAACCCAGACCAGCCAGCTCGTGCAGGTCGCGCCGATCAATTATCGCGCGGTCGGCCAGGGCCGCCCCGGCGCCGTCAAAAAACGCATCGTGATCGACCCCGGCCACGGCGGCGACCACATGGGCGCCGAGACCTCCAGGAAAATCGGCGGCCGCACGTATTACGAAGAAGAAATCACGATCAAGATCGCGTTCCAGTTGGCGGCGCTTATCAATCGCACCACCAACATGGAGGCGGTCCTGACGCGCACCGACAACTCCTACGTCTCGCTGCCGCGCCGCGTCGAGATCGCCGAGCAGGCGCAGGGCGACCTGTTCGTGAGCATCCACTTGAACGCCACCGACTCGCGCCGCAAGACCGCCCGCGGCTTCGAGATCTACTACCTGAGCGACGGCACGAAGGCGATCAACAAGCACCTCCTCGAGCTCGAAAACGAAATCGACATGGACAGCCGCGCCTCCAGCCGCGAGGACATCCGCGAAATCCTCAAGTCGCTCGCCGGCGACAAGCTCGCCGAGCGCCAGGCACAAAGCAGCCAGCTCGCCCAGGTCATCGGCGAGGAGTTCCAGAATTACGGCATCTCGCGCGACGAATACCGCGGCGTCAAATCGATGCCGTTCCGCGTCCTGATCCAATACTCGATGCCCGCCGTGCTGGCCGAGTGCTTCTTCCTCGACAACCCCTATGAGGCCTCCCAGCTCGTGCAGCCCCAAATCCAGCAGCAGATTGCGGTCTTGCTTTTCAATGGAATCAATCGTTATGTTGCGCTGAGCGATCCGCGGTTCATGCCGCAGCTCGCCGACCGCAGCATCGGGAAGGACGCCGCCTCGAGCGGCCGCCCATGAGTAGTATCCGGCACATGGCCCGCCAGCGGGCGATGCAGCTTCTCTACGCCGTTGAGTTCGCTCAACCGGCGAACGTGGAGGATTACCTCGAAGTCGAGCGCCGCTTCCTGTCGTGCGATCCGTCACACCGGCGCGGGTGGGGCCCGTTCGCGCGCGACCTGTCGCGAAACGTCTTTGCCAAACGCGAGGAACTCGACAACGCCATCGCCCCGCTCCTGCACAAGTGGAAGATCGAACGTCTGCCGATCCTCGACCGCGTCTGCCTGCGCATGGCCCTGTGCGAGTTGCGCGAATTCGCCGACATCCCGCTGCGCGTCACGATCAACGAATACATCGAGCTCGTGCGCCAGTTCAGCAGCGACGAATCGACCCAATACATCAACGCCGTCCTCGACAAGCTCGCACGCGAGTTTCCGAACAAGGATTTCAAGTCGCCCCCCAAGCCCAAAAAGCCGCAGCCGCCGACCGAAACCCAATCCACTCCGAGCGAGGAGCCCCAACCATGACCCAGCCGACGCGCGAACCCGAGACCGAGGCCCTGTTCAAGAAGGCCGAGACGCTCATGGAGGCCCTGCCGTACATCCAGCGTTTCCGCGGCGCCACCGTCGTCATCAAGTACGGCGGCCACGCCATGATCCAGCCCGAGCTCAAGCAGTGCGTCATGCAGGACGTCGTCCTCATGGAGAACGTCGGCATCAAGCCCGTCATCGTCCACGGCGGCGGCCCCGAGATCACCGCGCTCACCGAGCGCATGGGCATCAAGTCCGAGTTCGTCGAGGGCCAGCGCGTCACGACCGCCGAGACGCTCGACGTCGCCGAGATGGTCCTCGCGGGCAAGCTTGCCGGCGAAATCGTCACGCACCTCCTGAGCCTCGGCGGCCGCGCCGTCGGCCTTTCCGGCAAGGACGGCGGACTTGTTCTCGCGCATCGCCTCAAGGGCAAGGGCGGCCGCGACATCGGCTTCGTCGGCGAGCCCGAGCAGGTCAACCCCGAGGTCCTGCGCGTCCTTGAAGAATCCGGTTTCATCCCCGTCGTCTCGCCGATCGGCGTCGATCGCGACGGCCAGACCTACAACATCAACGCGGACACGGTCGCGGCCGAAATCGCCACCGCATTGCGCGCACAAAAACTCATTTTGCTCACCGACGTCCGCGGCATCCTGCGCGACCCGAAGGACCCCGATTCGCTCATCCGCCGCATCACGATCCCCGAAGTCGAGCCGCTGATTTCATCCGGCGTCATCACCGGCGGGATGATCCCCAAGGTCCGCGCGTGCGTGAAGGCGATCGAGCTTGGCGTCGGCTCGACGCACATCCTGGACGGAAGGCTGCCCCACGCCCTGCTCACCGAGCTGTTCACCGACCAGGGCGTCGGCACGATGATCTGCGCATGACAAGCCGCGCGCGCGCCATTTTCGTTTTGAACCTGATCGTGTGGGCGCTCATCGCCTTCACGGGCGGCCTGCTGAAAATATGGATCCGGCCCGACGAAGGCTACCTGCTCATGGGTCTCCTCATCGCGCTCTGTTTCACGTTCGTGTCCGTCATCGATCTTTTTTCCCGCAACGATTCCTGAATCAGTCAAATCCGCGTTCATCGGCAAAAATCCGCGTTCATCGGCAAAAATCCGCGTCATCCGCGTAAAAACAAAACGCGGATCTTTCGGATGAAGCGGATGATTGCGGATTACGCAATTCGCGTTCATCGGAAAAAATCCGCGTCATCCGCGTAAAAACAAAACCCGGATCTTGCGGATGAAGCGGATGATTGCGGATTACGCAATCCACGTTCATCGGCATGAATCCGAACTACTATCTGTCAGAATTTTGTTTTTCTGACAAGACTCTCGAAGTTCTCTGCGTCTCTGCCCCGCTCTGCGCCTCTGCGACAAAAAGCCTGCATTTCGTGAATTTTCGTGCTTACTTTCGTGTATTTCGTGTTTATCCGGGATTTTTGGTTGCGGCTCGACCGCGCTGAGTCATCCGCGTAAAAACAAAACGCGTTTCTTTCGGATGAAGCGGATGATTGCGGATCGCGACCGAATGCTGTTGCCTTGTCCATGGATTTCAATAAAATTTGTTTATAATCCCTGCTTCGGCCCGGATTACATTTCTTCTCGAGTGAACATCACATGAATTCGCAACGGCTTTGGTTCTGCGCGATTCTGTTCCTGATCTCTTCCTTCGCGTATGCCCAGCAACCGGACAACCTGATCCTGTTTATCGGGGACGGCATGGGCCAGGCGCACGTCGATGCCGCGCGCATTTACAAGGGCGGTTCCTCCACGCCGCTCGCGATGGATCAGCTTCCCCAAACCGGCAAATCGCGCACCTACAGCACGAGCCATTTCGTGACCGACTCGGCGGCCGCCGCCACCGCGCTCGCGTGCGCCGCCAAAACCTACAACGGCGGCATCGGCGTGACCGATCCCGCGATCGACCCTACGCACGAGGCGCGCTCGCTGCAGAACATCACGCAACTCGCCCTCGCCGCCGGCAAAAAGGTCGGCCTCATTTCCACCACGCGCGTTACGCACGCCACGCCCGCCTGTTTTTACGCGCATCAGTCGAGCCGCGGCGACGAGACCGCCATCGCCGACCAGATCTTGTCCTCGGGCCTCACGCTTTTGCTTGGTGGCGGTCGCACGTATTTTCACGGCACGAACTGGCGCGACCCGGAAGACACCGCGACCACTGGCGTTCGCACCGACGGCCGCGACCTGGTCGATGAGCTCGCGCGCGAAGGTTGGTCCTACGTTCAATCGCGCGACGACCTGACGGCGCTCAACCCAGGCCAGTCCGGCCAGCGCGTGCTTGGCCTGTTCAGCGCGTCCTACATGCAATATGAGGCCGATCGCGCCGGCGACAAGTTCGGCGAGCCCTCGCTGGCCGAGATGACCGAGTTCGCGATCCGCTCGCTTCAATACAATCCCAACGGCTATTTCCTCATGATCGAGGCGGGCCGTATTGATCACGCCTCGCACGCCGGCGACGGCGCGCGCATGGTCGCCGACACGCTTGCACTCGACGATGCCGTCGCCCGCGCGCGTGCATTGGCCTCGCCGCTCACCCTCATCGTCGTCACGGCCGACCATGAAACGGGCGGCCTTGCGCTGCACGGGAGCGGCGCCCGGCTCGACGTCAAAGGCCCCGCCCTGCTTTCGTCAATCAAGTGGGCCACCACCGAGCACACGGCCGTCAGCGTGCCGATCATGGCCGCCGGCCCCGCGGCGGAAACTTTCACCGGCACGATGGAAAACCACGAACTTGGCCGCCGCCTCGCGCAGGCGCTCGGGCTTTCATTTACCGATCCGATCAACGTCGAATACGGCGTCGCCCTCGAGAACGCGCTCCACGGCAGCATAGCCTCGGTCAAATATTGGCCGCTCAAAACGCAATAAAAAACCAAGCCGGGCGTTCAGTATTTATCTAATAGTTTCAAGAGCGCTTGCCGAAAGTTGTCTCTTCGTGCTCGTGCTCGTGCTCGTGCTCGTAATCGTAATCGTAATCGTATCAATCGCTCCTCCGCAAAACCGGGGACTATTGCGATCGGGCGCATTGCCGGAAAACTTATGTCACTCGCTTGAATTCCTTCCGATCGTCGCCGTGCCGCCCTGCGATTGGACCCGCATCGGCTTCGTGAGGCGGATCGTCTCGGGGTTCGTTCCGCTCAGGATGTGCATCGTTCCATTGGTTTTCAGCCATGGAATCCCGTCGGCAATCAAATCGAACGGATCCGTGATCGTCCCCAGCCGCGCTCCCGGATACCCGTGCCCGATCCAGATGTCGTCGGCGCCGGCTGCCGGATAAAACACGCGGCTGAGCTGCGTGGCCGCAAGGTTCGTCGTCGTTCCGTTCGTGCAGACGCCCGCCGCAATGTTCACCGTCACGACGCCCGACGCGCTCGGCGTCACCGTGAATGAGTAACTCGCGCCCGAGCCGCTGAACCCGCTGATCGTGCCGTTCGTGACTGTCACGTCGCCCTGCGCGAACCCGGTCACGCTCTGGCTGAACACGACCTGCACCGGAATGCTCCCCGCCGTCGGGTTCGTTGCCGTCGAATAAAGTTCCGTCCACACGTCCGTGCCCGCGGTCACGTCGGGGTAGTTCGCGACGACCGACGGATCCGCGCTCAAGCCGTTCGCGTCCATGGCGATGAACTGATACGAGTAGTCGGTTGCGGCCGTCAGTTTCTTCAGCAACTGATATTTGCGCCCGACCAGATAACTTGCCGAATCGACCGCCGTCATCGTGAATGGGCTCCCCGGGATCTCGAAACCGCCGCGCATGATTCTGACCCTTGGATAACCTGCCTGCGGCGGATCATTGTCGGCGTCGAAGTATTTCGCGCGGAAGTCGAACGACGTGTCGCTCGTGCCGCTATTGGGCCAGTGGCCCTGCTCGACGAAGTTCGTTTCATCCGTAAACATCAGGACCGGCGCCGTGTTGCCGCTCGTGACGGCCGGCCCGGGCGCCGGTGTCGTCGCGGCGCCGGTCGCGATCATGCCGACTTGATCGATCGCTTCAAACTGATATGTGTAATCCGCGCCGCGCGGCAACTTGACCGTGCACGTGTAGATTCGCCCCGTCGAGACCGTCGTGTCATCGACCGCGAACATCGACAGCGGCGTGGCGTATTCGAACTCGACGCCGCCGCGGAGAAGATGCAGCTTCGGATATCCGAGCCGCGGCTCATCGCCGTCGGCGTCGGTATATTTGACCCTGAACGTGAACTGATCGGCCATCGTCCCGGACTGCGAATTCAATCCGTCCGCGCCGAAGTTCGCCTCGCCCGTCCACGTCAGCGTCGGCGCATGGTTGCCCGGATGTTCCGGCCCTGGCGTGAACACCTTGGCCTCGTCCACGACTCCCTTGAACGGGTTCGTGCCGATCTTGAGCAGCGAGGGCGAGCCGATCGTGAAGCCATCGAGGCAGTTCAGCTCGCGCTCGAGCCGGTTGTTGATGAAGATCCGCATCCTGTTGCCGGCGCGCACGCACGAGACGCGATACCACGTCCCGGTCGTCAATTCCGTCGTGCTCTTGACGCCGGTCTTGTTGACCCACGCCGAGTCGCCGGCCATCGCGTTTTCATTGATCTTGCACAGGAAGTAGAGCTTGTTCCCCGCCCAGCCGCTGCGGTTGTAAATCTCGAACAGGCCGTTCGTGAACAGCGACGTGTATTCGGCGAACTTGTCGAACTTGACCCACAGGTCGATCGCGATGTTGTCGGTCTGCGTGAGGCTTGACCCGCACGCGACGTAATCGTTGACGCCGTCAAACGCCAGCGCCGTTCCGCTCTTGCCCGCGACCCAGCACGACGGCACGCTCATGTTCGTGAGCGTCCCCGTGCGGCCGTGGCCGGAGCTGTCGGCGGTCGTCGTGCCCGTGCCCTCGTCGAAGCGCCACTCGGCGAGCATCGTCCCTCCGGCCGGATCGGGCGCCGGCGTCTCGAGCCCGTAATTGTTGTCGCTCACGAACATGTTGCCGTAGGCGTTGATCTGGCGGACGATGAGGCTGTCGTAGGCGCGCCAGTACCAGTTGTTGTTGACCCAGCAGCCGACCGTCGGGACGCCGCGGATCGTGACCGCGCTCTGGTCGATGCAGCGCACCGTGTTGTGGTGGATCCGGATCGTGTCGCCCGCGACGTCGCCCTGCAGGTTGGCGTGGCGCAGCACGTCGTCCGCCGTCAGGCAGCTGCTGTAGCAGCGCACTTCGTCGAGCGTCCCGCCGAACGACGACGTCGTGCCGCCCGCGTCGCGCCCGATAATGAAGTGCAGCGACGCGGATTGCCGCACGCCGCCGCACGAAAACGTTTTCGCGCTTGCGCCATTGATGTAGAGCGTCGCCGTTGAGCCGTTGAACGTCATCGCCACATGCGTCCACACCCCCGCCGGGATCGTCCCGCTGTTTGTGGCGGCGGTGGCGATCGTGCCGCTCGAGTTGTGCACGATGCCCTCGAGCGTCGAGCCGACGAGCCGCAGGCTGTAGCCGTAGCCCGAAGCCAGCGTGTCGCCCCTGCTTGCGATCGCCTGCGTGCCACTCACGGCCGCCGGCTTGATCCATGCGGTCACGCTGAAGCTGCTGCCGGCGAGCATCGAATTGTCGCCGCAATCGACGTAATCATCGACGCCGTCGAACTGCAACGCGTGGATGATCTTTCCTTCGACCCAGCACGCGGGCGCGTTGAAGTTGTGGAGCGTTGCGTCGCCGACGCCGTATTCGGAGCTGTCGTAGGCCGTCGTCCCGGCGCTCTCGTCGAAGCGCCAGTTGCCCTGCATGATCGTCTTTTCGAAATCGTTCGCGCCGTGCATGTCGAAGATGTGGCTGATCGAGTTGTCCATGTAGAGGTTGTAGCGCGCCTCATAGCTGGCGGGCCGCACGCCCGACGACGCGACCGCGTGCCGCGTGTAATCGAACAGGTTCCCCTCGACCAGGCATTCCTTGCTTGTGTAGCACGCGACGCCATAGCCCCATCCGCAGCGCTGGTTGTGGTGAATGTAATTGTGGTGGACGCGCATGCCGGTGACGTTGCCGCTGCTGGCCACCGACGCCAGGTTGAACCCCATGACCTCGCAGTTGTCGATCTCGCAGTCGTTGTGGGCGAACGTAACGCCGTACGAATACGGGATCGTACGGCCGGTGCCGTAATACGGGCCGGAGATCCGCAGCCCAGTGAAGCGCACGCCGTTCCCGCCCGACTGGAACATGTAGTGCCGGGCCGCGAACAGGTTCGTAAATAGGAGCCCGCCGACCGAGCCGTTGCGCCCGCGCCCCGAGGCGATCGTCACCCCGCCCGGCACCATGATCGCGCTCGTTTGCGCGGTCAGGTCGATCTGCGCGCTGTCGTCCACGTATATAATCGTGCCCGCCGTCGCCGACGAGATCGCGCTCAAAAGCTGCGCCGCCGTGCTGACGACCACGGTCGCCTCGGCCGGCGTATAAATCCGGCTGTAGCCGACCCCGCCGCCGATCGGCTCGCCGGTCGGATTGCTTTCGCATCCGTGCATCGCCGGCACCGTGGTGAACGTAGCGTCGCCGCTCACCGACGTTTCGCTCGAGCCGTTCGTGCTCCGCACGCGATAATGATAAAGCGTCGCGGAAGTCAGGTTGTCGATCTGAAGCTTGTGCGTCGTTGCGAGCGCGCTGTTCGAAACCGTGCTGCCGTAGCTCGCCGTCGGCCCGAAATCGACCTCCGAATTGGCGGCGATGTCCGTTTGCCAGCCGATTTGCGCCCACGTGTCGTTGACCGGGCCGGCCGTGACGCCGGAGATCGCAGGCGCCGTCGCGGACGCCACGCCTGCCAGAATACAGAACGCCAGAACCGAAATTGAACTTCTCATCATCGGCTTCCGTGCGAATCGAATTTTTCGGGCAATAGACTTTACTACCTCACCGAACCCCAGATGCATCCAAGCACTTTACGCCCGTGAAAGCAAGCTCGTGGATCGTGGACAAGTCGTGGATTGTGGATCGTGAATCGTAAAAAAAGAATGGTGGATGTGTACCCATCCACCATTCACCATCCACGATCCACGATCCACGATCCCCGATTCACGATCCACGATCCCCGATTCACGATCCCCCCACCCGCGCCGTCCCGCCATACGACTCGATGCGCATCGGCTTGGTGATTCGGATCGCGCCGGGATTCGCGCCGGTCAGGATGTGCATCGTGCCGCCGTTGGCCAGCCAGCTGATCCCTTCCGTGATCAGGTCGAACGGATCGCCCTGCGTGCCGAGGTGCGCGCCGGGGTAGCCGTGGCCGACCCAGATGTTGGCCGCGCCGCTCGCCGGATAATAAACCCGGCTGACCGACGATGCGTAATTGCTCGGCGAGGTCGCGCCCGCCGGGATGCTGGCGGTGACGATCCCTTCGCCGCTCGCCGTCACGGTGAACGCGTAATACTGGCCCGAACCGGTGAATCCGCTGATCGAGCCGTTCGTCACGGCGATGTCGCCCGACGTGAAGCCCGTCACCGCCTTGCCGAACGCGACCGTGACGTAGAACGACGGCGACGTGCCCGGATTCGCCGCGGATGAGGTGATGTTCGTCGAGACATTCGTGTCGCCCGCCGAGCACACCCGGCTGATCGTTTGCGATGCCGTGTTGGCGTTGCCGGTCGTGCTCGTGCAGGCGCCCGCCGGCACGAGCACGGTCACCGTTCCGGCCGTCGTGGCCGTGACGGTAAACGAATAGAACGCGTCCGAACCGGTAAACCCGCTGATCGTGCCGTTGCTCACCGTCACGTCGCCCTGGACGAAATTCGTCGTCGGCTGGCCGAACGAAACCGCGACCTGGAACGACATGGATGGGTTCGGGCTCGGAGCGCCCGTGAACGCGTCGGTCCAGTTCGTGCCGCCGTCGGTGACGACCGGGTGCGATTCCGCGGTGATCGGCAACGCAACGCCCGCCGTTCCCTGCGAATCGTAGGCGATGATCTGCGTCTTGTAGCTGCCGGCGGCGAACTTCTTGAGCAGCTGGTAATTGCGCCGGTCCCAGAACTCGCCCGCGTCCATCTGCGTCATCGTGAACGGGCTGCCCGGAATTTCCACGCCCGTGCTGGTCATGACCTTGACCTTCGGATAGCCGTCCAGCGGCGGGTCGCCGTCGCGATCCATGTAGGCGCACCGAATGTCGAAGCTCGTGTTGCTGGTGCCGCTCGAGGAGGGATACATGATGTTCTCGATGTATTTGCTCGAGTCGTTCGTCGCGTAATACAGGACGGGCTCGTTGTTTCCGGTGTTGATGCCCGGGCCGCTGACGGGAACCGTCGCCGCGCCGGTCGCCGCCTTGCCATCGACGTCCTGCGCCTCGAAGTAATACGAGTAGTCGAATCCGCGCGGGACTTTCACCTGGTATTGATAGATGCGCCCCGACGCGACGCTCGCCGTATCGACTGCGCTCATCACCAGCGGCGTGAGGTATTCGAACTCCACGCCGTGGCGCAGGATGTGGAGCTTCGGGTAGCCGAGCTTCGGCTCGTCGCCGTCGGCGTCGGTGTATTTGACGCGGAACGTCACGTAATCGGCCGCGGTGGCGATCTTCGGATACACGCCGCCATCGGTGTAATTGGCCTCGCCGGTCCACGTCAGCGTCGGCGCGGTGCTGACGGTCGCATTCAGCTTATAGACTTGGACGTCGTCCATCGTGCCGGGGACGCCCTGGCCGAACCGGAGCCCCGTCTCGCTCGCGGTGCTCACCGTGTAGCCGGCGAGGCAATCCAGCTCGCGATCAAGAACTCCATTCGTGTAGAGCTGCAATTTGTTCCCGCTGCGCGTGCCGACGTAGTGATACCACTGCCCCGTCGAGATCGGCACAGTGCTCTTGACGGCGGCGTAGCCGGTCCAGCCCGAGTCGCCCGGGTAGGCGGCCGAGTCCGTGATCTTGGCGCGGAAGAACATGTAATTCCCCGCCCAGTCGCCGCGGTAATACAAATCGAAGATCCCGTTGCTCATCGGATACATCCCCGTCGGCAGCGAGTCGAACTTGACCCAGCAATCGAAGGCGATGTTGTCGATTTCGCCGATGTCGTAGCTGCAATCGACGTAATCGCCGCTGTCGAGAAACTTCAGTCCGGTCCCCTCATGGCCCGCCACCCAGCACGTCGAGGCGTTCATCCCCGTCAGCGTGCCGTCGCAGCCGTTGCCGGTGCCGTCAATGGCCGTCGTGGCCCCAGCACCTTCCTCGAAGTTCCATTTGCCGAACGTCGTCCCGAGGTCCGCGCCAAACGCGTTGCCCGTCACCCAGAAATTGCCGAAATCGTAAAGCTGCCGGATGCAAATGCTGTCATACAGCCGGAACATGTGGTTGTTGTTGACCCAGCAGCCGCCGTACGTGGAGCCGTTGCCCTGTGTCGGCACGCCGCGGATAGTGACGGCGCTCTGGTCGAAATTGCGCACCGTGTTGTGGTGGATTCGGATGATCGTGCCGGCGATCGACGTCCCGTCGTCGCGGTCGTATCCGCCGTGCATGTCGAAGATGTGGCTGATCGAATGCTCGAGCACGAGGTTATAGCGCGCCTCGTAGCTCATGCCCAGCGTGCCGTGGCCCGCCACCGAGTGCCGCTCGAAGTCGAAGATGTTGCCTTCGATGATCGGCACGGCATTGCCGCTGTTGAATCCCGGGCAGATGCCGTAGCCGCACCCGAGCTTCGTGTTGTGGTGGATGTAATTGTGATGGAAATACGGCGCGCACGCGTTGGACCCGAGCAGCGTCTCGACCGCCGCGTAGTTCCAACCATAAATCTCGTTGTTGTCGATCTCGCAGTTGGCGTGGCCGACGTAGATCGCGTGGTATTCCTCGTCGGTGCGCCACGGGCCGTTGAACGCGCCCGCGAGCCGCAGGCCCGTGACGCGCGTGCCGGTGCCGCCCGTCGCGAACCACCCGCGCCCGGTGTCCTCGTTGAACGTCGAACTGTAAATCATGCCGCCCAGCGAGCCGTTGCGCCCGCGTCCGCTGGCGAGCGTCACCCCCGCCTTGATCGTGATCGACGAGGTCTGCCCCGAAAGGTCGATCTTCGCGTCGTCGGCGACATATACGACCTGTCCCGACGTCGCCGAGCTGAGCGCGCTCTTGAGCGCGCTCGCCGTGCTCACGACATAATTCGCCGTGGCCGAATCAATCACCCGGCTGTAGCCCACGCCGCCGCCGATCGGGTTGCCCGTCGGGTTGCCTTCGCAGCCGTACGACACCGCGCCCGTCGTGAACGTGTAATCGCCGCTGACGCTCGTTTCGCTCGAGCTGTTCGTGCTGCGGACCCGATAGTGATACGTCGTTGCGGCGCTCAGGTTGTTGAGCTGAACGTGATGCGCGGTGACGTAACCCGCGACGTATTCCGTGCTGCCGTAGCTCGCCGTCGGACCATAATCGACATACGATGTCGCGCTGATGTTGGTCGTCCAGTTGACCATCGCCCACGTGTCGTTGACCGGCGAGACGCCGATGCCCGACAGGACCGGAGCCGTCGCAAAGGCGGGTACAGTGAGAGCCGCCACGAGGAATACCGATACGATCATTCTCATTTTTTTCGGTTTTTCCGTGCGCTAAATTTGAAACATCTTGGATCGCTTCAAACGTTACCCCAAGCTTGAATGCAATCACTTTGTGAATAAAATATCAAGAAGTCCTATTTGTCAAAAATTCTGGCGGATTATTTTTTTATGAATTCAAATTCCAATAGATAAGCCGTTTATTCGAACAAAAAGTAAATCCCGCGGCGGTTCCAACCCTGCCGCAAGCCAATTCACCATCCACGATTCACGATCCACGATTCACGATCCACGATTCGCGATCCACGATTCACGATCCATGACTCACATCCCGATTTCCTTGAGCCACTCCATCAGTTTGTCCGGCCATGCGACCCCTTCGCCCGTCGTATCGCCATAATGAAACGCGCTGTGGCCCCCGCGATCGACCGAGAACATCCGCTCCGGCGTCCCCATCTTCTTGAGCTTCTCGTCGAGCGCCACGGCGAACGCATACGGCGCGGCTTCGTCGTCCCGCGCGTGCGCGATGAACACCGGCGGCGTGTTCTTCGGTAGCGGGTAATCCTCGAGCGTCTTTTCGTTCGGCCACGGGCACATCAGCACGGCGAAATCGGGCCGGCTCGAAATCCTACCGACCGGATCGGCCGCCTTCGGATTGCCGTTGTCGAAATGCCCAAGCAAATTCAGGATCACGGTGCTTCCGGCCGAATAGCCCTGGATGCCGATCTTGTGCGGGTCGATGCCGAACTCCTTCGCGCGCGAGCGCACGACCCGCACCGCACGCAGCGCATCGGCCTGCGAATCCGCCACATAGTCGTTCTTCCCGAGCTTCGTCCGGTATTTCAGCCCGAACACGACGATCCCTTTTCCATTCAGCATCCTGGCCACGTTCTCGACGTGCAGGTTCATCGCGAGGTGATTGAATCCGCCGCCGGGGCAAATGATCAGCGCCGTCGCGTTCTGCTTCGGTTTGTCGGGCAGATAAACAAACAACTCCGGCGTGGAGACATACTTGATCCGCTCATTGACGATCGCCTCGGCCGGCGCGCCCTTCATGAATCCCGGGGCATCGCCCTGCCACAGCCTGATTTTCTTGTCGATCTTGGGCGCGGGAATCGCCCGCGGCGTTTTTGCCGGCGTCGGCGCCGCCAGCGTGGATTGGGCGCCCCACGCCGTCGCCGCCATCGTCAGCGCACACGCAATCGTAATCAGTCGCATCATGGCCCCGATCTCCTTCGCAAATTATTTCATGCCTATAAGATAGCCATTCGGCCGGCGAATTGCGATAATAACAACAGTCACGGGATACTTCAAAATCGCGGGAATTGCACGAATGCTTTTCCCGCATTCGGATCGGAGGCGGCCATGAGCGAATCCGGCATCATGCACAACCTGATGCGCCAGATCGAGGAGAAAGCCCGCGACCGCGAGGCCGAGCGCGTCGTCCGCGTGACGCTGCGCGTCGGCGCCCTGGCCGACGTCACTGAGCCGCGCCTGCGCGAGCGCTTTGCGATCGAGGCCCGCGACACCCTCGCCGAAGACGCCGTCCTCACCATCATCCAAGAGAGCAACCCCTCCCAACCCCACGCCAAGGAGGTGCGCCTCGAGCGTATCGACGTCGATGGATGATTGAAAGATGAAAGATGAAACAGTGTCTCTAACAGGGTGTTGAAATAGTCCCGAAGGGATGGTCGCTTTCAGCCCGCCACGGCAGCGGGTTTCGAATTTCGGATTTGTTTCGGATTTCGGTTTTCGGATTTCGAATTTTGTCAGGGGGATGCCCGACCGTGAACCGTCGCCCAACACCTTATCTTCGCGCTTGACAATTTCGCCGCCGGTCAGTCTAATCGGCTACAATTGAAGTAGTTGGAGTTAAACAAAACTTAACCCTCAATTCCAGGAAGCTCGAATCGATCCAGCGATACTCGAAGGATGCTGAAAATGAAAGATTTACGTCTGCACGCGCTCAAGTCGCTCGCTCTGGCGGCGGCTTTCATCCTGGTGGCCGGGTGCCAAAGCGGCCCTGCCCGTTACTTCACGAATCGGTATTTTGACTTTCAGGACATGATCAACATCGGCGTCGGCGCCACCGCCGCCAATGACTACACCGGCCATTGGCCGCCGTCCCTCGGCGCCTATGTGCAGGTCACCGATTACGCCAAGCTCGGCGCCATCACGCACAACGGCGTGACCGCCGAAATCGACCAGCGCGGCGTCGGCGCGTATCCCGAGATGCGCACCCGCGCCGGCTTCCTGTGGTGGGAAGCCATTCACCTCAACCAGATTTACGAGAAGGGCTACACCAACTACTTCAAGGAAGCCGACACCCGTTGGGCCGCGCGCATGAACAGCCGCCCCAAGTGGATGGGCGCCCCGCCCAAGGATTACGTCTATGACACGTGGGAGAGCGACCTTCAGTATGACAAGCTGATGCTTCATCAGGGCTGGCAGCACATCCTCAACTCCAACGTTGAAGTCGCTGTCTGCGAGCCGTTCGTCAGCAAGGTCGGCCTCATGGCTCGCGTTGGCTTCGACGTCTCCGAAGTCGGCGATTTCGTCCTCGGCTGGTTCGGCATCGACATGTATGGCGATGATCTGAACCGCGCCGAATACAACGAATTCCTTGGCATCAGCGAGCCGGCCGTCGTCGCCGCGCCGCCCGCCCCGGCCCCGCCGGCCGTCGCACCGGCCGTTCAGCCGATCCCGCCCAAGCCGGCCGAAATCGTCGTCCGCGAGCTGCCCAACCACATCCTGTTCCAGTCGGGCAAGGCCGTGCTGACCGACAAGGGCAAGCAGGTCCTGCGCGAGCTCGCCGACGAGCTGCGCGCCCAGTATTCCGGCCAGCAGATCATCGTCGAAGGCCACACCGATTCCCAGCCGATCCGCCACAGCAAGTGGTCGAGCAACTGGAACCTCGGCGCGACCCGCGCCACCGCGGTCGTCGATTACCTGGTCAAGAACTGCGGCATCGCCGACGTGCAGATCGAACAGGCCCGCACGTTCTCCGACCACAAGCCGGTCGATTCGAACGACACCGCCGCCGGCCGCCAGAAGAACCGCCGCACGACGATCCTCGTCAAGGCCCGTTAAACGTCCTGTAGCTCGAAACGCAGTCCGGTCCGCCCCCAAGGCTGGCCGGACTTTTTTTGTTTTTTTTAAAGATTAAGTTTCCTAAGGGCCATAAGGGTCCGTAAGGGAATCGACTTTTTCGAACATTTTGGTTTATCCTTCCCGCGTCAGTTCGGGCTCCCCTGCCGTAGCCCGACCGCGAGCGAGGCCCCCCTCGAACGCGATTTCGTCAGCAGGTTGCTTCGGCCCGAAGCGACATCGGTAACCGGTTCCATTGCCGAGTCCGATTCGTCCCCGGCGTCGGCCAATCCCTGTAGGCCGCGGTCGCCGA
>JAJFUE010000197.1 GCA_021372575.1 bacterium | reverse complement strand
GAGTCGGGGGTGTCGTCTAATTGATCGGAGTCGAGGGGGGAGTCATCGGTGGTGAGGGTGGTGGAATTTTCGGAAAAGATTTCGGAGCAGACATGGTTCAGGGCGGTTGAGAGGTTTTCGAGCTCGGGGCGGAGCTGGTCTAGGGGGATGCAGGGGATCGATGGCAGCGGGTCGAGCAGCGGCACGGGGAGCTGCGTCGCCTGGTCGAAAATCAGCGTCGCGGGGTCGGGCGACTCGGGGGCGCGGCGGTCGCGGGTTTCAGGATCCGAGGGCGAAGTTGAAGAATCGGGAATCGCCGGCGAGGGCGACGGCGATGCATGGGGTTTGGGCGGCTCGAGACGGGAGAGCTTGATTAATGTTTTGCGGATCGCGGTCAGGCGGGCGAAGAAGTCGATCGCCTCGGCCAGGGTCGGGATGTCGGGGGTCGTGAGCTGGGTGATTTCATAGACCCAGTCGTGCAGGACGCACTCCAGCATCGCGCCGGTGGCGGAAAGGTCGGTGAGGTCGTCGATGTTGGGAGGCGTCGGCATGGGTGAAAGGACCAAAAGGACCTAAAGGACCAAAAGGACTGGGAAATCGGGGCCGAGGAGGTTTCCCGGCGCGAGGATGAGATTAACATATAAGTTTTTAAAAAGTCGATTCCCTTAGCGACCCTTATGGCCCTTAGGAAACTTAATTTAAAAAAAGTACGATTTTTTTGGGGGGGAGAGGATGGGGAAATGGGCGAAATAGGTTTTTGGCGATTGATGGCTAAAGCCGGTTGAAATAGATGGAATGTGCCGAAAAACAACCGGACGTGTATGTGTTCAGCGTGGGCAAGCTGGTTGTAACCGAATGTGGTGTCAACCAGAGCGCCGAAGGCGCGAGAGAAAACAGCCTGGGGCAAAGCGAAGCGACGCCCCAGGATACGATCCCAAGAAAATGAGAGCGCTGAAGGCGCGAAAGAAATGGACACAACGGGTTTCTTCCGCGCCTTCGGCGCTCTGGTTGACACCGCCATTCGGTTTACAACCAACAGATCCACGCTAGTGTCATGTCACGCGTCAAGTGGCCGGTATGATGATCGAACCGGTAAACCGGTTCCAAAAATATTTTCGATTCGACCGGGGGTAGGTTTGTCGAACAAGTTCGCCAAACCACCCCCCGGCTTAGGGATCGAACCGCTTCGCGGTTCAAAAACACAATCGATTCCATTTTCGAGACACAACGCCAGACACATACGGTCAGCCCTGAGTCAGGGTGCATCCCTCAACTTCCAGGTCGCGGGACCCATGCGGGGCGTTATCGAAGAACGAAATGGCGCATGCCGCGCCAAGATTATAAAATCGTTTTGGGCGAGGGGGCCGAAGGAACCCCGGTGCGGCATTAAATCCTTCCCGCCGGTTTTTGTTCCGGGTACAATTGCCCCACATGCACGAAGCGAGCTTCTGCGGGTTCATCCATGATTTATCGGCTTGAAATGTTCGTCCGCCGCCTGCGCAAGCGCCTCAGCCGCAGCGAGTGGCTCGTCCGGTGGCTCAAACTCCCCCATAGCGAAGGCTCTCCGACCCGGCCCGGCCTCGTGATGATCCAGATCGACGGCCTGAGCCGCTACCAGCTCCAGCGTGCGATCAACAAAGGCCGCATGCCGTTCCTCGAGCACCTCATGCGCCACGAGGGCTACGGCCTGCACGGCATGTTCAGCGGCGTCCCGTCAAACACGCCGTCGGTGCAGGGCGAGCTCTTTTACGGCGTGCGGCAGGCCGCCCCCGCGTTCAGCTACTACGACCGCGCGCGCGCCACGCTCGTCAGGATGTACGATCCGGGCGCAGCGGCCTCGATCGAAAAACGCCTCGCCGACCAGGGCCAGCCGCTCCTTGCCGAGGGCACCGCGTATTGCGACGTCTATACCGGCGGGGCGGACCAGGCGCAGTTCTGTTTCGCGCGGCTTGGCTACAATGACTTCTTCGTCGGCGCGCGGCCGCTGGCGATTCCGCTCATGATCCTCGCCAACCTGTTCGCGGTGCTGCGTATGATCGCGAACGTCGGCATCGAGCTCGTGCTGGCGATCTTCGACTTCTTCCGCGGCGTGTTCCAGGGCCAGAGCTTCGGCCACGAGTTGCGGTTCATCCCGTTTCGCGTCGGCATCACGAGCCTCATGCGCGACCTCATCACGCTCGGCGCCAAGATCGACATCGCGCGCGGCGTGCCGATCATCCACCTGAATTTCCTCGGCTACGACGAGCAGGCGCATCGCCGCGGTCCCGGTTCGGCCTTCGCGCACTGGACGCTCAAGGGCATCGATACCGCCATCCGCCACATCTGGCACGCCGCGCACAATGCCTCGCGCCGCGACTACGACGTGTGGGTCTATTCCGATCACGGCCAGGAAGCGACGATCCCGTTCCCTTACGAGACCGGCCGCACGATTGAAGATGCGGTCGCGGAGGTGTTCGACAACTTCGACCTGTACGACCGCGAGGATCGCCAGCGCAACCAGCGCGGCATTCAGAACCGCCGCATCGCGCTGTTCGGCGGGCGCCTCTCGCGCGTCGGCGGCAACGGGCAGCACGCCGAGCATCGCCCGCTCTCCGCCGGCGTGCGCGTCACCGCCATGGGACCGCTCGGGCACATTTACCTGCCCGAGCCGCTCGGCGATGAAGACGAGCGCGAGCGGCTGGCGGCGGCGCTCGTGCGCGAGGCGAAAATCCCGCTGGTCCTCGTCGAGGGCGCAGCCGGCCGCGCCGTCGCGTGGAACAAGGCCGGCCGCTGGCAGTTGCCCGACAACGCGGCCGAGGTCCTCGGCGCCGATCACCCATGTCTGGAAGAGGCCGCGAAGGACATGGTTTCGCTCTGCCATCTTCCCAATTCCGGCGATTTCGTGATCTCGGGATGGCGCACGCACAAAAAACCGATGAGCTTCCCGATCGAGAACGGCGCGCACGCTGGGCCCGGCATCCACGAAACCGATGCCTTCGCGCTCCTGCCGGCCGACGCGCCGTTCACCGCGCATCCCGCAAAACCCTTCCTGCGCCCGGCCGACCTGCGCCAGATGGTGCTCGACCGCCTGGGCCGCATCCACACGCGCCCGCGCCACAAGCCGCCCCGAACGCGCCTGCCCGACACGCTGCGCGTCATGACCTACAACATTCACAGCTGCATCGGCATGGACGGCAAGATCGCGCCCGAGCGCGTGGCGCGCATCCTCGGCCAGTTCCAGCCCGACGTCGTCGCGCTGCAGGAGGTCGATGTCGGCCGCCGGCGCACCGGCTTCATCGACCAGGCCGAATTGATCGCGCACCTGCTCGAAATGAATTTCGCGTTCCACCCGGCGCTCACGATCGAGGAAGAGCAGTACGGCATCGCCGTGCTGAGCCGCTTCCCGATGAAGCTCCTCAAGGCCGGCCCGCTGCCGCGCCTCAAGAACCGGCATCTCGAGCCGCGCGGCGCGCTGTGGATCGCGTTCGAGCATGAAGGCCACCGCGCCCAGCTCATCAACACGCACCTCGGCCTGCGCCATCGCGAGCGCATCAAGCAGGTCGAGGCCCTCCTCGGCCCGGACTGGCTCGGCAACATCGATCCCGAATACGGCCCGATGATCCTGTGCGGCGACCTGAACGCGATCCCGCGGTCGGTCGTCTGCCGCCGGCTCAGCCGCCGCCTGCTCGACGCGCAGGACGCGATGGAAAACCACCGCCCGCGCGCCACATGGTTCGGCCGCTACCCCATCGGCCGCATCGACCACATCTTCATCGAGCCGAAACTTTCAGTGTGCAAGGTCAAGGTCGTCAACACGCGCACCGCAAGGCTGAACTCGGATCACCTGCCGCTCATCGTGGACCTGCGCCTGGCCACCGTGATGGGCGGGATCAAGGTGGTGATGTGATGTTCTCTGGCGTCTTCAATATACCCTTCGACCATTGGGCTGCGTGGATCCGGATGATCGACATTCGCACGGTATTTCTCGTTCTAAGATATATATTCTTTTTCGTGACCGCCGCATTCTTCCTTTATGGATCAGCGCTAAATTGGTTCATCTTTTATGAAGGATTTATTCGAAGAAGGAAAACGGCGTCGTGGGTCCCGATATTCATTGGCGTGATCGGCGCTGTTTCGTTCGCGACCTCTCCGTTCCAGCAATTAAGACGCATGTGGTGGTTGCCGCTGATTCTAGATTGGGGAACCGTGCCTGCCATGACATGCATGACATGCACAGCACTCTATTATTTTATGCATCGAAAAAAATAACACGTGCTCGAATCGCTACGCGCGGTTCCGAATCAACAAATTTCAGCTTCAAACATTCCCCGAACGGAATTGAACAACCAAACACGCTCGCCGGCGATCAGTGACTCGATCGGAATGGTTGTTTCCAAGATACGGTGATTTTCCAACAACTGCTCGCGCATGGTCCCGGCGAGCAGGCCGCAGGCGCGGGCGGGGGTGAGGAGGCGGCCGTCGCGCTCGATAGCCACGTTCGCAATCGTGCTCTCGGTCAGCTCGCCGCGCGTGTTGAACAGGAGGACATCATCGAATCCGGGCCGGCTTGCGCGGGCTTGTTCGAACGGCTCGCGCCACGTGGTCTTGTGAAACATGCGCGCGTCGTTTTCGTCAACCGGTTCGGCGGCAAGCGCAACGCGCCAGGGCTTTCCAGTCCGCGCATCATAGGGCCGCGAATCGAGGCTGAATCGTCCGTCGCGATGCAGGACAAGCCGGATGCGGCGCGGCTCCGGCCACGTCGCGGCGAGGGCGCGATGGGCCCCGTCAAGATCGCAGGCGATCCCGAAGAACTCTGCCGAAGCGCGAAGACGCGCAAGATGCCGATCGAGCAGCGCATAGCCTTCGCCCGGCGTCCACAGCATCGTCTCAAACAGGCCGAATGCGTCGCGCGGCGGCGCAAGCAACGCGGCCTTGCGCCGCGTCTCTTCCCACTCGGCCGCCGGATCGCTATCCCACGTGATCCCGCCGCCGACGCCGTAGCGCGCCACTCCGGCCATGCGATCGATCTCGATCGTGCGGATCGCCACCGAAAAGCAGGCGCGGCGGCCGGGCCCGAACCAACCGATCGCGCCCGTATAGACTCCGCGCGGCGCGGCCTCCAACTGGGCGATGATCTCCATCGCGCGGATCTTCGGCGCGCCGGTTACCGAGCCGCACGGGAACAATGCCGCCAGTGTATCGACCGGATGCGCCGCCGTGCGCGCCTGGATCGTCGAGGTCAGCTGCCACACCGTCGCATAGCGCTCGGCGCGGAACAGGTCGCTCACGCGCACCGTCCCCGGCACGGCCACCCGGCCCAGGTCGTTGCGCAACAGATCGACGATCATCAGGTTCTCGGCAAGCTCTTTCGGCGACGAACGAAGCCCGGCCGCGCGCGCGGCGTCTTCATCGATCCAACGCCCGCGCGCCGCCGTCCCCTTCATCGGCCGCGTCTCGACCGCGTCGCCGTCCTGCCGAAAGAACAGCTCCGGCGAAAGCGACGCGATCGCGTACGATCCAATATCGATATAGGCGCCATAGCTGCCGTGGCCGCCGTCCATCAGGGATCGCCAGAGCGCCAATGGATCGTCCGGAGCGTCGCCCTCGAGCGGATACGTGAAATTGACCTGATAGACATCGCCCGCGGCGATGAGGTCGCGGATCGCTTGAACGCGGTTGATGTAATCGGGATAGCGAATAGAGCCGTTCCCAATGAATGAAGCGCCGCACTCCACACGGGTGTTCGCGGCGGCGGAATGCGGGGCCTCGAAAATCCCAAACCACAAAAGCGGAAGCGAGCAGGCCGGATCGCGAACGGCAAAGGCCGGGTCAAAGGCGGGGGCCGCCTCGTAACTCAGGAATCCCGCGGCCCAATATCCCGCCTCGGTGGCCGCGCGAATTTGTTCAAGCGCGCAACGAACCGCATTCACGTCGCGCGCGACGATCAGCCTTCGAGGCTCGACAAACACGCAGCCGCCACCGGCCGGCGCGCCGAACCCATCGTGAAACCAGATCCGCGCGCCGTCCACCTTGCCCTGCCCCCTCGCGAGGCGAACGCCGCCTCAATGCCCGTTATGATTGTGGTTGTTGGTGTCGCTGATTTCCGTCGATGTTTCGATTTTCTCGTATTTCGGCGGAATGATGAGCGAAATCGCGATCGACCCGCCGATCACGGCGCTGATGAAGGCGAGCGACCAGCCGATCGGGATGTCGTGATAGAAGCTCATCTTCACGCCGACGAACATCAGCACGATGCCAAGGCCGTAGCGCAGGTAGCGGAACTTGTGCACGATCCCCGCCAGCATGAAATACATCGCGCGCAGGCCGAGGATCGCGAAGATGTTCGACGTGAACACGATGAGCGGCTCCTTCGTGATGGCGAAGATCGCCGGCACCGAGTCGATCGCGAAAATGATGTCCGAAATCTCGATGAACGCCAGCGCGACGAACAGCGGCGTCGCGTGGATCGTCCCGTTGTGGCGGATGAAGAAGTTATGGCCTTCGGTATGGTGCGTCACGGGGAAGAATTTTTTGAGCAGCTTCATGATCGGGTTGTGCTCGGGCTCGATCGGCTTTTCCGGAACGAACAGCAGCTTGAAGCCCGTGTAGATCAGGAACAGCCCGAACAGCATCACGACCCAGTAATAATTCATCAGTACCGAACCGATCGAAATGAAGATCGAGCGGAACACCAGCGCCCCCATGATGCCGAAAAACAGGATGCGGTGCTGGTGCATCGGCTTGATCTGGAAATAATGAAACAGCACGACGAACACGAAAATATTATCGACGGAGAGCGATTTCTCGATGATCAGGCCGGTCAGGAATTGGAGCGCGACCTCGTGCGCCTTGGCGTGGGCGTTGATGCCGGCGGCGGTCAGCCGCGCTTCCTGCGGGAATTTCCACAGGCAATAGAAGTAGAGGCCAACGCAAAAGAGAAGGCCAAGGGTGATCCAGAAAATCGTCCAGCCGAGCGCTTCCTTGAATCCCACGGCGTGGTCCTTGCGATGGAACACGCCAAGGTCGAGCGCCAGCATGAACAGCACGAATAGGATGAAAAGAATATAGAACCACCAGTATTCGGTAAACGGGAAGAGGCTGACCTGTGTCATGATTTTTTCTCTGCTTTTGGTTCGGGCGCCGATTGTTTCGGCACGAACGGCCGCTCGCGGCCGTCGAAATAATACAATTGAATCGTCGGATTTTCCGCGTAGAACGAACGGAATCGCGGCCGCCATTCCTGGACCAGCTGGCCCTGCCCGAGCACGTAATGCACGAACCGCGTGAACTCCGGAGTGGCCTCCGGATGCTCGAGGTAGCGCCCCAGCCCCTGGCTCGAATACAGCACGTACGACGGCCCGGTCGGGAACGCGCTGAAATCGAGCCGGTCTTTTTTGCGGTACCGCAGTGGACGGAATTTCGCCTTGTCGATGATCGGCCCGTAGCCGTCGGTGATGATCAGCGATCCGGCCGGCACGCGGGTGTTGATGTAGTCATAGGCCTGAATGATCGTGCTGTTCGGGATCTGGCTGAGATACCGGATCGTGTCGTGCATCGGCCACGCGACGGCCGCGGCGACGATCGCGGCCGTGGCCGTCGATCGCATCGCGCCGGGTTGAAGCACGCGACCGGCCAGGCGGATCAACGCGTCCACGCCGCACGCCGCCAGCGCGACGATGCACGGGATCACCGGCTGAAGGTAGCGCTCGTAATGCGGGTAGGGCCGCGCGCGCGCCGTCTCCAGCAGGAACGTGAACGACAAAACCCAGAAAAGGATAAGCATCGCTTCTTCGCGGTGGCGTCGCCACAGCCTGAACGACCCGATGATTGTCAACAGCAACAGCGCCGGCGTAAGGCCCGGCCACAGGCCGTTGCGCCAGTAATCGGTGAGGGCCTCCGCCATCGGGCTGACCGCCATGCCGTCGGCGTGCGCGGTGTAGGCCTTGCCGATCCCGCGGCCGAACGCGTTGTTCAGGTCGCCGATGCGCAACAGGTAATCGGGCGACGCGATGAAGAATCCGACCGCGAACCCGCCGACGATCAAGGCAGCCCACCACGACCGGCTGTGGATATGGCCCGTATTCGGATGCCGCCGCGCCGCCAGCCAGTGCGCGAGCGCAAACGGCACGGCCATGATGAGCCCGAGCCATTTCGTGCTCATGCACAGGCCGACCATGAAGGCGCAGCGGAAATAATCACGTGCGGCGCGCCGCCGGATCAGGTCGAGCATGACGACGATCGCGCCGGTGCAGAACAGCCCCAGCGGCATGTCCTCCTTCATGTGCCGCGAGCCAAGGACGTGGATCGGCGCGACCGCCAGCAGCAGCGCCGCGATCAGCCCGATCCTGCGCGATCCCAGCCGTTTCCCGAGCAGATAAATCAACCACACGCCCAAGGCGCCGCACACGCCCATATAAACGCGGCCGACCCAGAAATAGTAATCCATGAGCGGAAAACTGAACGGTCTGACGCCGGGCAGATACTTCTGGCCGATCGCGTGCGCCGCGCGCGCCGGAACGTAGATGAGCGCCGTCGTGTTATACAGGAACGACGGCATGCTGAGGTCCTTGAACCGGTTGCGCCCCTCGATCCCGAGCGTGAAATTCCGCTTGTCCACCTCGTTGGGATAAATATAAACAGGCGGCATTTCGTATGTGTTAAATAAAACGCGCAGCACGAACGCGCCGAAAACCAGCGCCATGAGAACATAACGGTGATATTTTATTTTTGGATTCATTAAGATTTTCTCATATTTTTTCGATGGCGTCGGTGATTCGCCGCGCGACGTCGATCGGGCCGAACTGAAGATCGATTTGCGGGGCAAGCCGGCCGCGGCGCCGGTCGCGCGTTTCACCACCCGCGCGCTTGAGCATCGTCCGCGCGGCCCCGGCGATCTCGTCGGCCCGCGGCGGATTGCTCGTCAGCATGTTCATTTCCAGCTCGATCGTTTCGGGCCACTCGGTCTCGCCGCGCAGCGTCACGCACGGCGTGCCGATAAACAAAGCCTCTTTCTGGAGCCCGCCCGAATCGGTCAGCGCCAGTTCCGCGCGCGCAAGCAGCCCGAGCATCTCCAAATAACCGACCGGCTCGATGAGGATGAGGTTCGGTGGCGCCGCCATTGCCTTGAGCGTTTTGCGCGTGCGCGGGTGAACCGGAAACACGACGGGCATCCCGATCCGGCCGGCGCCATCGAGAATCCCCGCGAGCGTTTGCGGGTCATCGACATTGTCCGGCCGGTGCGCCGTCATGAGCGCGAATGCCGCGTTGGACGGCACGCCCAGCGGAAGCGGCAGCTCGACGGCGCGCGGCATGAAATACTCGGCCGTCTCGCGCATCGTGTCGCCGCAGA
>JAJFUE010000179.1 GCA_021372575.1 bacterium | reverse complement strand
CCGGGACGATTGTCAGCTACGATCTTAATTACCGTGCCGGCCTGTGGAAGAGCCAGGGCGGCAAGGAACGCGCGATGCAGGTCAACCGCGCCATCGCCAAGAACGTCGATGTCATGATCGGCAACGAGGAAGACTTCACCGCCGCGCTCGGCTTCGAAGTCGAAGGACTCGACGAGCACATCAGCAAGATCGATCCGGCCAACTTCAAGAAGATGATTGCGCGCGCGGTCAAGGAGTTCCCGAACTTCAAGGTCGTGGCGACGACGCTGCGCAACGCCAAGACGGCGAACGTGAACGACTGGGGCGCCGTGCTGTGGGCCGACGGCAACTTCTATGAAGCCCGCCTGCGCGAAAACCTCGAGATCTACGACCGCGTCGGCGGCGGCGACGGCTTCGCCTCGGGCGTACAATACGCGTTCCTGTCAGGCAAGGGCCCGCAGGAAGCGGTCGATTACGGCGCGGCCCACGGCGCGCTGGCGATGACAACCCCCGGCGATACCTCGATGGTGACCGTCAAGGAAGTCGAAAAAGCGATCGGAGCCAAAGGCGCCCGCGTGGAACGGTAAATCAACCACAACTCACCAAAGAAACCGCCGTCCATATCGGGCGGCGGTTTTTTATTGCCCAGAGGGTGATCGCGACATTACAGTCTTCATCGACAGAATCGTCGATAAATCGCGAGGAATAGCGCATCATGCTTCGCAAACTGCATCTTATTGTTGTGCTCATATTTTGTGTCGCGCAAGTTTCGAACGCAGCGACGGCAGGAAGCCAGACCATCGGCACCACCGACGGTCGCATCCATGTCATCCCGACTCTGTCTTCGCCATCCGTCAAAAACGGCGGCACGCTGACGATCCAGGCGCTGGTCAAGGCCCCGGCTGGGGTCGCGAAAGTCGAAGCCGAGATCGAAGGCGTCGAGACGATCCCGCTCGAGCCCTCGAACGTCGCCGCCCCGGCGCTCGGAAACGGCTCGGCGCTCTACCGGGCCGATTGGAAAGCGCACGGGCTCAAGGAACAAGTTTACAACGTCTGCCTGCGCATCACCGACCTCGCGGGCCATACCTACACCGACCATTCGCTCAGCTTCTCCGATCCCGCGGCCGGCAACAGCACGGTCGGGACGACGACGTATCTTTCCGGCGGCATGCGGCGCGTCGGGGGTCTCGTCGGGGATATCGGGGAGAACAGCGCGATGTGCGGCGTCATCGATTCGGCCGGGGGATTCGCGTATTTCGGGACCTTCACATCGCCGGGATCCATCGTCAAGGTGCGCCTCTCCGACTTCACGCGAGTCGGCGCCATGAGCCTCAACAGCGGCGAGAACAATGTCAGAGCCGCGGTGATCGACACCGCGGCCGGGTTCGCTTATTTCGCGGTCGGCGCATCGATTGTGAAGGTGCGCCTTTCCGACTTCACGCGCGTTGGGACGTTGACGCTGAATAATTTCTACGGCAACTTCAGCGACGGGGTGATCGATCCGGCGGGCGGCTACGCGTACTTCGCAGAGAGCGGCACGGAGCGGCTTGTGCACAGGGTGAGGCTTTCGGATTTCACGTTCGGCGGCGCGCTTGCCTTGAACACCGCCGAGTTCTACCTGCACAGCGCCGTCTTCGATCCGGTGAGGGGCCATGTCTATTTTGGAACGAATACATCTCCCGGGAAGATCATCAAGATTCGAACTTCCGATTTCACGCGCGTGGACGCGATGACATTGAACGCCGGCGAAAACAAGATTCTGGCCGCGGCGATCGACCCGGCGGCGGGCTATGGGTATTTCGCAACCAGCACTTCGCCGGGCATGATTATCAAGATAAGGCTTTCCGACTTCAGCCGCGTGGCGGCGCTGACGCTCAACAGCGGCGATAACTCGCCCAACTGCGCCGCGATCGATCCGGCCGGCGACGCGGTTTATTTCGGCCTCAGCACCAACCCGGCCACCCTCGTCAAGGTGCGTCTTTCGACGTTCACGCGCGCCGGGGCGACGCCGCTCTCCGGCAACGGCGCGCCGGAGGTCATGCTGATGGATTCGAGCGCCACGTTCCTTTATATCGGCGCCGGCAGCATGCCCGGAAGCGTGATCAAGGTGCGCCTTTCCGAACTGAACGAAGTTGGCAGCATCAGCTTCATCTCCGGGGCGGCCACTGACCTCAGGAGCGCCGTGGTCGATTCCGCGGCCGGGTTTGCGTATTTCGGCACGAACACGTCACCGGGGCATATCGTCAAGGTGCGGCTTTCGGATTTCTCGCGTGCCGGCGAACTGAAGCTTAATGCGGGGGAGAATTACCTGACGTGCGCCACGATTGACGCCGACGGGGGCTTCGCCTATTTCGGGACCTCAACTTCAACCGGCAACGTGATCAAGATTCGGCTGTCGGACTTCAGCCGGGTCGGCGCGTTGGCCACCGGTGACGGCGCTCTGACATGCGCCGTCATCGATCCGGCCGGCGACGCCGCCTACTTCGGGACCGACACGAGCCCGGGCCGCGTCGTCAAGATCAAGCTCTCCAATTTCAGTCTCGCCGGCTCGCTGAAGCTCTCGTCGTACGATGACCGGTTGCAATCCGCCGTGATTGACCCGGACCGCGGGTTTGCGTATTTCGGTTGCTGCACGCAACCGTCGAGAATCGTGAAAATCCGGCTCTCGGATTTCACGCGCGTGGGCAGCCTGCCCAACATCGCAATGGGCTTCGACGCCGCGGCAATCGACACGGCCGGGGGCTATGCCTACTTCGGCAGCTACTCGAACCCGGTGTATATCGTGAAGATTCGCCTGTCGGATTTCACCAAGGTCGGCGAGATTCAGAGCAACACCGGGATGTGGAGATGCGCGGCGATCGATGCCGAAAGGGGCTTTATTTATTTCGCCGGCAATGACTTGATCACAAAAGTTCGCCTGTCCGATTTCTCCAGGGTGGGCACGGGGGCCGTGCTTGGCAGCAATGAATATGGCGCCATGTGCATGGTGCTCGATCCGGCGGGCGAGTTCGCGTATCTCGGGTCATCGACGTGGCCGTGGCGGGTGACCAAGGTTGCGCTCTCTTACCGTGGGCTTGCCCAAGCCACCCAGTTGACGATGCCGGAGCAGGGCATCATCAACGACGTGCGGTTCTATTCGCACGCGGCGAACGGAAACCTGCGGCTCGCAATCTATGACAACGCGTCACCGAAAAAACTGCTCTGGCAGTCGGGCTCGAAGCCCAATACGGCGGCGAACGCCTGGCTGACGGTTCCGATCACCTCCGGAACGCCCGCGTCGCTCACGCTGATGCCCGGCAGCTACTGGCTCGCATGGCAGAGCGACTCGCTCCTGACGGTTCCAAGCTTCAAAGCCGGTGTGACCGGCGTTGGTTTTTCCATGGACCTTGCGTTCGGCAGCTTTCCGGCCGCGATCGCCGATTCCTCGGCCAGCAGCACGATTTCTCGCTGGAGCGAATACGTGACCTACACCGCGGTCCCAAAAAACGCGGCCGGCAACTGGACCTGTTACGAATAGACGATGGATTTCGAATCGCCGTGATCGGCGAGGCCGGCATGTCCATCGCACGCCACCGCCTCTTTCGCCGGCGGTTTTTAATTGAAAAAAACCGCGTCCTGACATTACCGTCAGGAGCGACAGAGCCGTTCACGAGTTTATCCTTTTCAGGGGGCTACCATGATTCATTCGATTCGGCACGCACATTTCGTTCGGCGGATTCGAATCCTCACGATGGCACTCCTTCTGCTCGTCCCATCGTTTTCATTCGCGGCCAAGGCGCCCGCTCCGGTCGGCACCGGTGACTCGCGCATCCACATCATCCCAACCCTCTCTGCCCCGTCCGTCAAGAACGGCGGCACGCTGACGATCCAGGCGCTGGTCAAGGCCCCGGCCGGGGTCGCGAAAGTCGAAGCCGAGATCGAGGGCCTCGAGACCGTGCAGCTCAAGCCGGCGCCGATGAACCTCGGCGGCGCGATGCCCGGCAACCCGGTCGCCCTGTTCAGGGCCGACTGGAAGGCGCGCGGGCTCAAGGAGCAGGTCTATAGGATCTCTCTGCGCGTCACCGACAAAAAAGGCCACACCCACATCGACCGCTCGCTCTCGTTCTCCGACCCGGCGGCCGGCAACAGCACGGTGGGCTCGACCAACTACCCTTCCGCCGGCATGCGCCGCGAAGGCAACACGATCTGCACCTACAATGAAAGCCAGATCAACTGCGGCGTGATCGATCCGGCGGGCGGCTACGCGTATTTCGCGACGGCGTCCTCGCCGTCGGTCATCATCAAGGTACGCCTGTCGGATTTCACGCGCGTGGCGTCGCTCACGCTCAACGCATACGAGAACAACATCATGTGCGCGGTGATCGACCAAGCGGGGGGCTACGCGTATTTCGGCACGAACTATGGCGATCCCGGCGTGATCGTCAAGATCCGCCTGTCGGACTTCACGCGGGTCGGCGCGCTGACACTCAACGCCGGCGAGACGCTCCTCACGAGCGCGGTGATCGACCCGGCCGCCGGTTATGCCTATTTCGGCACGAACTGGGGTAGCCCGGGGACGATCGTCAAGGTCCGCCTCTCGGATTTCACGCGCGTCGGTTACATCCGGCTCGCCAGCGGCGAGTCCTCGCTCAAGTGCGCGGCGATCGACCCGGCCGGCGGCTACGCGTATTTCGGCTGCTACACGTCTCCCGGCACCATCGTGCGGATCGCGCTCTCGACGTTCACGCGCACCGGCGCGATCACGCTCCCAGAGAGCATTCCGGTCAGCGCGGCAATCGACCCGGCCGGCGACGCCGCGTATTTCGGCACCGACACCGAACCCGGCTCGATCGTCAAGATCCGGCTCTCCACGTTCAGCCGCATCGGCGCGATCACGGCCTACTCAGGCGAGAACCGCATCACGACCGCCGCGGTCGATCCGGCCGCGGGGTTCGGTTACTTCGCGACGAACAACTACCCCGGCCACGTGATCAAGGTGAACCTTGGGTCGTTCACGCGCGAATCCACGCTGACGCTGCAGACCGAAACGCTGGTCAAGACGGGGCTGATCGATCCGGCGGCAAAGTTCGCGTATTTCGGGACCTGCACGACGCCGGCGAAAGTCGTCAAGGTGGGCCTCTCCGATTTCACCCGCTCCGCCACGATCACGCTGCCGACCGGCGAGAATTACTTCGCCAGTTCCGTGATCGACCCGACCCGCACCTACGCGTATTTCGGAACGGGCACCGAGCCGGGGATCGTCGTCAAGATCCGACTCTCGGACTTCGCGCGCGTCGATGCCCTCTCGCTCAACGCCGGCGAGGACTGGCTCGCGAGCGCCCTCATCGATCCGGCCGGCGAATACGCCTACTTCGGCACCTACACCGCCCCGGGCAAGATCGTCAAGGTCCGGCTCTCCGACTTCACGCGCGTCGCCGTTCTCAGCACCGGCGTCAATTCACTCGTGTGCGCCGTCATGGACCCCGCCGGCACCTATGCCTACTTCGGCTCCGAGATGAGCCCCGGACGGATCGTCAAAGTGCGGCTGTCGGATTTCACCGTCCTCGACACCCTGAAGCTCGGCACGGGCCTGAACAGCCCCAAGTGCGCGGTCATCGACTCCAGCCGCGGTTACGCTTATTTCGGCACGAACACCAGCCCGGGCATGGTGGCCCGGATCCGCCTGTCGGACTTCCTGTGTGACGGCATCCTGACGCTCAATTCGACCGAGTCAAACCTGCAGAGCGCGACGATCGATCCGGCGGGCGGATATGCGTATTTCGCGCCATACACGTATCCCAATCCCACGAACATCGTCAAAGTCCGCCTCTACGATTTCACCATCACCGGCGAGATGCCTCTGAGCTCCGAGGAAACCGCGATCGCGAGCGCGGGCATCGACACGGCCGGCGGTTACGCCTATTTCGGCACGAGCCTCGACCCGGGCATGGTCCTCAAGGTGCGCCTCTCCGATTTCACGAAGGCCGGTGCGCTGACACTGGGCTCCGGCGAGGGCAACTTCCGAAGCCCGGCGCTCATCGACGCCGGCCGCGGCTGCGCTTACTTCGCGGCCAACTCCGTCCCGGGCAGGATCGTGAAGATCGGCATCGCCTACAACACCTTCGTCCACGCGAACCTCATCCAGATGCCCGAGCAGGGCCCGGTCAAGGACGTCCGTTTCTACTCGCACGAGACCAGGGGAAACCTGCGCCTCGCGGTCTATGACAACAACTCGCCGCGCAACCTGCTCTGGCAGTCCCCCTCAATGGCGGCCATGAGCGGCTGGAACATCGTCCCCGTCACCGGCCTGACGCTTCCGGCCGGCAACTACTGGCTCGCCTGGCAGGCCGACTCGACCGGCGACGTGCCCAGCTACACCTCCGGCCTGTCGGGCAACGGTTTCTATTTGAGCCAGCCATACGGCCTGTTCCCGACGACGATCGACCCGGCCACCGCTCAAGCGACTAGCAACCTCTGGACCGAATACCTGACCTACTACGGCTCGCAAATCTGGGTCAACTTCAACTACTTTGGCGTCGAGACCGGCGCGCCGGACACGCCGTTCAACACTCTGGACGAGGGCCTCAGCGAACTGACGGGCGGCGGCACGATGCACCTTGGCGGCACAACGCCCGCCGGCGCGCGCATCACGCAGCCCGTCCGGATCGAACCCTACGCCAGCGGGGCGCGGATCGGACGGTAAGCGCCGTTGATGCCCCCCTGTGTTCGAAAATGACCGCCGCCCGGTTGGCGGCGGTCATTATTTGAAACCACCAGTCGGAATGCCGTTTCCGGTACTTTGCCTATAAATTCTTCAAATCACAAAATTCGATTTCGAGCTTTATGAACATATTGTGAAATTTTTCTTCTTTTGGCTTGACTCAAATCTGAAAAACCATTTAGATATGAGCATCTGAATTTCTCGCCCCGGACATGCATGCCTATGTGTTTGTTAATGTTTAACGCAGATTTCGGACATTTGGATCCGAGTGCGTGAAACTCAAAATACGAACAGAAGGAGGGAACGAAGGGCAAAAAAAGAGAGGTTTTTCGTGAATTAAATCCTTGTAATTTTTTCACTAGGAGCAGGCGTTATGAAGAAAATAGTTTTGGCCTTGTTGTTTGTCATGCTCGCGTCGGTCGCGACCGCGGCAACGACCAACATCTCGGGCGGTGGGACCGGCGTTTTGTCGGCAGCAATTACCGCCGCCACCGCCGGTGATACGATCAACATCACCGATAGCGCGACCTACACGGAAACTCAACTGATCATCAACAAGGTGGTTTACATCACTGCCGATTTAGGCCAAACCCCGGTCATAACCAACGCGGGCAATATTCCCGAGCTGCCGGGCCCCGTTCCTTCCTCGCTCGGCAACATGCGCGCGTTTGTCGCGTTCATGAACGGCTCCGGCGGCACAACGACGGCAAACTGCGCGAAACTCGGTTCGCTCTCCGGCGGCCGCATTACGATACAGTATCAAACTCAGCCGGCCCCAACCGCCTTATATCAGGTCGTTAACTTTATCCAGGGCAATTCGAATTACGCGATCCTGGAAAACGTGAATATCATCGAGACCGGCTCCAACCCGGCGATCCATGCGATTCAGCACTCCACCAAAAATACTTACCTCAGTGCTGGATATTGCAACGAATTCATCAAGCTGAGTTACGTTGACATCGACATGGGTGTCACCAACAACCTGGTCACCGCCTCGAACCAGGCGATTGGGATCCTGTCGGGACCGAATATCAATAACTATCAATCCAGCAATCATGAGACTTACATTCTGGATCACGTCCGGATCAAGAATTTCGGCACGGTCGGAATTTCCTTAAACAACATGAATGCGTTATTGATCATGAGTTACTGCGATATCGGCACCTTGGGGGCCACCTCCAATGCCGCCGATTTCCCGTCGTCCTGCCTTCAGAGCAGGAATGGTTACTCGCCATTCACCTTGCAGGCTGACAGATGCATCTTCCGCGCTCCGGCGGTCGGTAATGCCGTGCAACTGGGCGGCGGTGGCACCTCTGCCGCTTATGCAAACCCGGTTTACGGCTCAGTTCCGGCATTTACGAGCGCGACGCTCACGCGCAGCGTTTTCGTGACGAAGTATCCCCGCAATGCGTCGGGCGGCCAGGCCCCGGGCGCGAGCGCCGGGTATGGCCCCGTTACCTTCTATGCGAATGGTGGCACCTGGACAGCTGCCAGACCGCAACAAATTCACTTTGACCATTGCGATATCGTCGACATGACGACGACGACGCTCACGAACGTGGCGTGCTTCGCCCGGCCGGCAAGCCAGCGCGCAAACACCGCGACGAGTCTGACGGTCACCAACTGCAACGTCTACTCGGCTAACAACGCGGCGTTTATTAATTTGGCGAATACGACTTCGTTCCCAATCAGCATCGTGGAGAACAACAATAACTGGTTCGGGCCGGTAGCCAGCTCGGGCATCACGGTCGGTGCCGGTGCGGGCGATCTGTCCGTCGATCCGGGTTATCTGTATCCCGAGGCCGGCGACGTTCGTTACAGCAACACGGCGCTCAAGACCGCTGACGCGCTCGGCGGCCCGATCGGCATCGACGCCGGTTACGGCGACATCGCCTCCGGCACGATCGAAAACAAGATCGGCGTCCGGTATGCGGCCAACCCGACGGCGGGCGGCACGATCGATGGCGTCACCTCGACGACGTACAACATCAACTCCGGCGACAGCTGCCCGGCCAAGACGGCGGCCGTCAACGCCCACTACACGTGGGGTGGCTGGAGCGACAGCAACATGAGCCTGTCGCGCACCGACACGGCGATCACCTCCAGCAAGATCTTCAAGGCCAACTTCATCCTCGACACCTACACCGTGAATTATGCAGCGGCGGCCAACGGTGAAGTCACCGGCACGCTTTCGCAGGTCATCGGCTGGAACCTGAACGGCACGCCTGTGACGGCGATCCCGGCGACCGGGTATCACTTCACGCAGTGGGAAGACGCCCTGACGTCCAACCCGCGCACCGACTTCAACGTGGCCGCGAATGCGACGCATACGGCCAGCTTCGCGATCAACACTTACAACTACAACTACGTCGCGGGCGCAAACGGCACCGTCAACGGCGCCGCGAGCGTCACCGGCACCGCCGACCACGGCGCCAGCGGCCCGTCGGTCACGGCGGCCCCGGCCTCGGGCTATGCCTTCTCGAAGTGGCTCGACAACAACAGCACCAACCCGACGCGCCAGGACGTCTTCACGGCCGACCTGACCACGACGGCGACATTCGAAGCGCTTACGCAGTTCACGCTGACCTACACGGCCGGCGCGAACGGCACGATCACCGGCACGACGCCGCAGACCGTCGATCACGGCGGCAACGGCAGCCAGGTGACCGCGGTCGCAAACTCCAACTACCACTTCGTCAGTTGGAGCGACGGCGTCCTCACGGCCGCCCGCACCGACACGAACGTGACCGCGAACATCAGCGTCACGGCCACCTTCGCCATCAACACCCACACCCTGACCTACACCGCCGGCTCAAATGGCACGATCAGCGGCACGACGCCGCAGACCGTCGATCACGGCGGCAACGGCACCCAGGTGACCGCGGTCGCAAACTCCAACTACCACTTCGTCAATTGGAGTGACGGCGTCCTCACGGCCGCCCGCACCGACACGAACGTGACCGCCGACATCAGCGTCACGGCGAATTTCGCCGTCGATATCAACTCGATCAAGGTCCCGACGCAGTACGGCACCATCCAGGCCGCCATCAACGCGGCCGCCGAGGGCGAGACCGTCGAGATCGTCAACAGCGCGACTTACAAGGAGAACCTCCGGATCAACAAGTCGGTCAACCTGATCGCCACGGCCGGACAGTCTCCGAAGGTCGAGCAGGCTGACAATACGACCACGTGTCCGATCATCCTTGGGGTTACCGCCAGCCCGGTCACGATCCAGCTCGGATCGCTGAGCGGCGGCCGGATTACCTTCCAGTACATGAAGTGGGGCACCGCGAATGCCGCCACCATGCCTGTCGGCCACATCTATATGGGCGTGACCACCGGCAGCACGGTCCGCATCGAGAACTGCGACATCGTGTCAACCGGCCCGACCACGTATGCTCCGGTGACGGGCATTGCCCACCACCAGAACCCGTGCTCGGTGACGCTCCGCTACGTCAACATGAACCTGAACCGCGCTGATTACGCCGCGGGCGGCGTCTCCACCGACCGCGTCGGCTGCACGGGCATTGACCTGTCCAACAACAGCCCGACGGGCGGCACCCCTGTCACGCGCAGGATCCCGGGTCCGACCTACACCTTGGATCACGTCCGGATCAAGGGCTACGTCCGTGCCGGCTTGTGGCTGAGCTACACCAGCGCGACGCTCAACCTCAACAACGTCGATATCGGCACCTTCGGTGAGAACACCCTCATCGGCACCGCCAATATCCCGTGGGGACCGGTTGTTGCCTTCAACGCCGCCTCCCAGTGGACCGGCCGCATCCAGAACAGCATCTTCCAGGGCCCGATGAACTATCCGGCGTTCGGCAAGATCGGCCCGCTCGGGACGAGCATCACGCTGAACCGCTGCGTCCTGCTCGGCTCCGGCGGCACCAACGCGGCCTACGGCACGTTGGATGCCGGTTCGCAGAATGCCGGCACGGGCAGCCCGGTGCGGCTGAGCCTCGATCACTGCGACCTCGTGCACCTGGGCATTGCCCCGGCTTCAGCGCTCGTGAGGAACGTGGCCAATGGCTCGATCATCATGAACATCACGAATAGTAACATCTATTCGCAGGGCGCTCAGGCGATCAACCTGACCCAGATCGCCTCGCCGAGCGTGTTCAATTCGAGCTACAACAACGTGTTCGGCGCCACGGCCAACGTGGGCTACACCGCCGGCACGGGCGACGTTTCGTCCAACCCGAATTATTCCGACGCAGCGGGTGGCGACGTGCGCTACATGAACAACCTGCTGAAAACGGCCGACTCCGTGGGCGGCCCCGTTGGATGCAACGGCGACTACGGCGATGTTTATACCGGCATCGGCCCGGGCGTGGGCGTCGTCAACCGTGCTCACGGTTGGGCGGTTCTCGAGTAGTCTTGCCCGAATTCACGATGAAACATGTTGGGGCGGTCGAAATGACCGCCCCTTTTTTTATGTATGCCGCGCAAAAACCTTATCTGGTTTCATCTTTCGGATCTTACTTCATTCACCAATTCCCCAATCCCCTCAACCCCGCACGCTACAACATCCCCATCCCTCAGCATCCTCTCCGGAATCCTGAACTTGCCCACCCCCGCCGGCGTGCCGGTTGCAATCAGGTCCCCCGGCACGAGCGTCATCCCACGCGAGAGATACGCGATCACGTGCGCCGCCGAAAAGATCATGTCGCCGGTCGTGCTGCCCTGCACGGTCTCGCCGTTGAGTTTCGTCCACAACCGCAGCGGCCATTCCTTGATTCCGTCCGGCGTGACCAGCCACGGCCCGCACGGCGCGAACGTGTCGAAGCTCTTGGCGCGCGTCCACTGCCGGTCGCCGAACTGGCAGTCGCGCGCCGACACGTCGTTCATCACCATGTAGCCCGCGACGTATTTCAGCGCGTCGGCCTCGCTCACTCCCCTCGCCGCCCTTCCGATCACCGCGACGAGCTCGACTTCATAATCGACTTCTTTCGTCAGGTCTTGCGGCGGCAACACGATCGCAGCGCGTGGTCCGACCAGCGCGCTCGCATACTTCGCGAAGATCACCGGCGTTTTCGGCGGCTCGATTGGCTTCCTGAAGAACGCCGTCTGCTCGTCGGCATGGCTGCGATAGTTGAAACCGAGCGCAATGATCTTCTGCGGGTCTGGGATCGGCGGGCCCAGCTCGAGATCGCTCACATGCATCAGCCAACGCGGCTTCCTCGCGGCGTGCATCAATTGTTTTTCCACCCGTTTCGCGGCCGACAAATTTTTGTCCGTTTCCAGCAGTTCGCGGACCGTCGCCGGCAATTTCCAGCCGTTTGCGCGCCCGGCCCGTTCCAGGTCCGCAACGCATTCGCCAACCACGATCCCGGCCCGCCACGCCGCATTTGCCCGATAACTGACCAACCGCATTTTGATCCCCCCTCGTCGATTCGCCTCGATCAAAACCGCATTCCGTCACGGTTGCAAGAATTTGATTGGTAATTCGCCACCCAAATCATATTGTAAGTTTCAAGATCGAACCCGCAAAAGAAAGGACCTCGCACGGCCATGAACACGTTCGACAAGGTGTGCGCGGCGCTGGCCTTCGTGCTCGCGATCCTGTTCCTGATCCTGGGCGTGCCGGGCGCGTTCGTCGGGTGCCGCGCCAATTTCACCCTGCCACCCATTCTTGGAGTGTTGCCTGCATTGATCGGTTGGGGAATAATAAGGTCTGTCCGTGTGGCCTGGAAGGCGCCGGCCGCATCGGCGACGCCGACCGCCCCCGGGCGTGACGACTTGTAATCAGAATCGAGCAAAGAAAGAGAACCCATGAGCAAGAACGCTTCGCGCAGCAAGGCCACGCCGACCGTTGGCGTCATCGGCCTCGGATACGTCGGCCTGCCGCTGGTCGTCGAGATGGCCCGCACCGGCGGCTTCAACGTCATCGGCTTCGACGTCAGCATCGACAAGGTCGAGTCGATCAACAACGGCGTCTCCTACATCGAGGACATCCCGACCGCCGAGCTCGAGCCGCTCGTCAAAAGCGGCAGGATCCGCGCGACGTGGGACTTCAGCCACCTTGAACAGGTCGAGGCCGTCTCCATCTGCGTGCCGACGCCCCTGCGCAAGACCAAGGACCCCGACATCTCCTACATCCTCGCCGCCGTCGATGAAATCCAACAGCACCTCCAGCGCGGCCAGACGATCATCCTCGAATCGACGACCTACCCCGGCACGACCGACGAGGCCGTCCTGCCAGTCCTCGAATCGACCGGCCTCAAGGTCGGCGAGGACTTTTTCCTCGCGTTCTCGCCCGAGCGCGTCGATCCCGGCAACCCGAAATGGAAAACCCGCAATACTCCAAAGATCGTCGGCGGCATCACCGACGAATGCACGCGCCGCGCGGTCAAATACTACGGCCGCGTGTTCCAGAACGTGATCCCCGTCAGCTCGACGAAATGCGCCGAGATGGTCAAGCTGCTCGAGAACACGTTCCGCAGCGTCAACATCGGCATGGTCAACGAGATGGCGCTCATGTGCGACAAGCTCGGCCTGGACGTTTGGGAAGTGATCGACGCCGCCGCCACCAAGCCGTTCGGCTTCATGCCGTTCTACCCCGGCCCGGGCCTCGGCGGCCACTGCATCCCGATCGACCCGCATTACCTCGCGTGGAAACTCAAGACCCTCGACGACCAGGCGCGCTTCATCGAGATGGCCGCCGAGATCAACGGCTTCATGCCGCGCTACGTCGTCCAGAAAGTCTCCGACGCGCTCAACGACGCCGCCAAGCCGGTCAACGGCTCGCGCATCATCGTCGTCGGCGTCGCCTACAAGCGCGACGTGAGCGACGTGCGCGAGTCGCCCGCGCTCGACATCATCGAGATGCTCGCCGACCGCGGCGCCGACGTCAGCTATTACGACCCCCACGTCCCGGTGCTGCACGAGAACTCGATCGACATGAAATCGATCGAGCTCACGCCGGGCCGCCTGCGCCGCGCCGATTGCATCGTCATCGTCACCGACCACGAGGCCGTCAACCTCAACATGGTCGGCCGCGAGTCGAAACTCATCGTCGATACGCGCAACGCCACCAAGCGCCTGCGCAACCCCAAGGCCCGCATCGTCAAGCTGTAATGCAGTAGCCCGAGCGCCAGAGAAAGACTACCGATCCCCGTGTAGTCCCTCAAAAGTGGAGCCGATGATGTTTTTGAACCACGAAGTGGTTCGATCCCAAAGCTGGGGGTTGGTTTGGCAAGCTTGCGAGCCGAACCCACCCCCGGACACATGCGCCGAAGTTTCAGAACCGGTTTACCGGTTCGATCATCATCGCACTTCCGACAATGATAATCTGCAATCAGCGTGAGACACGACACCAGAACCAAACGGCCGGCGAGTTCATCAACACCTCGCCGGCCATTTCATCTTTCATCTCTCATCTTTCATCTCTCATCGCTCATCGCTTCTATTTTTCGTCCACCCTCAGCGCCATCAGTTTAAATGTCCCGGCTTTTTTCGGCAGCGGGAACTTTTCCACGCGGATATTTTCGGCGTCGGTCCGCGTGACCGGGAATCCCGTGTCGCTTTTGCCGTCGTTGAGCAGCACGTATCCCTGCCAGCCCGCCGGCGCGTCCTGCCAGTCGGCCGGCCGCGCGTGCGAGGGCTTGAGTTCCTTTACCGAAGTGTTTGTCGTGGCCTCGTCGATCCACGCGGGGGCCTTGCCGGAAAAGCCGAGCTTGCCGGCCTGGCATGTCGATGCGCCGCAGGCGACGACCCATTCCTTGCCGCCGGCATCCTTGCACCAGACTCCGAACTTGCCATGGAAGCTGACGCCCTTGATCTTCGCCTCATTCGCGAATTCGTTGAGCACGAGGTATTGACCCCATGCGGTATCGATGAGAAGCGCGATGGCATTGGGGCCCGCGGCTTTCGGCGTTTTCAGGCGCTGCGCTTTCCTGATGATCCAGTCGGCGTTCTTGCCGCCCGGCTCGTGCAGTCCAAAAAACGTGCTCGTGAGATCGCTGCCCTCGCGGATTACATTAAGAAACCGGGAGCGCCGACCGGGCGCCGGCGTTTCCTGGCCGGGGCCGTTGTAAGCCGCGACGAAATCGGCGTCGCCGAGGTTCCAGAAGCGATACGCGCCGCTGTCGTCGCGCCATGTGGCCTGCCAGGGCTTGGCGGGGGATTTCACCTTGCGCTCGTCGCGCAGCCCGAACATCGCTTCCCTGGCAATGCTCGCGCCGAAATCCGGGAGCGGTTTTTCCTCCGGCATTGTCACGCCCGCGAACTCGAGCCGTCCGTTTTTCGAATCGCTCGCGGCCAGTTCGCTCACAATCTGATACGCCTGTTTTTTGCCGCCGCGGACCCTGAAAATATCGACGGCGAACGTTCGCATGCCGGGCCCCTTGATCATCGCGACCAGTCGCCGGTATTCCTTGCACTGATCGTAAACTTCCGACGATGCCTCGACCGCCGAAACCTTCGGCCCGGTGAACATCATCTCAAGCCGCGGATTGCGCGGCGTCTCGCTGTACGAATCCCAGATCCAGTGGAATCTTTGCTCGGAGTCATCGACGATCACGAGGTTGTGGCTTTTCGTGCTTTGCAACCATCTATTAATCGGCGCGTCCGTCACGTAGCCCTGATCGGCCAGGATGGTGTTGCCGCCGTCGGCGTAAAACAGCGCCAGGTTGTCGTGCTGCCGGTGCGTGCCTTCACGGCTGAAGCTCATCGCCAGCGTGGCCGCGGCGTCGCCTTGCCCATGCCGAAGCATCGCCGTCATCCAGTCGGGGAAATAGATCTCCGGCGGGTCGAGAGGTTCCTTGCGCGCGGGTTCGCGGGCATCGACGTTGAACAGCGAATACGAGCTGACCGGGGCGCCCCGCAGGAGCGTGCCCATGCAGCCCTCGAACAGTTCGGGGAATCGCCGCGCCCCCTGCTCGACGACGATCGGGCTCAGCGTTGCGCCGACGTGCGTGTCCGACAGCGGGGGCTCCGTCGCGTTGCCCTGCAATTCCCAGAGCGACGACTGGTACATCAAGCGCAGCCGGCTGTCGTTCTCGTAAAGGTTGCCGGTTTTCCTCCGCTCCGCGAATTTTTCCGGCCACTCGAAATCATACAGACGTTCGGGAATTCGGATCAATTGATACAGATACTGGTTCGTGTAGCTCGGGCTTTCATGGCTCAGTCCGTCGTAGCCGAACGACTGGTCGCGAATCGCCTCGTAGCCGCGCAGGGCGGTATCCGCCATCGAGGGAATGCCGATGACGCGCGCCACGCAAGCCATCGCATGGTAAATACGGGGCGCTTTATTATTGGTGAGCTTCGCCTGGTCGATCCCGCCGGCGTAATACTCCGCCCCGAAAATCCACTCGAGCAACAGGTCGCGCTCGACCGCCCGTTTTTGCGCCTCGCTCCACACCGGATTCCCGTCCTTGTCCTTCGCGTCGAGCGTGAGGTCGTAGGCCTGCGCGACATTGAAGAGGACGCCCGTGTTGTCGCAGTCCGGGTAGAGGCGCCCGCAGCCCCAATACTCCTGCATCAACGCGGCCTTTTCGGCCGTGTCGTTCTTGAAGTCATCGGCCGCGAGCTGGCGCTTCCACTCCAGCTTCAATTCCTTCGGATGCCACGCCGCGTAAAGCGGGTCGCAATCGGCCACCGTGCAGCGGCAGTCGTAATACAGCCAGTTGCGATACGAGTGCGCCAGCCGCAGCAAAATGTCGCGCGTCAGCTCCGCATACTTCGGGTCGCCCGTGAGGTAATACGTGTAGGCCAGGCTGTCCAGCGCTCCGATCATGAACATCACCTTCTGGCCGCGGATCGCGCCGGTGAAGCTGACGTGCATCGGCGAGCCGACCCAGTGATAGGCAAGCTTGCCGCTGCGGTCGTCCGGGTTGGCGCGCTCCTTGTCGTTCATATAAAACATGAACGTCTGCCCCATCCGTGGGCAAACCAACGCCTGCGTCTCGGGATATTTCTCGGACGGGAATTTCTCGCCGCAATAGCCGCACGTGTATGAATCCGGGTGGCGCCAGTCCCATTTCATCCTGAGGCCGGCGCCTTCCGGCGACTTCTTGCCGACGCAGTTGGGGCATGTCATGCCGAACGAATACCACGGCGTCTGCTCGGGAATCATCGAATCGACCCAGCCCTTGGGCTGCGCGACCAGTTCGTCGGCCTGCCGCTTCCATCCGTCCGCCATGCGGCGCGCCCAATCGGCCTGGGCGATGTTCTTGAGCGCAATCTCCTTCGCGCGCGAATCGAGCATCGCGGGGTGCTGGATCGCCAGCCGGTTCGCAAGAAGCGCGTCCTTGCGTTTCTCCATTTGCCGCCTGAACTCGATTTCGGCAGTCGTAAGCTTCCGGTCCTGCCCGGGCGCCAGCCCGCCGCCGCGAACGATCGTCTGGATGATCTGTTCGCGCCGATCCACGTTCGCATCGACTGCGTGGACCGATTGCGCGATCAACAGAATCACGCACGCCACAACAATCGAAAACCTGCCCATGTTGGTGCACCCCTGATGAATTTCGAACGGAGCCAATGGTCGACTATTCAGGCAAACGCCCAAGCTGGATGCTTCTTACGGTTGACCCATAGGCCCCATAGGCCCCATAGGACTCATAGGACTCATAGGACCTATACGACCTATAAGACCTATGAGACCCATCAAAATTATTTCCACCCGCCATTTCGAATGAAGAAATCCAGCACCTCGCCCAGCGCGCGCATCGCCTTGGGATCGCAATGCTCGGGCGTGTCGCCCGCCGTGTGCCAGTATGCATACGGCCAGCCGATCAAATCAACATATGGCACGCCCGCGTCGATCCACGGCCGATGGTCGTCGGTCGTGCTGAGCGCCTCGTCGCTGAAGCGGTTCGGCGCGAGGTCGTGCCCGATGCGCCAGATCTCATCGACCGCCCACGGGGCCGACTTCTCCGAGAACATCTCGCGCTTGAGGCTCAGATCCGACCCCGCCGGCATGTCGATGTTGATGCCCAGCCGGACGCGCTTGATCCACGCCGGCCTGTGCGCGGCGGCATAACGCGCGCCCACGGCCCACGTCCATTCATTGTCGGGCCCGCTCATCCCGGCGTCCTCGGCGTCCCAGAACGCCAGCACGATATGTTTTTTCAACGGCGAGTCGCCGAGCGCCTTGTAAAGCCCGAGCGCCATGGCCACGGCCGCGGCGCCGTCGTTGGCCCCGAGCATCGGCGGCTTCGTCCCCGACGGATCGCTGTCGGCGAACGGCCGCGTGTCCCAATGCGCGCTGATGATCAGCGCCGGGCTGGTCGGGCCGTCCTTCGACGGCAGCCCCCAGATGTTGCACGCCCGCGCCGCCTGGCGCGTAAGCGGCAGGCTGGTCGCGAATTCCTGTTCCTGAACGGTCATGCCGAGCTCGCGCAGCCGCTCGCCGATCCACTTGCGGCAGTTCTCGTGCGCCGGCGTTCCCGGCACGCGCGGCCCATAGGCGCACTGCTCCCGAATCCAACGGCCCGCCAGCTCGGCGTCAAATCCACCCCCGCGCGCGCTGGACGCACACTGAATGATCAGGATCAGGCCGATCGCAAAAACTCGCATCACGATCTCCACTCCACCGGACAAGGACTTTACTGGACTTATAGGACGCATAGGACGCATAGGACCCATAGGACCCATTCACCATATCACTCGCATGCGCCCCGCCCGACAATAAATTTGACCCTGAAAATCCGCTTTCTCGTTGATCCATCCCCCAAACGCCCGTTGATGTCTTCTCCCCAGATCCTGTAAATACACGGCCATCCCGATGCGGAATATCAAAAAATCCCCAATGATAAATGGGTTTTTGATGTTTCCCGGGCTGTGCCGGCCCGCTTTCGGCCGATTGCCCAAAATCGTGGTTGACACCCGTGGTGTATCAGCTATGGTTATACTAAGGTGTCTCTTGGTCCGGAGTGTCCGCTCGCATGGACCGGGAACAAAAGACCGCAGACGGGCGAAAAAAACCATCGCCAATCGAAGACTGAAGTTTTAGCATCGGATGGAATCGGCGCGGCCTACCGCGCTGGCACCGGCAGGAGTTGAAACAGGGCCATGACTCTTTCAAAGGTCCAGAATACGGATACGGGACATTGCGCGCGGGTTGTGATCTGCAACGGACTGGGGCTTCACCTGCGTCCGGCGTCGCAACTCGTAAAGCTGGCCAGCAGGTTCGAGACCTGCGAAGTCACCCTTACCAAGAACGGCCAGACCATCAACGCCAAGAGCATCATGGGCGTGATCATGCTCGCAGCCGAGCAGGGCAGCGAGATCCTGATCGAGGCCCACGGCGATGCATCGGCCGAAGCCGTCGCCGCCCTGGTGGAAATGGTCGAAGGCGGCTTCGGGGAGACCTGAATATCGTGAATCGTGAATCGTGAATGGTGGATAGATAATTACCATTCACCATCCACCATCCACCATTCACGAAGATTTTCATGACCGGCGAATCAACCACCCCCAGCATCTGGCACGGCATCCCGGTATCCCCCGGGATTCAAATCGGCAAGCTCTACATCTACGATCCCGCCCAGACGACGATCTCGCGTCGGTTCATCCGCCGCGGTGAAATCGAGCAGGAAAAAACGCGCCTTGCCGACGCCATCGCCAAGGCCAAGGAAAGCCTCCTCGACCTGCGCGGCAAGGTCGTCCAGAGCCTCGACGAGGCCCACGCCTCCATCTTCGACCCACAGCTCATGCTGCTCGAGGATCCCCTCCTGCTCGACCGCACCTACGAGCGCATCGAACAGCAGCAGCAGAACGCGGCGATGGCCTTCACGTCCGTCGTCCAGCAGTTCGCCGACCAGTTCGCCTCGCTCACCACCGATTCCTACATCGCCGGCCGCAAGGTCGATATCATGGACCTCGGCAAGCGCGTCAGCCAGCTGCTGGCCAGCGCCGACCCCGAGACCACCAACTCGCTTCAATTCACCGAGGACGTGATCATCCTCGCCTCGGACATGAGCCCCTCCGACACGGCGCAGATGGATCACCAGCACGTCAAGGGCTTCGCCACCGAGCTCGGCGGCCCGACGTCGCATTCCGCGATCCTCGCCAAGGCGCTCGAAATCCCGTGCGTCGTCGGCCTCGGCCGCGTCCTTCAGGACGCCCGCCCGGGCCAGGTCGCGATCATCGACGGCTACGAGGGCCAGATCGTCCTCGACCCCGACCAGCGCGAGCTCGCCCGCGCCAAGTCGCGCCGCCGCCGCCATCTCGCCTACGAACGTGACCTGCAGAAGCTGCGCACGCTGTCCGCCGAGACCGTCGATGGCTTCCGCGTCGAACTGGCGGCCAACGTCGAGCTGCCGATCGAGATCCCGCACGTCCTCGCGCACGGCGCCGAGGGCGTCGGCCTGTTCCGCACCGAGTTCCAATACCTCGAGCGCGCCGGCCTGCCGACGGAAGAAGACCTGTTCATCGTCTATAAAAAAGTCGTCGAATCGGTCGCGCCGCACCCGGTCGTATTCCGCACGATCGACCTCGGCGGCGACAAGTTCCTCTCCACCCTGCAGACCGCGCGCGAAGTCAACCCGTTCATGGGCCTGCGCGCGATCCGCCTCTGCCTCGCGCATCCGGGCGTCTTCAAGACGCAGTTGCGCGCGCTCCTGCGCGCCTCGGCGTTCGGCAACGCCCGCATCATGTTCCCGATGATCTCCAGCGTGCGCGAGGTCTTGCAGGCCAAGGCGATCCTCGACGAGATCCGCGACGACCTGCGCCGCGAGGGCCGCCCGTTCAACGAGGAAATCCAGATCGGCATCATGATCGAGATCCCGTCGGCCGCCGTCTGCGCCGACAGCCTCGCGCGCGAGGTCGATTTCTTCTCCATCGGCACCAACGACCTCATCCAGTACACGCTGGCCGTCGATCGCGGCAATGAACAGGTCGCCTCCCTCTACGACCCGTTCCACCCGGCGATCCTGCGCCTCATCCGCACGACGATCGACGCCGCGCACCGCCAGGGCATCTGGGTCGGCCTGTGCGGCGAGATCGCGGCCAACCCGCTCTGCGCCCTGCTGCTCGTCGGCTTGGGCATCAACGAATTATCAATGGGCGCCCTCGCGATCCCCGAAATCAAGCGCCTCATCCGCGGCATCCGCCTCGCCGACGCCCGCCGCATCTGCGAGGAAATCTACTCCCTGCGCACCTCGAGCGACATCCACGCCTACGTCCGCGAGGCCTACCGCTCCATCCAGCGCCAGCGCCGCAAGTCCCCCGTCGTCGGCACAAGCTAAAGCCCTTGTCGAATGTTTCCCATTCGTGCTCGTGCTCGTGCTCGTGCTCGTGCTCGTGCTCGTAATCGTAATCGAAACCGCGCGATGGCCATCCCCTCGCTCACGCTCGGGCTACTGCATTGAATGCCGCGTTTGCCAAACGCGGCTTGTCCATTCGTGGAAATCGGGAACGCATCCCTCATTGCTTTGCGCTCCTTTTGGTCCTTTTCCCTCATCGCCTCGTTCGCTACAATCCCGCAATGGATTTCTGCCCGGACTCACCATCATTTCGTTCCCGCGCGGCTCTGGCTTCGTTCGGTGTTTTCATCGCGGCGCTTATTCTTTACATCCCGACCGGCGCGCCGGGGCTTTGGTGGGGTGATGGCCCCGAGCTCGCCTCCGCCGCCTACTGCCTCGGCATCCCGCACGAACCCGGCTATCCGTTTTATATCCTCACCAGCCACGGCCTGATCCGGCTCTTCGGCGGCCTTCTCGAACCGATCCGCGTGATGGCCCTTTACAGCGCCGTGATGCTCGCCGCCGCCGCCGCGCTCATGGTCCGCCTCGTCGCGGCCGTCCGCGAAGCGAAAACATCCTCGACGATCGTCATCGCCGCCGGCGTGGCGCTGATGATGGCCTTCGCGCGAACCACATGGGAACACGCCACGTTCGCCGAGGTCTATCCCCTGACGCTGCTGATGGCAACCATCCTCATCGCGCTGTCGTGGCGCCAGCCCGAATCGATACGCCGGACGGCGGCGCTTGCGTACGCCCTCGGCCTGGCTTCGACCAACCATTACTCGATCCTCGACGTCTATCCGCTCGCCGGTGTCCGCATCCTGCAAGGGATCTTCCGCTCTCCCCGCCGCGGTCGCGCATTCGCAATCGCCCTTGCGTCCTATGTCATCCCGCTCACGCTTTACCTTTATCTCCTGATCCGGGCGCAGGCCGATCCGATTCTCAACGAAAGTAACCCGAGTTCCTTCGCCGGCCTGCTGAAGTTCCTCTCGGCCCGCCGCTACGCCGACTTCGCACAACATCAAATAATCGGAATGGGCCATAATTTCTCGCGATGGCTCGAGTGGTGGGGGCTCGAGTGGCTGCCGAAATCCATCGGCCCCACGGCGGCAATCTCCATCGGCGCTATCCTCATCGCGCTCGCTTCGGCGGGACTCGTGCGGCTGGCGCTGCGCCGGCCCGTGTTTGGCTTCGGCTTGTTATGCTCGATCGCCGCCACGCTCGCCTACTCGTTGTTCTATTCGATCCCCGACATCCAGGGCTATTTCCTGGTTGCGCTGCCCGCCGCGCTCATCGGCTGGCTCGAGTGCGCGGATCTCGTTGCATCCCGCGTTCGCATGCCCCGCGCGGCCGCATTCGTCCCTGCGGCATTGGCGCTGGCCGCGGTATGCTTTAATTTCCGCGACGTCAACCTCGCAAACGACCGCACGCCCCAGCATTTTGCCCGCGCCATTCTGGGCGGCATCACGCCCGGAGGCGTCGTGATCATCGGCGGCGATTCATTCTTCACCCTGCTCTACGAACAGATCGTGCATCACCGCCGCCCCGACGTCGCCATCTTCCCGATCGATTGGTTTTACGCGCCGTGGCACCACCCCTACATGGCCGGCAAGCCGCCGTCGCCGATCCATTTCGACATCTCCCGCCGCACCGTCGCGAACGATCTCCAGTTCACCCGCGACATGATCAACGGCGTCATTCTGCCCGCCCACCGCGCCCATCGCCGTGTGTACTGCGTTTTCTCAAAACTCTCTACGCTCGAGCAGTTCTTCACCCGCCGACCCGTGATCTCTCTGCCGATCTCGGATCCCGATCGCATGAACTATGTCCTCGCGTTCCCGCAAATGGACGAGATCGAGCCCAATCCCAAACTGACGCCGCTGAGCAAGGCGGAAGTGAACGCCGCGATCGACCGCCGACTCGGCATCACAAGGAAGAAATAATATTAGAGCGCTTGCCGAAAGTTATCGGTTCGCCCCCGTGCCCGTGCTCGTGCTCCTAAGCTGGCGTAGCCAGAACCAAGCTATTGCATACTGTCCGGCTGTTTCTTGCCCGGCGAATCCAGCCGAGACCCGAGCCCCGGCAGGGGCGATACAAGTTAGCCCAGGGTGGAGCGAAGCGGAACCCTGGGTAGCGTCTCCATGAACATACCGAGCCCCGGCAGGGGCGACACACATTTGTATCGCTCCGTTGTGCCGCCCCTGCCGGGGCTGGGCGTTCCATGACATGCGACCATGTTCTCCAATACTTGTGCTCATTTTACATTCAATTTGACGTGTTACAGAGTAATCGTAATCGCAACCGAACCAATCACCGAATCGCCAAACCGAAAACCATTCCAGTCGGGCTCATTACCGAAAGACATTTGTCACTCGCGATGGGGCCTATAAGACCTATAACCCATGCCTTTTTACTTCGCCCCCGGCGACTCCGCCGCAACCGCTTCGGCCGCCTTCGCGCGGCTCGTTTTGCCGAACGTCTTCTCGATCAGCACGTAGAACAGCGGCGCGAAGATCGTGACGAGGAACGTCGAGGTCACGACGCCGCCGAGCACGCCCGTGCCGATCGCCTTCTGCGCTCCGGCGCCGGCTCCGTTGGCGATTGCCAGCGGCAGGACTCCGAACCCGAACGCGAGCGAGGTCATGATGATCGGGCGCAAACGAAGCTTGGCCGCTTCGAGCGTCGCGTCCGTGAGGCTTAATCCCTGCTCCACGCGCGCCTTCGCGAACTGCACGATCAAAATCGCGTTCTTCGTCGTCAGTCCCAACGTGGTAAGCAGCCCGATCTGAAAGTACACGTCGTTCGGATATCCGCGCAGCGAGGTGGCGATCACGCCGCCGATCACGCCCAGCGGCAGCGCCAGCAAAATCGAAATCGGGATCGGCCAGCTTTCATACAGCGCCGCGAGGCACAGGAAGATCACGAGCACGGAGAACGCATACAGGTACGGGGCCTGCGCCCCGCCCTGGCGCTCCTGATATGACAGGCCCTGCCAATCGCTGTCGAAACCGACCGGGAGCTTTTGGGTAAGCTCTTGCATGATGGCCATTGCCTCGCCAGAGCTTCGCCCCTGAACCGGCTCTCCCTGAATGTTGGACGAAGGGAAGCCGTTGAAGCGTTCGAGCATCTGGGGACCGTACGTCCACTTGCCCGTGGCAAATGCTGAAAACGGCACCATTTTCGATTCCGTATTACGAACGTAAAGCTTGTTGATGTCCTCCGGGAGCATGCGGTCTTTTTGCGAGGACTGTACGTAAACGCGCTTGACGCGGCCGTTCTGAACGAAATCGTTGGCGTAGGCGCTGCCAAACGCGGCTGAAATCGTATTGTGAATCGAGTTGATCGAAAGTTTGAGCGCGCCCGCCTGCTCCCAGTTCACGTCGAGGCGGTACTCGGGGACGTCATTTAACCCGTTAAGCCGCACGCGCGTGAGCCGCGAATCCTTGTTCGCAAGCTCGACCAGCTGGTCGCGTGCGTTAATCATCGCCTGGTGGTCCAGGCCGCCGCGATCGACCAGTTGCATGTCGAAACCGTTCGCCGTGCCCAGTTCGACGACGGATGGGGGCGGGAAGGCAAACACTTGCGCATTGCGGATTTGCGAAAACTCCTTCATGCAACGCCCGACAAGCGCGCCAACCTTGAGATCTCCGCGTTTGCGTAGATCCCAGTCCTTGAGCTTCACGAATGCCATGCCTGCATTTTGCGCCTGGCCGGCAAAGCTCGATCCCGCAATCGACATCACCGATTCGACCATTTCGGTCTCATGGGCGTCCAGGTATTTCTGAACCTGGTCCAGGACGGCCCGCGTCTGCTCCAGTGTCGATCCGGTCGGCAATGTGGCCTGGACGAACATGATCCCCTGGTCCTCGTCGGGCAAGTACGAGGTGGGCATGCGCTGGAAGAGATAACCCATCGTCACGACGATCAGGATGAAGGCAAGCATGTAGCGAAGCTTCTTCGCCAGGGCATGGCCCACGAAGTCCACATAGACATCCCTGACCTTGAAAAAGGCGCGGTCAAACCAGATGAAGAACGGCCTGACGAGCTTGAACGAGTTCTCCGCCGGTTCATGGCCCTTCGCAACCGGCTTAAGTAGCGAAGCGCAAAGCACGGGCGTCAGGATCAGCGCGACCAGCACCGACAGCGCCATCGAGGATACGATCGTCACCGAGAATTGCCGGTAGATAACGCCGGTTGAACCGGGAAAGAACGCCATCGGTCCAAACACGGCCGACAGCACCAGTCCGATGCCGATCAGCGCGCTGGTGATCTGCTCCATTGATTTTGAGGTGGCATCATAAGGTGAGAGGCCTTCCTCGACCATCAACCGCTCAACGTTCTCCACCACGACAATTGCATCATCGACCAGCAAGCCGATCGCGAGCACCATCGCAAACATTGTCAGCATGTTGACCGAAAAGTCGAAGAAGGCAAGCGTGGCGAATGTGCCCAGAAGCACGACCGGCACGGCAATCGTCGGGATCATGGTCGCGCGCAGGTTGCCCATGAACAGGTACATGACGAGGAAGACGAGGAAAATCGCCTCGAACAGCGTCTTAAACACTTCTTCGATCGCGACCTTGACGAACGGGGTCGTGTCGTATGGATAGATGACCTTCATCCCCTTGGGGAAGAATCGGGAAAGATCATCCATTGTCTTTTTGATGTTGTCGGCCGTCTCGAGCGCGTTGGCGCCGGCCGCCTGGCGCACCGCCAGTGCCGTCGTGGGCCTGCCGTTGTATCGAACATCGAATCCGTAACGCTCGGCGCCGAGTTCGGTGCTGCCCACGTCCTTTACGCGAACGGTCGAGCCGTCCGGGTTGATCCGCAGCGGGACGTTGGCAAATTCATCAGGCGTGCTGAGCAGGTTCTGGACGATGATCGACGCATTCAGCCGCTGGCCTTCGACCGCCGGCGGCGCGCCGAACTGCCCCGCCGAAACCTGGACGTTGTATGACTGAAGCGCCCCCACCACGTCGCTGATCGTCATCTGATATTTCGTCAGCTTTTCCGAATCGAGCCACACGCGCATCGCATACTGGCCGCCGAAGATTTCAACCTCGCCGACGCCGGGAACGCGCGACAGCACCTGTTCGACCTTCGACTGCGCGTAGTCGCCGAGGTCCCACATGCTCATGCTGCCGTCGTCGGTGGTGAGTCCGACGATGATCAGGTAATTTCGCGTCGATTTGCTGACCTTGACGCCCTGGCGCTGCACGACGTCCGGCAGGCTCGCCATCGCGAGTTGCAGCTTGTTCTGCACCTGCGACCATGCAAAGTCCGGATCCGTCCCCGGCGCGAATGTCAGCTCGGTACGGCTCGAGCCCGAGGAAAGGCTCTTCGACGACATGTAGAGCAGGTTGTCGAAGCCCGTCATCTTCTGTTCGATGATCTGGGTGATCGTGTTCTCGACCGTTTCGGCCGACGCGCCCGGGTAGAAGGCCTCAATCGAGATCGACGGCGGCGCGATCGGCGGGTATTGCGCCACGGGCAGCTTGTAAATCGCCAGCCCGCCGGCAACCATGATCGTAATGGCGATCACCCAGGCAAAAACGGGTCGATCGAGGAAGAATTTGGACAGCATCTCTGGTCTCCGTTACTTCATGTCCGTGGCGGGTTTCGTCGTCTGGTCGGCCGCGACGGCGGCCTGCGCCTGCTTGAATGGAACGGCCTTGACCTCCGCGCCGGGGCGGACCTTCTGCAGGCCCTCCACGATCACGCGGTCGCCTTCGGCGAGCCCATCCTGCACCAGCCACTGGTCCCCCATCGCCCGGTCGAGCTTCAGGATTCTCTGCTCGACCTTGCCGGCGGCGTTCACGACCATCGCGATCGGCTGCGCCTTCGTGTCGCGCGAAACCGCCTGCTGCGGCACGCGCAGCGCCTTCGGGCTCACACCCTCCGTGATGATCGCGCGCACGAACATGCCCGGCAGCAGAACCGTGTCCGGATTCGGAAAAACCATGCGGAACGTCACCGAGCCGGTGGACGGGTCAACCGTCACGTCGCGAAATTCCAGCGTCCCTTCCTTCGAATAAGGCTGGCCATCTTCAAGGATCAGCCGCACCCGGCGCATCGTGTTCTGATCGCCGTCGAGCGTTTTGTTCCGCTCGATGCTGCGGCGCAGGCGAAGCAGTTCGGCGGTCGATTGCGGCACATCGACAAAGATCGGGTCTAACTGCTGAATCGATGTCAGCGCCACCGCCTGGTGCGCCGTCACCAGCGCGCCCACCGTGACGTTCGACATGCCGATGCGCCCCGAAATCGGCGCCGTGATCTTGGTGTAGTCCAAATTGATCTTGGCCGTTTTCACCGCGGCCTCAGCCTGCTTCACGGCCGCCTCGGCTTCGGCGACCGCCTCGCGCGCGTTGCTCACCTGGGACTCCAGATTCCGCGACAGCGCCTCGGCCACCCGCGCCGCGGTCGAGGCCTTGTCGCGCTCGTCCGGGGAGATGACCCCCTTCTTCGCCAGCGCGTCCATCCGCTTGAGGTTCGTCGTCGCATACTCCAGCGTGGCCTTTTGCTGGACGACGTTGGCCTGCGCCGACTTGAGGTTGGCCACCGCGCGATCGACCGCCTTCTTCGCGGCATTCAGGTTGGCTTCCGCGTTTTCCACGGCGGCCTGGTAAACCGCCGGGTCGATCTGGTAGAGCAGGTCGCCTTCCTTGACGTCCGCGCCCTCGCGGAACAGCCGTTTCAGGATGATCCCGCTCACCTGCGGGCGCACCTCCGCCACCAGCAGCGGCGACGTCCGGCCCGGCAACTCGGTCGTGATCGTGACGCGCTCGGACTTCATCGTCACGTAGGCCACCTCCGGCGGCGGCATCTGGCCCGGCCCTCCCGGTCCGCCCTTGCCGCCTTCGGCCGCGGTCGCGCGATGCACGACGTAAATAATCGGCACGGCGACAATGGCGATGACCACTGCCGAAATCAGCAGTTTCAGCCGGCGGCTGGTCTTGAGGCTCGGGAACAAGAACGACATCATGGCAACTCTACCCTCTCTTAAAGTCCTCGCTCGGGATCAAATTTCTTTCTTGGAATCCGCAAGGCGCAGAAGTTCGTCAAAAATCTCCCTGCGCTGATCGCCGCTTACGATCGAGATATGCAACAGTTCGTGGAAATGCAGGCCCATCGCCGCAAATAACAGGACCGACGAGCGCTTGAATGAATTGACGGGGACCAAGGTTTCCCAGAAGCGCTTATAGTGTTGATCGCGGAACGGGTGCATCAGCTCGGGCTGATTGGCGATCACCGCCAGCAGCGCCGCGCTCAACCGGTAATCATCCGGCGATAGATCCCGCATCATCGTGATATCGATCGCCAGCTCATTGGAATTTTCCCCATTCCCGTTATGCGAACGAATCTCTTTGCGCATGGCTTCGAGCTTCACCTCGAACCGCTCGATCATTCCCTGCAGCAGGGCTTCCTTCGTCGGAAAATGGTAGATCAGGCCGCCCTTGCTGAGGCCGCAGCGCTCGGCGACCGCGTCAAGCGTCAGATGGGCGCCCCCCTCGTCAAGAACGATCGACTCGGCGGCGTCCAGGATGTTATTGATCGAATTTGGGCGAGCCATGGCGTTTGGATCCTATGCATGTAGGTCAGCAGTCCAGTTGGGCTATACCGACCAGACGGTATAGTAACGGAATTCTCGCAAATAATCAACACGGATATGGGATGAAGAAAAATGTTGACAACGACTACACGTGTAGGCTATAGATTATTGGCATAGGCAAGAGATGTCCCCGGCCACGTTGTTGCCGGCTAATTTCGCTGTTTGAAGCGGGACCCCGTGTCCTATAAGACCTATTATTTTTCCCCCAAAGAGGTTCCCCCGTGTCCGACAAACCTGTTCCCGCCATCTCCTCAGCCGAGCTCGAGGTCATCAAAACCCTCTGGGATCGCGGTCCCATGGCCGCCCGCGATGTCTTCGCCGCACTCCCCGAGGGCCACGGCTGGGCGATCAAAACGGTCAAAACGCTCCTGTCGCGCCTCGTCGCCAAAGGCGCCGTCACCTATGAGCAGGTCGGCAACTCCTATCTCTATCAACCTGCCGTCACCCGCGAGCAGGTCACCCGCCGCGAGCTCAAGGGCTTCGTCGAGCACGTCCTCGACGGCCGCCTCATGCCGATCCTGCATTTCATCGAGGGCTCGGCCGACCTCTCCGACGCCGAAATCGCGCAACTCGAGAAAATTCTTGAGAAACAACGCAAAGGAAGCGCCGAATGAACACGCACGTGGAAACATGGGCTGAGGCGTGGGCGGGCTGGGCGGCGGCCGCAAGCTGGCAGATCGCCGTCCTCATCATCCTGATCGCGCTCGTGGCGTTCCTGTCGCGCCGCCTTTCGGCGCGGTTCCGCTACCTGCTCTGGATGCTCGTGATCGTGAAGGCCCTGACGCCCCCCACGATCGGCGCCGCCTGGAGCATCGGCAACTACCTCCACTGGCGCCCCGTCACCGTCCGCATCGAAACCACACCCCCGCAACCGCAGCCGGCAACCGAGCCGGTCGTCCAACCGACCATCGATAAAAAGCCAACGCTTACCCCCTCCCATGAGACCCATAAGACCTATGAGACCTATAAGACCTATCCCCCCAATCCCCCCGCCACGCCGCCATCGCCCACGCCGACGTCCCAACCGTGGTCCCTCAGCTCCATCCTGCTCCTCATCTGGTCGGCCGGGTTCCTCGGCCTCTCCTCGTTCATCCTCGTTCGCTACCTCATCCTCACGCGCACCCTCTCCCGCGGCTCCCTCATCGACGAAGGCCCCCTCGCGATCGCGATCGAAAAACTCGCCCTCCGCATCGGCAGACGCAATCCCCCCGCGCTCATCCTCTCCGGCGCCGTGACCAGCCCATTCTTATTTGGTCTTTTACGTCCCCGCATCGTTCTGCCGGCCGCGCTCCCATCCTCCCTCACCCCCGACCAGCTCGACGACGTCCTTCTCCACGAACTGATCCACTGGCGCCGCCGCGACATTCTGGCCGGATGGCTCCAAATCCTCGTCCAAGCGCTCTTCTGGTTCCACCCGCTGGTGTGGCTGGCCGGCGCGCAGCTTCGGCACGAGCGCGAGTGCGCGTGCGATGAAGCCGCCCTCGAAAGCGGCTTGAGCGAGCCGCGCCGTTACGGCGAATCGCTGCTCAAAGTCCTGCTCGAGGCGCGCGGCCGTTCCGCCGTCGCCCTCGGTTTCCTTGGAATTTTCGAACGCAACACCCGCTTGCAAAGAAGGCTGGAGGAAATCATGAACCAGGAATCCAAAGTCCGCCGCCTGACCGTCTGGAGTTGGGCCGCCCTCGCGCTCTTCGCGATCGCAAGCCTCCCGATGGCCGAGGTGCAACCGAATGACCCAAGCCTCACGCCCCTCCACCGCGCCGCCATGACCGGCCGGCCCGACATGGTCAAGCTGCTCATCGCCAAGGGGGCCAACGTGAACACCGTCAACCGCGACGGCCTCACGCCGCTCGACCTGGCCGTCATCGGCGGCCATCAGGAGACCGCGGCCGCGATCCTCGCCGGCGACGCCAACATCAACGCAAAAGACCCCCAGGGCAAGACCCCGCTCATGTATGCCGCCGAATACGGCCACGAAGGCATGACCGCGTTCCTGATCGGCAAGGGCGCCGACGTGAAGGCGAGTGATCGCCTCGGCCGCACCGCCCTGCACTGGGCGGCCATGAAGGGCAAAACATCGGTCGTGAAACCGCTCCTCACGGCCGGCGCCGACATCAACGCGACCGAGACCCAAGGCAAAACACCGCTCGATTTCGCGCGGCAATATAACCAACCCGAGTTCGCGCAGATGCTCGAGGAACTCGGCGCGGGCATGCCGCCGCTCCTTTTCGCGGCGAAGAGCGGCGATCTCAAGGCCGTTCAGGACCTGCTCAAGAAAGGCGCGGACGTCAAGACCCGCGACGACCAGGGCGAGACAGCCCTGCACCTTGCCGTCAACGGCGGCCATCAGGACATCGCCGAGGCCCTGCTCACCGCCGGCGCCGAGATCGACGCGAAGGACGACATCGGCCGCACGCCCCTGGCCATCGCCGTCGAACGCGGCCATTCCCAGCTCGCCAATTTCCTGATTTCACGCGGCGCAGACGTCAACGCCCGCGCCGACCGCTCGAAATGGAACCAAGCCGGCACGGCCGCCTCAGCCAAGACGATCACTGTCCCGGCCAAGGCCGATGCCGAACACGAATGGGTCGCGACCGGCGTGATGGTCGCCCCCGGCGACGTCCTGCACATCACCGCGACCGGCTCTGTCAGCTGGGATCCCGGCCTGCCCAAAGTCGGCCCCGAAGGTGCCGGCCGCACCCCCAACGAAAGCTGCGGCGCCCCGCACGAATTCCTGATGCCCGCCGGCCCGTGCGGCGGCCTGATCGGCAAGGTCGGCACGAAAGTGTTCTTCGTCGGTTCAAAATACGATAAGCAGCCAGCCGCCGCGCCCTCCGCTGAAGGTGGTTTCTCTCGCATCAATGACACGGGCGAACTCTACCTCGCTGTCAACGACCGCCACCCGCAATTCCAGGACAACAGCGGCGAATTCACCGCGAGCATATCGAAAACTCCGATGGCCTTTGAAAAAAGCTCGCTCGATCAATCTCCGGCGCAACAGTCGTTCGCGACGCCGGCCGATCCCACCGGCCATTTCGAATCCGGCGCCCTGATCGTGATGCCGGCACCCGACGGTCGCATTCGCGTCTCGCCTGTCCGCCAGTGGTCGGATACGAATATCGACCTCAAGGCCGGCGACGAGATCGAGATCTCGGCCGAGGGAAAAGTCTTTGGGACTTCTTCGCGCAGGCGTGACTCGTCGTACGGACCCTGGGGGCCCGAAGGAACGGTCGAGAACTCGACCCGTTTTCTGGCCTTGATCGGGAAAATCGATGCCAGGGAGAACGCGACGCAGTTCATTCTCGGCCGCAACAGCACCATTAAGGCTGACGGCAGCGGGCGGCTCTACCTCGGCGTGGCCGACTCGAACCATTTCGACAACACGGGCGAATTCATCGTCACGATCAAGATCAACGGCAAGCAAGTCGGGCTCGAGCAACTGGGCGTCCGCAAACTAACCGCGCCCACCGGCAATCTTCTCGACGAAATGGTCGCATTCAACGGCGCGCGCGTTCAAAAAGAGGATGGCAACGCGATCATCACCGCCGACCAACTCGCCGATTGCCCTCGGCTGACCACGCGCCTCCTTTTCCAGCCCCCGCTCTCGATCCGCATGCGCGCCAAGACCGACTCGACCAACATCCGCGTCTATTACGGCGGCTTCGGCTGGGGCGAATTGATCTTCAATTGGGAAGTCGATCAATCGCAGCTACGGGTGCACGATCTGAACACGATCAGCCAGACCGGTGTTGCGGGCAAAGGCTTCGTCACGCCAAATATGTGGCACAACATCCAGTGGGACATCCTGCCCGACCGCATGCGCGTACTCGTTGACGGCCAGCTGCACCACGAAGCCTTCGGCAACTACGCCGACGTGATCTCGCGAATCGGCATCGGCCCCGCTCTCGGCAGCGCCGTAACGGTCAGCTCGGTCGAAGTCGCGCCGATCGCTACCTCGCCACAAGTCGTGGGCAGGCGCATCATCTTAGGTGAAGACCGTTACATCGACGCGCCGACGACCGAGGCCGCCGTGCTTTACAACCAGGCGAACGACTTCTTCCGCACCAGCCGCTGGGCGCAATGCATCGACGCCAACGACAAGATCCACCGCAAATACCCGGGCTGGATCCAGTCCGAGCCGGCGCTGCGCGAGATCGGCCTTTGCTACCGCAACCTCGGGATGCGCGACAAAGCCATCGAGGCCTGGCTGCGCGCCGTCACCGAATGGCCCGCACTCAAAGGGTTCTCCGAAACCACCTACGCCGACCTGATCGACGAGCTCGTGAACCAGAAGCAGTTCGCAGCAGCCGAGAAATACCGCCGGCAACTGATGGACTTCGCGAACAACGGCCAGCTCGACAGCCACCGCATCGGCGACCGTTTCCGCCGGCCGATTTCCCCCCCTTCATCCGCCGACAAAACATCGCAATCCCCGCCAAAGGATGGCCCACGATAAGTCAATTAACTGAATCCCATAAATCCCATTCTTCCCATAACTCCCATTCCCGCCCCACCCAACCGCTGACGTTGCGCCCCCTTTGTTATATAATGATGTAGTATTCGGCGGAGAGGATCCAAAACGAAAAAAAACACCTCGCCGAAGCCGGTGGCGCCTTCTCGGGCGAGCCACGATATCAAAAGTATTGACAACGGTTTAAAAATCCTTGTGAATCGCCCGTGTTCGTTGCCTAATATGGCCCGGGGCAGAGCGCCTTTGAAGTCAGGAGCGAGGATCCATGAGAACACGAAACGATGGCAGGATTCGCCGGGCGGGATGGACCTTTCTTGCGGCGATGACGCTGATTGGCGTCGCCAATGCACAATCGGCTCCCGGCCTGACGCCGACAAACGCCAAGGTTGATGTCAGCACCATTTCACCCAAGGATCCGCATCCCACCGTCTATAGCTGGGACGGGAAAATCGAGTCGATCAACCAACCCAAAACCTATTACACGTTCTTTTACACCGGCACCGTCCAGCCGGACGCGCGCGTCCCTGACGACGGCGTGATCACGCGCGTTCCCGTCAAGCTCAACGAGTGGGCCGACAACAAGCGCTGGATCATTGCGCAGCTCACCATGTTCTATCAGGCTGCCAATAACCTCCCGACGACCGCGCTGCAGGAGTATCAGGCGGGTCCGCAGCCAACCACCCCCGCGCCCGGCACGATGCCCCCTCCTCAGCAGCAGCAACAGACTCAACCCACGACGCCGCAACCTCAGACGTCCCAGATGCCCCCGCAGGGTTTCCAGCCCGGCGGCCCACCTCAGTTCGGCGGCCCCGGTCAGCAGCAGACCCAAGCCCCGCCGCAACCTCAGAACCGCAGCGATGAGCCCCAGGAAATGGGCGGCGGCGGCGGCGCCAGCATGGAAGGCGGCGATGCCGAAAATCCCGAAAACCGGGAATTGGGCGGTGGCGGCGGCGGCAACGTGGTCAACATGCCCAACAACGTCCCGCAACCGCTCAACGTGGGCGCCTTCGACCCGAAGGCCGCGGCTGAGTGGACCTTCTACTACGACCAGCTTGTCCTCTGGCAGTATTACTGCGCGCGCAACCTGCTCAGGGGCCAGGACAAGACCCTTCTCGAAACGCTCCCGCCGAGCGGCGGCCTTCAGATGCAGCCGCAGCAACAGCAATTGATCTCTCAAATTTCCGGCATGACCCCGCAAATGCTGCGCAGCGAAACCATCAGGCAGTCGCAGCAAATGAATCAGCCCGGCAACATGAACCAGTTCCGGACCTCTTACATTCCGAGCGGCGGCGGCATCGAAGGCGAGAACCCCGACATGGGCGGCGGCGGCGGCGGAATGATGATGATGGGACCCGGCGGCGGCGGGTTTGGCTCCCTGGGCGCCCCGGCCCCCGGTCAGCAGATCAGCTTGCTGCGCGAGACCTTCGACCCGCAAAAGGATTTCGAAAGCCTGACGGACCCGGCGGCAAAATCGACCGGCGACGAATACCGCGAGAAATTCACGGAAGCCGCCAAACAGCTCGACGAGCAGATCTATACGATCTACATGGAAATGCTCAAGGGCATCGACAAGCGCCAGGTCACCAACGAGAACTACGAAAAGTGGATCAAGGAAAAACGCCAGGAAGTCACCAATTACGCCGAAACATGGCGCAAGCTCGAGCACGGCGAAACCATCATGATCGGCGGCACGATGTTCCTCGTTTCGAAGGATCCCCTGGAGTCGGTGCCGAACCAGTCGATCAACATCATCAAGCGCGAGCGGCTCACACCCGCCGACCTGCTCAACCCCGACGGCACGGTGCGCTCCGCCAACAAGTGACAAACAACCTGAACCCATGCAAGCCGCCGGTTCCCCACGAACCGGCGGCCGATTTTTTTCAACAGGAAAAAATCAGGGATAACACATATTTTCCTTCTCCGTTTTCTCCGTATCCTCCTGTTCAAATAATTCGCTTGCCGGATTATAATCGCATGCTTCATGGGCTGATTGCCCGAACCTCACAACCGCGAGCCCATCACTTGATGAACCTGAATAACCACCGCCTCCAGCCGCTCTTCGCCGTGTTGCCCGCGCTGCTCGCGCTCATTGCATTGGTTTCCGCCGCGGCCGGGCCGGTTTACAAACGCATCATTTCCATCGGCCCAAACGTCACCGAGACCGTTTACGCGCTCGGCGCACAGGACCGCCTCGTCGGCGTGAGCGACTTCTGCAACTACCCGCCGGAGGCCGCGAAACTGCGCAGGGTCGGCGGCCCGGCCAATCCCCGCCTCGAGACGATCAGCGCCTTGAAGCCCGACCTCATTGTGATGCAATTCGCAACGCCGGCAATCAGGTCGTTCGCCGCGGCGCGCGGAATCGCCGTGGCCGAGGTCCACATGGACAGCATCGCCACCATCGAGCGCGACATCGCGAAGCTCGGGACACTGCTCGGGCGCATGGACAAGGCAACCTCGCTGACCACGGCCATGCGCCGCGATCTGAACAGCCTGAAACACCGCGTCGATGCGATCCCGGCCGCCAAACGGCCCCTCGTGTTCATGAGCGTCGATCGCCAGCCCGGATCGATGGCCGGCGTGCTCACCGCTTCGGACCGCAGTTTTCTCGGCGAAGCCCTCAAGCTCGCCGGCGGCCGCAATGCCTTCGGCGACATGCCGCGCGCTTACGGCGAAATCTCTCGCGAAAGCCTCGTGGCGCGCCGCCCCGAAATCATCCTGGAACTGCGCGGCGAGACGGTTTCCGACACGGCGCGCGATCAACTCGCCAGGGACTGGGACTCCATGAGCTCGCTGCCCGCCGTGACCGACAAGCGCATCCGCGTGATCGGCGGCGACGACCTCCTCGTCCCCGGGCCGCGCCTCGCGAAAACCGTCCGCGCGATCCACGCCGCGCTTTACGGGCGTTGATCCTTCTCGAACACCTTCAAGAAAAATCTCCTGAACTGCGCTTCGACCTCGTCGCGGCTCATCGCGGCCAGCCCCGGGTTCGGATGCAGTTCCGCGAGCCACGGATCGGGAAGCAACGTCGCCGTTTGCACAACCTCCCGATACAGCTTGCCCGGCGGAAGCACCGTCACGAACGTCGGACTGAAAAAGTTGTCCAGCACCTCGTCGGGATACGCGATGAAAACCCTTTTCCCCGCCGCAAAGCACGGCATCACGAAGTCGCGCATCACCATGAGGTCGAACTCGTAGCGCGTCGGAAACTCGACGGGCTCCTTCACCCTGAACGGAACGCGCGGACGGCCCGCCGCCTCGAAGTAGCGCTGATACCAGGCCTCGTTCAGGAAGTTTGTCCCGAGCACGACCACGTCCGGCCGCTTGCCCAGCGCCATCTGCTGATACCACAGCGAGAAGATCGGGTAATCGCCGCGCACCAGCAGGATCGAATCCCGCGGCAACGCGTTGAAGACGGCCGTGCCATACGCGACCGGCGTGACGTCGCTCGACTTGTCCATTTCGCCGTAACGCGCCGCCGCGATCAAAACGGCCAGCACCAGCGGCATCGCGGCTGCCAGATTCGGCATCAACCGAATGCGACGGCCGATCGCCGCGCGGCCGAATTCGATCCACCCGATCGCGAACACCGGCAACGCCGGCAGGAAATACGACCCAATATCGACGATATGGTAATAGATCGAAAAACAAATCGTCGCCACGAGGACCATCAACAAACCCGACCCCATCGCCGGCCGCCGCCGCGCAAGCATCAGCAATCCGATGACCGCCGGCGCGATCACGACGACGCCGAGCGCGGCGGTCAGCGCCCCGTGCGAGCCGGGAAGCCACTGTTCGCCCCACCACTGCAACCAGCGCAGCGTGCCGTGCGCCGGCCCGCCTTCCCAGATGAGCTTGTTCGTCACGCCGAACTGGCCGCCCGTCAGCACCCACTTGATGCGCGCGAGCGTGTCGGGGTTGCCCCAATTGAGCGGAGGGTTCACCCGCGCGCGCAGCGGCAGATACAAATACCCGCTCAGCATCACGAGCCAGCACGCGATCGTCGTCGCGCAGTACGCAAGCTTCACGCCCCATTTCCTGCGCCAAGTCCATTCGAGAACGATCAGCCCCGTAAGCGGGAAATACGCAATGATCGAATAATGATTCAGCGACGCGAGCCCGACCAGCCCGCCCAGAAGCGCCGCGCGACCGATCCCCGGTGGTTTTGCCGGATCGGTCCACACGACCAGCAGCACCGCGATGCACATGAAGTAAGTAAGCGGATACACCTCGGTGACGGTTGCATGGTCCCACACCGTGCGCGAGATCGCGATCAGTGCCGCAAGCCCCGCCGCGATCAACAATGACGCAGTTGATTTCGAACCGATCACGCGCCGCAGCAGCAGCGCCGTCATCCCGCACGCCACCGCAAGCAGCACCGCATCCAAAATCGTCGTCGCGCGCCCGGGCTCAACGAAGCCCATCAACTTGATAAAAACATGCGCGACCACCACATACAACGGATACCCGGTCGGGTGCGGAACCCCCAGCACCACCGCCGCGCTGGCCAGTTCGCACCCATCGCCCCACCACGGATTCGGCGCGGCGGTGGCGAGATACAGCCCCAATACGAGCACGGCCAAACCCCACGCGCACACGACTGCAAAAGCATTCGAACGGGGCTGAGAAACACCAGAGAGTGGTTCCGCGGCCAAGGCCATGAGGGATTCTAACGAATGCCGCGAAACCCGACAATCTGGATTTGGATTGCCAGCAAACTGAAGTTTGAACTCCGAACAGGAACTCCGACACCGAACGAAACGAGGATGGAATTCTTGTTCGGAGTTCAAACTTTAGTTTGCGGTTTATAAGCCGTTTTGTAATTGTACGGCCATGTACGAATGGCGAAAATTAACACCTGAAATCAGGGCGAAGATTATGGTCAATCGGCGGATTAAAAGACTGCCGATGCATAGCCCGCCTCATGAAGATCGGGGAGTTCGCAATTACCATATCAGCGCCGCATGCTATGAGCACGAATCTTACATTGGCCATTCACCGGAACGGATGGATACATTCGAAACCGAGCTATTGGCTGTTTTTGAAAAACGATCGGATCATCTTTATGCGTGGTGCGTTTTGCCGAATCATTATCATGCATTGATTCGAGCGGAGAATGTGAAAGCAACGCTATACGAACTGGGTGAATTACATGGGCGGACATCGTTTTCCTGGAATGGGGAAGAAAACACCCGGGGACGGAAAGTGTGGTACAATGCGGTTGATCGCGCGATCCGTTCCGACCGGCATTTTTGGGCGACGATGAATTATGTGCTCCATCAGCCGGTGCATCATCAATATACAAGGAAATGGCAGGAATGGCCGTATTCGAGCGCGGAGGAATACCTGAAGCGTGTGGGTGAAAAGAGGGCGCTGGAGATTTGGAGAGAGTATAAAATCGACGACTATGGAAAGGGATGGGATGACGCAGAGATGTAATTTAGAGCAACCTGAAGTCTGAACTCCGAACAGGAACTCCGACAGCATGCGAGAGAGGACGGAATTCCTGTTCGGAGTTCAAACTTCAGTTTGCTCAATAAAAATCGGCCCCGATCGTTTGATCGGGGCCTTGCGTTCAAGTTTGTTTTTCGAAACTACTCCATGAACTCGATCAGCTTTTTCCGCCGGCTCGGGTGGCGCAGCTTGTTCAGCGCCTTCGTCTCGATCTGGCGGACGCGTTCGCGCGTCACGTTGAAGATCGTCCCGACTTCCTCCAGCGTGCGCGGGAAGTCGTTGCCGCCGATGCCGAACCGCAACCGCAGGACCTTTTCCTCGCGCTCCGTCAACGTGGACAGCACGTCCTCGATCTTCTCCTGCATCAGCCGGTACGCCGTCGCGGCCACCGGGCTCGTGGCGTCCTGGTCCTCGATGAAATCCCCAAAATGCGAATCGCCGTCCTCGCCGATCGGCGTTTCCAAACTGATCGGCTGCTGTGCGATCTTGAACACCCGGCGGATCTTCTCGACCGGCATCTCCATCTTCGACGCGATCTCTTCCGGCGACGGCTCGCGCCCGAGCTCCTGCACAAGGAACCGGCTCACGCGCGACAGCTTGTTGATCGTCTCGATCATGTGCACCGGGATGCGGATCGTGCGGGCCTGGTCGGCGATGGCGCGCGTCACCGCCTGCCGGATCCACCACGTCGCATACGTCGAGAACTTGTAGCCGCGCTGGTACTCGAACTTATCGACCGCGCGCATCAGACCAATATTCCCTTCCTGGATCAGGTCCAGGAACTGAAGCCCGCGGTTCGTGTATTTCTTCGCGATCGACACAACGAGCCGCAGGTTCGCCTCGACGACCTTCATCTTCGCGTCATGGGCCTGCCGCTCGCCGACGTCGATATTCCGAATAATCTCCTGCAGCTCCTCGTAGCTGTTGCCGACTTCCTTCTCCATGCGCTTGATCGTCTTCTGCGCGTTGCGCACGAGCTTGTCCATCTTGATGAACTCATCCAGATTAAACCCGTACTTGCGCTGCAGCGTCCGCGCCTCCGGCGAGTTCCGCTTCGTCCTTTTCACGATCTTGCGCAGCTCGTCCTCGGAGAGCGTGGTGCGCATGATCACCGAATGGATTTCCTGGTTCGCCTCGTCGATGCGCGTGAAGACCGTGCGGATTTTCGCAGCGATCTGCTCGATGATCGAGTAGTTCAGGTTCAGTTCGATGAGCGATTCGAAGATCGCCTGCCGCTTGGTCTCGATCTTCTCCATGATCTTCTTGGGATCCTCGCCGCTTACGTCGGCGTCGTCGAGAATCTCGAGGCCTTCATTGATCTCGTCGTAGAGCTTGCTGACCTTGTCGAGCGCCTCGGTAACGTTCTTCGCCATCTTCGCCCGCTCGTCGGGGTTCGACTCATCGACGTTCGTCCGCAGCAAATCGTTCAGGTTGACCTGGTTGAGCTCGACCTTCTGGCGGATCAGCTTGATTTCCTCGGCCGTGACCGAGGCGCGCGAAATCGCCTTCGTGATCATGTGCCGGCCGTGCTCGATCTGCTTGGCCAGCGCCACTTCCTCGTCGCGCGTCAGCAGCGGGACCTTGCCCATTTCCATCAGGTACAGACGCACCGGGTCATCGATTTTGGCCTCTTCGGTATCGGCCGTGGCCTGGTCGTCGAGCCCTTCTTCGCGCTCTTCCTTGGCCGCTTCTTCGACCTCTTCCGCTTCCGGCTCTTCGTCCAGAACCGTGATGTCCAACTGTTCCAACTCTTCGAAAAGAACTTCCATTTCGCCCGTCGTGATATCGGTCGGCAGCCGCTTGTTGATTTCCTCGAACGTCAGCCGCCCCTTCTCTTTGCCTAGCTCGATAATTTCGTCAAAACTGAATTTTTCGCCCGTGGGATCAGTCATCATTGTGATTGAATCCTCTTTTTGATTTCAAGTTCCATCCCGGCCCAAAACACTGGTCCGGGGTGAATAAACACAACATTTTAGAAAATCCGGCGACCAAAACGCAAACGAATTCTCATGGCGCGCACTCCATCCTTCAATAAGGACGCGCCACGGGGGGGCAAAGTTAGCTTTTTTTCTGCCCCATCCGCGCCATGAACTTTTCGTGCCGCTCAATCGCCTCCCTGTGCAATTGGTCGATTGAGGCCAGCTGACCCTGACCGATCGGATTTTGAGAAAGGATCATTTTCAGGTCTTCCTTCAATTGCCGATCCTTTTGTCGTGAAGCCGCCTTCTGTAGCTTATGTAATTGAAATTGCAGGGCTTCGGCTGTTGGGGCGGTTTCGATTTCGCCGCCGAACTGCCTCATCGGGAGGCACAGGATCCGGCTCAGCCATTGGCTCTGCACTTCATCGGCACAAAAGGCGAACGGGTCAACCGGTGGTTCCGCTCCTTCACGCACATCCATCCAGGCACGTGCAAATTGGTCGTATAATCCACGTAAAACCTGATTCTCAAACCATTCGGGGTTGATTTGCCCCAAATAACCCCAGGGCTCCTTCGCATTCAACAGTAAATACAGCAAATTTTGTTCCGAGCGCGACGCCGAATCCTCCACAGACCCTTGTCGCGACTCGATTTCAGGTTTTCTCTGATCCGAAAACGGCCTCGCACGCCTCCGCGTCAGCGCCGCGGCCACCGTTTCGGAGTGCAAACCGAGCCGCCCGGCCGTCCGGCTGATGTAACCGTCCCGGAGCGCCGGGTCCTGAATCGCCAAAAGCAACGGCGCCAACCGCCCAACCGCATCAGCCTGGCCCTCTGGCCGCGACAGATTGACGCTCCCCGCGACGATTTCGGTAAAATGGTCGATCGCCGGCGTCGCCTCGGCCAGCCGCTCCCGCATCGCCGCCGTCCCCTGCGCCTCTAAAAACGAGTCCGGGTCCTCGCCCTCCGGCAGCAGGACCGTCGTGACCTCGATCCCCTGCCGCAGCAGCATCTCCGTCCCGCGGAAGGCCGCCTTCTGGCCGGCTTCGTCGGCATCGTAAAGCAG
>JAJFUE010000175.1 GCA_021372575.1 bacterium | reverse complement strand
GCACCAACGCCTACACGCGTGACGGCTCGTTCAAGCTCGACAGCCAGGGCCGCATCGTCACCAACAGCGGTGAGCTGCTCAACCCGGCCATCACGATCCCCTCCGACGTGAAAGTCGAGGACCTCACCATCGCGACCGACGGCACCGTCTCGGTCATCCAGAACGGCCAGGCTTCGACGATCGGCAACATCACGCTGGCGCGGTTCGCAAACCCCGGCGGTCTGGCCCCGATCGGCCAGAACCTGTTCTCCGAAACGCAGTCCTCGGGGACGGTCCAAACGAACACGCCCGGCGTCTCGGGCTTCGGCACGCTACGCCAGGGTTACCTTGAAATGAGCAACGTCAGCGTCGTCGAGGAGTTGGTCAACATGATCGTCGCCCAGCGCGCCTACGAGGTCAGCTCCAAGGCGATCACCGCCGCCGACGAAATGATGCAGACTGCGTCCCAGCTCAAACGTTAATGGAATCTTCGTGCTCGTGCTCGTAATCGTAATCGTAATCGTTTGAATCGAAACAGGCCTCGAACATGAAAACCACACTCGCAATCATTTTCGCCGCAGTCGCAGGTTGCTCGCTGCTGGCTCTCGCCGGGCCGCCGGTCAATCTTCCGATGGTTCAGAATGAGGACGCGGTCGAGTTGCCGCTGCCGCCGCCGCCGTCGTCGGTGCCGGCGGTTCCCGCGGTGAAGCTGAGCGTGATCCGGCCGATCGAGCAGGCGCAGGCGATTGCGAAAAAAACTGAACCGATCCAAACGGCCGCGGCCGATCCGCAGGTCGCGCAGGTGCTGGCCTTGGTGCGGCAGGACGGCTCGCCCCGTTCGGCGATCGAATCGATGCTTTACGACCAGCTCCGCGCGTCGCTTCCCGAAGGCACGGAAGGCGTGGTCCTCGACAAGGCCAGCCTGCCGAGCGCCCTCAAGCTGCCGGCGGGCGGCTGGGACGCGAAATTCGATTTCCGCATGCCGACGCGCGGCACCGGCACGGTTCCGTATGTCGCGACCGTGACGGCGGCCGACGGCCGCGTGCTGCGCAAGTTCAGCGGCGGCGTCCGGCTCGACCGCGAAGTGCGAGGCGTGCAGGTCACGCGCATGATTCGCCGCGGCGAGGAAATCACGGCCAACGACGTCAGGCAGCTGACCGGCCGCCTGAGCGAGTTCGATCGCGGCGCGGTCGATGATCCGCAGTCCGTCGTCGGCACGGTTGCGAAGCAGGAAATCCGGCCCGGCCGCTGGATCACCGAGCAGATGATCGAGATTCCGAAAATCGTGAAGCGCGGCCAGGCGGTGACGATGAAGCTTGCGCGCGGTCCGATCTCGATCGTCACGTCGGGCATCACGAGCGAACCCGGCGCGCGCGGCCAAGTGATCAAGGTCCAGAACGTCCAGTCCAAGCGCGAGGTCTATGCCCGCGTCATCTCGGCTGATGAGGTGCAGGTGATATTCTAATGAAAAATACGATTCTCATTTCCATTATCATTATGACGAGCGCCTGCGCGCCCGTCAAAAAAGCCTATGAGCCGCATCCGGTCCCGGCCGCGCAGACTCCCGTGCAGCCGGCGGCGATGGCGACATGGAAGCCGGCGCCCCCGTCCGACGGCTCGCTGTGGAGCGCCAGCTCGGTCAACCAGTTCAGCGACGACAAGGCCAGCCGCCGCGGCGACATCGTCCTCGTGCGCATCAACCAGAAGACCGCCGGCACGAAGGCCGCCAACACCGACACGAGCCGCAAGGCCTCGATCAGCGCCAAGATCAAGTATTTCCTCGGCCTCGAGGACGACGTCAACAAGCTCACCGATTACACCAAGGCCGGCGGCGGCACGCGCGGCACCGCCACGTGGGACCCCGTCAACCTGATCGACGCCAGCTCCGACCGCAGCTTCAAGGGCGAAGGCTCGACCAACCGCACCGATACCCTGGTCGCGACCGTCTCGGCCATCGTCACCGAAGTGATGGCCAACGGCAATCTCAGGATCTACGGCACGCAGACCGTGACGCTTAACAACGAAGCGAGCGTCCTCACGGTTCAGGGCATCGTTCGCCCGGCCGACCTCGACGTCAACAACGCCGTCGGCGCCGAGCGCATCGCCGACGCCCACATCGAGTTCAACGGCAGCGGTATCGTGACCGACAACCAGCACCCCGGTTGGGCCACGCGGGTCTTCGATTGGGTGTGGCCGTTCTGAGAAATGATGAATGATGAAAGATGAAAGATGAAAAAATGAAAGATACCAAGAAAGTTCTTCGATTCGCGGCGATGGCGGTGATGCTTGGGGTGATCATGGCCGCGCCGACGCTGGCGATCCGGATCAAGGACGTCACGCGCGTCGAGGGCATCCGCGCCAACCAGCTCATCGGCTACGGCCTTGTGGTCGGCCTCAACGGCACCGGCGACGGCACCTCGACCAAATTCACCGTCCAGTCGCTCGCGGCGTTCCTCAAGCGCAACGGCGTCACGATCGACCCCGACACGATCCGCGTCGATAACTGCGCCGCGGTGATCGTCACGGCCGACCTGCAGCCGTTCGCGCGCCCCGGTTCGCGGCTCGATGTCGCGGTCAGCACGGTCGGCGATGCCGACAGCCTCCTCGGGGGCACGCTCCTCATGACGCCGCTCAAGGGCCCCGACGGCCAGGTTTATGCCGTCGCGCAGGGCGCGGTTTCGACCGGCGGTTATTCGGCCCAGGGCGGCGGGACCTCGACGAGTAAGAACCACCCGACGGCGGGCAAGGTTCCCGGCGGCGCGCTGGTTGAAGTCGCGCCACCGACCGTCCTCGCCGGCCGCAAATCGGTCAACCTCGTGCTGAACAATCCCGACTTCACCACCGCTCAGCGCATTGCGACCGCGATCAACACCAATTTCAACACGAATATTGCCTCGCCGGCGGACTCGGGCGCCGTCAGCGTCACCGTGCCGGCGAATTTCTCGACGAACCTCGCCTCGTTCATGGCCGAGGTCGAGCGGCTGCCGGTCCACCCCGATCAGCCCGCGCGCATCATCATCGACGAGCGCACCGGCACGGTCGTCATGGGCGAGGACGTCCGCATCTCGACGCTCGCGCTCACGCACGGCAACCTAATGATCCGGATCGAGCAGACCAACGACGTTAGCCAGCCGATGCCTTACAGCCGCCGCGGTGAGACGGTCGCCGTCTCCAACGTCACCGTCAAGGCCGGCGAGGACAGCGACCGCGAACTGGCGATCGTCCCCGAAGGCGTGAGCCTCGGCGAAGTCGTCAATTCGCTCAACGCGATCGGCGTCACCCCCCGCGACCTGATTTCGATCCTGCAAGCCATCAAGTCCTCCGGCGCGCTGCAAGCAGAATTAGAGATTAAGTGATCTGACGCATAGGACGCATAGGACCCATAGGACCCATAGGACCCATAGGACCCATGAACCACCAGGACGACATCTCATGACCCTCCCCATCAACACCGTCACCGATCCGATCTCGGCCCATCGCCTGTCGAATATTTCGGACACCAAGCAGCGCGCCGAGGCCGTGGCCACCCAGTTCGAGACGATCTTCATGGGGATGATGGTCAAGGCGATGCGCGCGACGGTTCCCGACGGCGGCATCCTCGGCGACGGCCTCGGCGGCAAGACCTACGTCGAGATGCTCGACCAGCAGATGGCGGAAATGGGCGGCCTGCCGCGCGATCCGCGGTTCCACGAGGCCCTCGTGCGCCAGATCATGCAGTCGCCCGACGCGGCGCGGAAAGTCAGCCAGGCGGGCGAGTGAACTTGAGGAAAGATCCGGCGGATCCGACCGATCCGACGGATGAAAAAAGGAAAAAGGAGGACGCCGGTTTTTACGGTTGGACAAATTTTTGCGGCAGATTGGGAATCGCGTTATGATTCATGACACGACCGCCGATAAGGCATATGACCGGTGTAAGTGACGCTCGCCGGTCGTGAACGGCCTTACAAAGTGAGTCAAGCATGAAGATTCAGGGACGCAAGCAGATCACGCCGCTCGGGGTGACCGGCCCGCTTTCCGGTCCCAGCTTCCGCGAGGTCGAAGAGACCCCGGAAGCCCAGGCCTCCGACCAGGTGGACCTGAGTTCGACCCAGCAGTTGCGCCGGCTCAACGAAGCCGCCCAGGCCCTGCCCGAGGTCCGCATGGAAAAGGTCGAGGGGCTGCGCGGCCAGATCGAAGACGGCAACTACTACGTCGAGAGCGAGAAGCTGGCGCGCAAGGTGGTTGACGAGGCCCTGAACGAGATGTTGTTCTCGACCCGCCAATCCTGATCCAACCGCATCCACACCGGCGTCTGATACGGTGGCCGCCAGCCGGCCCCGCAAGGACGCATCATGTTACCAACCGAAAACTTCGATGCCTTGATCGACCTGCTCGGCCAGGAAGAAGCCATCTACGGAGAGATGGCCGAACTCCTTGCCGTCGAGGGCGAGGCGCTCAGCGCGATGGCCGCCCACCGGCTGGCCGAAATCGTCTCGCGCAAGGAGACGCTCGTCCTGCGCGTCAAGGCGCTCGATGAATCGCGGCGCCTCCTGTCGCGGCGCATCGGCGCGGCCCTTGGCCTGTGCGGCGCCGAGCTCACGATCACCCGCATCGCCGGCAAGCTCGATCCGCTCATGAGCCGCCGACTGACCGCGGCCGGCTCCGCGCTGCGCAACGCGGTCGAACGTTGCCGCAAACTCAACGAACATAACAGCCACGCCGCGCGCCGTGGCCTGGACCTCATCGGCGACGCCGCGCGCTGGCTCATCGAGCAGGCCGACCCCGTCGGCCCCGTGTATCGTCCCGGGCGCGGTTGTTCGGCTTACGGCGCGGCCGGCCGCGGCCCCGCGTTCATCTCGCGGCAGGCGTAGGAGTGACCCATGAGCTCTATCTTTGGCATCCTCAACACCGGCCGCCAGGCCCTCAACGTTCAGCAGAACGGCCTGCAGACGATCGGCAACAACATCTCCAACGCGAACACGACCGGCTATTCGCGCCAGCGCACCGTCCTGGAAACCCTCAGCTACGGTGGGGTCCGGCTGGCCGGCATCGAGCGCATGCGCGACGAGTTCGTCTCCGCGCGCCTGCTCACCAGCAACTCCAAGCTCGGCTCGAGCTCCGCGCAATCGACCGCGCTCCAGCAGCTCGAGACCGCCGTCGGCGAAACCGACGACTCGGGCGTGACCGTTTCGCTGCGCAATTTCTTTGACTCGCTGCAGGACCTCTCCGCGAGCCCCGACGGGACCAGCGAGCGCGAATCGTTCCTTGCGCGCGCGACGCAGCTCCTTGCGTCCTTCTCCGGCGTTTCGGACCAGGTCACGCAGCTGCGCACCCAGCTCGACGAGCAGGTCAAGCAGCAGGTCGAGCAGGTCAACACGATCACGGCCCAGATCGCCGAGCTCAACCAGCGCATCGGCCCGCAGTCGCAGGCCCTCGAGAACCAGCAGAACACCGGCATCAACCAACTCCTCGACCAGCGCGACAACCTGATCAACCAGCTTTCCTCGATCATCCCGGTGCGCGTCATCCCGACCGGCAGCGGCGTCATGACGCTGTTCTGCGGGTCGGTGCCGATCGTCGAGGGCGCCAGCGCCGTCACGCTCCAGCTCAGCCCCGACGCGACGAACAGCGGCCTGAGCAACGTCGTCATCGACGACCTCGGCGGCACGCGCTCCTTGGCCGGCGACCTGGGCGAGGGGAGCCTCGGCGCGCTCATCCGCGCCCGCGACGACCAGGCCCGCGACGTCCTCGACCAGACCGACCGCCTCGCCGCGACCCTCGCGCGCGACATCAACAGCGTCCACCGCGCAGGCTACGGCCTCGACGGCGTCACCGGCCGCGACCTCTTCACCGGCCTCTCCGCAAGCGCGACGTTCTCATCGACGAACCAGGGCACAGTCAGCGCCGTCTCCGGCCAGGTTATCGACGAGAGCGCGCTCACGTTCGACGACTACGAGGTCCGCTTCACGAGCTCCACGAGCTACGACGTGATCGACAAGACACTGGGCACGACCGTCTCGACCGGCAATGCCTGGGCGGCCGGCCAGAACATCGAGTTCGGCGGAATGCGGCTTACGCTCACGGGCGGGGCCCCGGCCGTCGGCGACAGCTTCGACATCAATTCCTACGGCGGCATGAGCGCCCGCATGGACCTGAATAGCGCCGTCGTCAACGACCCGCGTGCCGTCGCCGCCGGCACGACCAGCGCCTCCGGCGACAACCGCAACGCGCTCGCGATGATCGCACTCGGCACGCAGATGACGATGGGCAATCCGCCCGCGCAGACGTACGAAGTCTATTACAACAACATGCGCGTGCGCCTCGGCACGCAGGTCAACATCGCCACCAGTCTCCAGCAGCAGGAAGAGACCGCGCAGCAACAGCTTCAGGGCCTCGCCGAATCCGTCTCCGGCGTCTCGCTCGATGAGGAAGCCACCAACCTCATCCAGTTCCAGCGGGCCTATGAGGCCGCCAGCAAGGTCATCGGCGTCACCGACGAAATGCTCCAGACCATTATTGGATTGATCTAAAGGATTACGGCCATGCGCGTCACCGAAAACTCGATGTTCAACCAGCTCCGGCGCCAGGTGTTCCGCAACTCGGACAGCCTGATCAACGCGCAGGAGCGCATGGCGACGCAGAAGCGCATCAACCGCATCAGCGATAACCCGGTCAGCGCCGCCCGTGTGCTCGATCTCAAGAGCTCCATTTCCCGCTCCAAGCAGACCATCAACAATATCGAGCATGCCACTTCGGTCGCCGATACCTACGACACCGTCACCGGCCAGCTTTCCGACCTGCTCGGGCGCGCCAAGGAGCTGGTCGTCAAGGAAAGCAACGAGGCCACCTCCACCGCGGCCACGCGCGAGGCCGCCCGCATCGAGCTGTCAAACCTCACCAGCGAAATGGTCCAGATCGCCAATACGCAGTTCGAGGGCAAATACATTTTCAGCGGCTACCAGACCGACAAGCCCGCGTTCAACGACGCAACGGTTGCCGCCGGCGGCGCGCCGGTTACCGCCGGCACGCTGACGGCCGCCTCCAAAGTCCTCGATGCGACCGCGATGAATGACCACGACTACGAAATCCGCTTCACGGCCGCCAATGCGTTCGACGTCGTCGATGTCCAGACCGGCCTCGCCGTCGCTTCGAACCAAAGCTACACGTCCGGCCAGGCGATCCGTTTCGGCGGCGTCGAGGTCACTGTCGCGAACGGCACCGGCTCCCCCTCGGCCGGCATGGTCGTTTCCGTCACGACGACTCCCCCCGGCGCCTATAACGGCGACGGCCAGACCCAGGAGATCGAGATCGGCCAGGGTAACCGCATCGCGACGAACCTCACCGGCGACCGCGTCTTCCAGGGCGTCGGCATTAGCGGCGGCATCGACCTGTTCGCCCTCATGAACTCGATCAACACCGCGCTGAGCGAAGGCGACTACGACACGATCCAGGCCAAGCTTGACGAGCTCGACACGGCCAGCGAGCAGGTCTCCAACGAGCGCGCGCGCAATGGCACGCGCGTCAACCTGCTCGAGCAGCTCAAGGACCGCCAGTCCTCGATCCAGGACAGCCTCGAGATCCTGCGCAGCGACCTGGAGGACATCGACGTCGCCGAGGCCATGACCGACCTCACCAAGGCCCAGAACGTCTATGAAGCCACCCTCACCGCCGCGAGCCAGATCATCCAGCCCAGCCTGCTGGATTTCCTGCAGTAGCGTCCGGTCCTGAGCTCGCCTTGCCAGCCGAAGCCCTGGCGAAGGTTGGAATCCTAACCTGACCAAGCCGGAACCAAATGACTGCTATCAGGAACCGCGACAGCGGTTCGACCTCCAAAGCCGTGGGTTGAATCGCCGTTTATGCGATTCAACCCACGGTCAGCTCGCGCATCAACAGAACCGGTTTACCGGTTCGACAACACGCCGTCGCGTTCATTTGTCGAACCGATAAATCGGGAGCCTTTTGCAAAAAGACGAGCGAACGCGCTCGCGTCTCCCCCCAAGCACTCGATGATTAAGCACCTACTCCTCGTAACCCCGCGATTTATCGCTTGTCATTCCCCAAATATTTTCGAGCAAATGATTGCATTCAGGCCGCGACTGGCGCCAGCCCCGCTGGGGCCAATTAATTTGGAGAATGACAAGGCGTAAGCGAGGGACTACCTCACCGCTCGTTGACAACTTCTTCGATTTCGCCGATTGGTTCGGAGTTCAAGCTTCAGCTTGCTTCGGCTCTCCCAGCAATGCACAATCAACCATATGATAGGCTTGAATTGAGGCGGGGAGAATCGTCCATGCCTGCACGCGCACGCAAACCCAGACCGGATCTGGCCCGGGTCGAGGAAATCATCCTGGCGCGCAAGCCCGTCGCAATCCGCCTCATCGATCCGCGCACCGTCCCGACCGCCGAGTGGGTCCGGATGAAGTGCCAATACGGCTGCGGCGGCTACGGTGGTTGCCTGACCTGCCCGCCGCA
>JAJFUE010000174.1 GCA_021372575.1 bacterium | reverse complement strand
GACAGCGATCCAAATCAGTTGCGAGCGCTGAAGGCGCGAGAGAAATCGGTTTCTTTCGCGCTTTCAGCGCTCCGGTTTTCATCGACTCACAACCTGGGGCTGCGCTGCGCTCCGCCCCAGGCTAAATTCTCTTGCGCTTTCAGCGCGAAAATTCGGATTAGAGTGATTGACAAAAGTTCTCCGGCAATGCGCCAATCGAGATTGTTCCAAGTTTGGCGATTCGATGATTGGTTCGATTACGATTACGATTACGATTACGAGCACGAGCACGAACGGACAACTATCGGCAAGCGCTCTAGCACCTCAACGCGGCGACGGGCCTGAGTTTGGCGGCGTGGCGGGCCGGGAGCGTGGCGGCGAGGGTGCAGACGACGATCGCGCCGGCCATCAAGGCCAGGACCGTCCACAGGTGAATTTCCACCGGGATCGTTTTCATGTGGAATAATTCGGCGGGCATTTTGATGTGGAATTGCTGGACGATGGCGAGGAATCCCAATCCCATCGCCGCGCCCAGGAACGCGCCGACCAGGCCGACGATCATCCCCTCATACATGAAGATGCGCGCGACCATCCTGTCCGTCGCGCCGATCGCCTTCATGATGCCGATCTCGGCCGTCTTTTGAACGATGATGAGCGTCAGCGTGCCGATGATATTGAGCGCGGCGACCACGATGGTCATCAGCATCACGAGCAGCATGCCCGCCTTCATGACCCGCATGGCGGTGAACATCCGCTCGAAATCTTCCGTCCAGGTGTTGATCAAGGTCCGGGGCGGCAACACCGTGGCGAGCCTGGCCTTGGCGTCGTTCGCCTTCATCGGATCGCGCAGCTTCACGTGGATGTAAGAGATTCCGCCCGGCTGGATCGCGAGGCGGCGCGCCTCGGATGGGGCGATGAACGCCCAGCGGTTCTGGAACTCGCGATCGGCGCCGGTGAACGTGCCGCTGACCTTCAGGCGAGTCGAGGGGAAGACCGGATAAATCGATTTTTTCAATCTTTGTCCCGACGTGATCACGACCTCCCTGCCGATGAGGGATTTGGTCGTGAGGCTGTCGGAAACGATCACTTCGCCGGACTCGATCGGGCGCCGGCTGCCTTCCTTCATGTGGATGCCCAGAATACTGGCCTGCTCGAGACGGTCCACCCCATAGATGTAAATCCAGGACTGAAACCGTTCGTTCCCGCTGCCGACCGAGATGAGGCCCGAAGTCCTGAGGACCGGGACGGCCTGCGCCACTTCCGGATCGGTGTTGATGCGTTCCAAGACCGCGGCGCCGGGCTCGGCCTCTCTCCATGCCGGATTCATGATTTCAATTTGCGCGACCCAGGACAGCACTTCCTCGATGGTTTTGTTTTGCAGGCCGTCCATGACGCCGACGACGGCGATCATCGTGCCGACGCCGATCGCCACGCCAAGAAGCGAGACGGCGGTTGTAAACCATTCGAGCGGTTCGCGCTGCTTGGTGAACAGGTAGCGCCACGCGATGAAGAAGGGGAGTGTCATGGACGGCAAACTTTCGAATTAGAATTCGGCCAACGGCAATATTGGTGCGGGAAGGGTGGAAAATCAAGGGTGAGGGCGGGGAATGCGAAGAATGGGAGTTATGGGAATGAAGGGAGTTATCGGACGATACGCGATCCGCGACCCTCACCGAAACCTTTGACGGCGGTGAGGGCGTTCTTTAAGATGGGAATAATGCCGTGTTGCGGCAGGGAACGCATGGGAACGCCTTTTGGCAGGAGATCGATACCTGCGGCATGTCGCAAGAACGCAAACGCATCTGCATCCTTGGATCGACCGGATCCATCGGTGAAAAATCGCTTCTCGTCATCGCGGATAATCCGGACCGCTTTGAAGTCGTCGGGCTGTCGGCGCACGGCTCGGTCAAGCGGCTCGCGGAGCAGGCCGCCGAATATGGCGTGAAACAGATCTGCATCGCCGGCAAGGGGGGCGACGTCGCGGCGCCGGACGGCGTGACGGTGCATCGCGGCCCGCAGGGCCTGATCGATCTCGTTGATGCCTGCGAACCGGACCTGGTCGTCGTCGCGACGGTGGGGTATGCCGGGCTTTCGCCGACGTTGCGCGCGATCGAGCTCGGGGTGACGGTGGCGCTCGCGAACAAGGAAGTGCTCGTAGCGGCGGGCGACCTGGTGATGGATGCGGCGCGGCGGCGCGGCGTCAGGATTCTACCGATCGACAGCGAACACAACGCGCTGTTTCAGTGCCTGGCCGGCCGGCGCGAGGATTGGCCGCTGCGCCGGCTGATTTTGACGGCGTCCGGCGGGCCGTTCCGCGGCAGGACGCGCGCCGAACTGGCCTCGGTCACCGTCGAGGAGGCGCTGTGCCACCCGACGTGGCGCATGGGGCGCAAGATCACGATCGACTCGGCGACGCTCATGAACAAGGGGTTCGAAGTGATCGAGACGCATCATTTGTTCGGCGTCGCGGTCGATAAGATCGATGTGGTGATTCACCCGCAAAGCGTGATTCACAGCATGATCGAGTATGAGGACGGCTCGATGCTGGCGCAGTTGGGCGTGACGGACATGTACCTGCCGATCGCGAACGTGCTGGCGTGGCCGGAGCGCCTGCCGAACAGGCGGTTCAAGCCGCTTAATCTGGCGGAATTGGGCGCGTTCACGTTCGAGCAGCCGGACGTCGAGGTGTTCCGGTGCCTTGGGTTTGCGCGTGAGGCGGTGCGGCTCGGCGGGACGTATCCGGCGGTGCTCAACGCGGCCAACGAAATCGCGGTGGCGCGGTTCCTGGACGGGGAGATCGGTTTCTTGGGGATTCCGGAGTTGATCGAGGCGGCGATGAACGCGCACCAGCCCGATGGAACGGCCGATTTGAACGCGATTCACGCGGCGGACAGGTGGGCGCGGCAGTGGTGCGGAAGACGCGAGGTGGTGAGCAGGATTTGACGATCGGAAGGCGATTCGATTCCAGCCTTCGCCAAGGCTTCGGCTGGGAAGACGATTACGATTACGATTACGAACACGAGCACGAGCACGAACACGAAGCTTACGCGGATAGGAACTTAATCAGATCATGATGCACACGCTTTCGACATACGCGATCGGCGCGTTCGCGATCATTGTCACGTTCGGGTTGGCGGTGTTTGTGCACGAATTCGGGCACATGATGTTCGCGCTGATCCGCGGCGTCGGCGTCGAGTCGTTCGCGATCGGCATGGGCCCGCGCATGTATTCGTGGAAGTGGGGCGGGATCGATTTTTCGATCCGGTGGCTGCCGGTGGGCGGGTTCGTGAAGCTCAAGGGGATGGTCGCCGAGGAGCCCGACGAGGCCGAGGCCGAAAAACCGCCGCACGCCACGCCGGAGGAGCTGGCCGAGGCGGAGAAGGACAAGACGCTCACCGAATCGTCGTATGACGACCTGCTCGCGCTGCGCAACAAGGGGCTGTTCACGAAACTGCTCGTGTTCGGCGGCGGCGTGTTCATGAATTTCGTGGCGGCGGTGGTCGCCTATGCGATTTTGCTCATGATGTCCGACAAGGAACCGGTGAACCGGCCGCGGATCGATCACGTCATCCCGGGCACGCCGGCGGCGGTGGCGGGGATCCAGTCCGGCGACGTCATCGTGGCGATCAACGACAGGCCGACCTCGACGACGGGGTCCGTCAACGCGGCGGTGAGGGCCGCGTTCATCGAGAAAAACAATTGGAGCCTGTGGGAGCGCATCACGGGGCGGACGCCCCCGATCAAGCCATTCGACCTGGACGTGAAGGTCGCGCGGGCCGGGCTGCCGCAGCCGCTTGACCTCGATATCAAGTCGATCGCGCGGGACCCGTCCACGACGGCCACGCTCGGGGTGCAGTTCTGGTTCCCGCCGATCGCCGGCGACGTTCACCCGCTGATGCCGGGGGACAAGGCGGGGATGAAAACCGGCGACGTGATCCTCAGCGTCAACGGCACGCTGGTCCTTTCATTCAACGACTTCATTGACGCGATCAGCAAACACATCAACAAGACGGCCGATATCAAAATCGAGCGCGCGGGCAAGCCGATGGACCTCAAGGTTCAGGTCCTGAACGACCCGATCAACGTGGGTTATGGGACGATCGGCGTCGAATACAAACCTGAATCGATCCGCGTGGATCCGGGGATGCCGGTCTGGCAGGCGATCTACATGGCGCCCGTCTATACGACCGTGCGGATGGTCGATCTGGTCGTGTTGCAGGTCAAATTTTTCCAGCGGGCATCGTTCACGGATGTCAAGGAAGGCGTCGGCGGACCGGTCATGATGGCGACGATGTCGGCGCGGCAGGCCGCGCTGGGGCTGCGGCAGTCGATCAACTGGTTCATCATCATCAACCTGGCGCTGCTGATGTTCAACGTGCTGCCGCTGCCGGTGCTCGACGGCGGGTTCCTGCTGCTGTCGGTGATCGAGGCGGTGATCCGGCGGCCGGTTTCGCCGAAGATCCTGAACCCGATTTACACGGCGTTCACGATCCTGTTCATCGGGCTGATGCTGGTCATCACGTTCTGGGACGTGAAGCGGTTTTTCATCGATTGACGATGGCGGCGAGTTTTCGGGGCGATAATCGATTACGATTACGATTACGAGCACGAGCACGAGCACGAACGTGGCATCCACACATCACCTGCTGAATCGCGCGGTGGATTGGTATGCGCGGTTTCGAATGGGGTCGCCGGCGGCGGGGCGCGTCGAGACGCATTACCACGGCGGGTATTCGTTTGAGCAGGGGGCGGACCTGGTCGGGCGGCTGTCGGCGCGGTTCGGCGACCTGTCGCGGCTCGCGTGCGTCGATCTCGGCAGCGGGCCCGGCGAGTCGGCGATCGCGCGGCAGGTGCTCGACATCCCGTGGCGAAATCTCGTTTCGGTCGAGGCGTTTCCGCCTTACCTGGAACAGCTCCAGCACAAGAAATGCGCCGCGCAAACGCACGAAATCCGGGCGATGCGGATCGAGGCCGCGGTCGCGGAACTGCTCCCCCATGAGATCGATATCGCGCTGATGATCGACGTGCTCGAGCATTTCTCGCGCGCAAGGGCGCTGAACCTGCTCGTGAGATTGCAGAAACTCGTGCGCTGCGGGATCGTGCTGTTCGTGCCGCTGGGCGGCGTGGATCAGGACGAGTTGGACGACAATCCGCTGCAGCGGCACCGGTCGAATTGGGAACCGGCGGACCTGGCGAAACTGGGATTTGATGTTGAGATCTACGAGAAATTCCACGGCCAGCTAAATCCACCCGCAAGCGCCGCGTGGGCGATTAAGGAAATGATGAATGATGAAAGATGAGAGATGAGAGATGAAAACAGGTTTGAAAGCTGATTCATAGAATACGTAAGACTCATAGGACTTATTGGACCCATACAAAACCAAAACCGGCGGCTGCGTCACGCAACCGCCGGTTTTATTGATGGTGAGGCCCGTTACTTCTTCTCGATCGTCTCGAGCTGGCCGATTTTGACTTGCATCGGCTCGTTGAACGCGGCGACGTTTTCCTTCACATACTGGTGGAATTCATCCGAGCTCTTGACCTGGTAGCCCTTGCTCCAGCCGGCGAGCATGATGTAATCGAAGCTCCTGTTTTCCGGCACGGGGAAGTAGAGCAGGTGGTTGCCGTCCTGCGTCTTCATGCTGTGATACTTCGAGCCGAGGCTGTCCTTGACGGCGATCGCGATGCCTTCCCAGTCGATGAGGTATTTCTTGCCCGGCTTGCGAATCGCGTTGATGTCCCAGATGTCCAGATTCTTGCCCTCGGAGATCGCGAGGCTGTCGGTGTGGCTCGAACTGGACTCGCTCATGATCTTGCGCATGCCGACGCCCATCGCCACGTCGTTGTCGTCGGGCGTGAATTTCGTGAATGTCGTGTGGCACGTCGTGTAGTTTTTCTTGGCGTAGGCGGTGTAGTCCTGCACGCACTCGTAGCGGCCGTGCGTGGTGCCCCAGTTGTAGGTGTAAATGCGGACGGTGCTGCGCAGCGGGCCGTTGACGACGACGTCGTAGGCGGCGCGGGAATCGAACACGGGGCCGCGGCCGACGTTCGTGCCGATGAAGCGCTGGCCGACGAGGCTCGTGTTCTCGTCCGAGAAACGCGGCCGGGCGACGTGCTCGGGGTCGGAGGGGTTCTCGACGACGCAGATGCCACCGGCGCCGAACGTCGCGGAGACCCACATGATGTCGTTGCCATATTTCTTCGGCGAGACGTGGCCCGAAACGTTCTCCTGGTCTTCCTCGTAAGCCTTGAGCGTCGGGAACGTCTTGCCGTTCATATCGACGCTGTCGATGAACCACAGCTTCCAGCCCATCGACTCGGATTCCCACCACGGGATGAGGTGCTTGCCGTAGCTGCCGATCTCGGCGTGCGTCTCGTGGACGAACAGGCCGCGCTCGTTGGCGCCGAAGTAGAGGACGATCGGCTTGGTCTCGCGGGCCTTCATATCGACCTGGAAGAACAGCTCGTCCCACAGGCCGTCCTTGTCGAGGTCGTCGGCCTGATAGACGAGATAGTGGCCGTTTTCTTCCTTGCCCTTGAGGACGGTGCCCTGCTCCCAGATGACCTTGCTGGGGGGCGAGGCCTGGCCGGGCTGGTTCGGATCGACCGGCGTGACCCAGTCCTCATAGAGGTTGGTGACGGGGAGCTGGTCGCGCTTGACGATGACGCCGGCGCGCGGGACGGCGAAGTCGTGAGGGTTGGTGACCTCGATCACGACGCGGGCGGTCGGGGCGAACGGCTCGCCGGTCTGGCGGCCGGAGGCTTCGGGGATCGAATATTCGACGTACCATGGGAAATCGGCGGCGCCGGAGCGCACGACCATGCCAAGCAGCAACACGAGCACGCATAAGCTTTTCCGCATCATCTTGATTCTCCTCTGGGTATGTATGGCGGCCCGAACCTGAAAACACGTTTTCATGTTTCCAGAGAGAACAGCTTGCCGCAAAAAAATCGGACTGTAAACCATGATAGTGGGCTGACGCGGGAGGAGGCGAGTTTTTTAATCGCGCAGAGAGCGGAATGAGGGTAGGTCGGGTCTTTGACCCGAATCCGGATCCCAGAGTCGGCTCGAAGAGCCGACCTACCAACCTTACCACACCACCAGGTTATCTCGATGGATGGCTTCTTCGTATTCGAGCTCGCCGAGGATTTCGCGGATCTGGATGGTTTTCTTGCCTTTGATCTTGGTCAGCGTGGCGGCGTCGTAGCTCACGAGGCCGCGCGCGAAGGAGTTGCCTTCGGGGTCGCAGACCTCGACGAGGTCGCCGCTGTCGAATTCGCCCTCGACCTTCTTGATGCCCGCCGGCAGGAGGCTTTTCTTGCGCACGACGAGCGCGTCGCGCGCGCCGGAATCGACGATGATTTTGCCGTGCGGCTTGCGGCCGAACGCCAGCCAGCGGCCGCGGCCGCTGATGTGGCGCTCGCAAACGGGCGCGAAGTAGGTGCCGGTGAACCTGCCGGAGAGGATCTGCTCGATGATGCCCTTGGTCTTGCCGCCGGCGATGACGACGTTGACGCCGGCCTGCGTGGCCATGCGGACGGCCGTGAGCTTGCTGCCCATGCCGCCGAGGCCGATCGATGATTTTTCCTTCGAGACGTTGCCGAGCACGTCCCCATCGACCTGCTCGACGAGCGGGATGACGCGTGCCGTGAGGCCGCCTTTTTTGCCGGCATCCTTTTCGAGCAGGCCCGGCGCGACGCTCAGGATGACGAGCATGTCGGCGTCGATCTTGGTCGCGACGACGGCCGAGAGCTCGTCGTTGTCGCCGAACTTGAGCTCATCGACGGTGACCGTGTCGTTCTCGTTGATGATCGGCACGGCGCCGAGGGCGGTGAGCCGCTCGAGCGTGTAGCGCGTGTTCAGGTAGCGGCGGCGGTCTTCCATGTCGCCGCGCGTGAGCAGGACCTGCGCCACGCGCAGGCCGCGGTCCAGGAAGAGGTGATTCCATGCGTGCATGAGGCCGACCTGGCCGATCGAGGCAAGGGCCTGGCGGTCGGGGATCGTGCGCGCCTTGAACTTGGGGAACGCCTGGCGGCCCATGCCGATCGCGCCGGAGCTGACGAGGATGACTACGACGCCGGCCTTGCGCAGCGCCGCGACCGAGTCGGCGATCGCGGCGAGGGCGGCCTCGTCGGGCTTGCGGTCCTTGCCGGCGATGACGGCGGAGCCGAGCTTGATCACGAGCTTGCGGAGCTGGACGGTGCGGCCGCTGTGCTGGATGTCGGGGATTTCGATCATGGCGCGGTTTCCGGTTGGATTTGGGGCGTTTCTTCCACGGGGAAAAGGCCGAGTTCATCGAGGCGGACGCCGATGGCGCGCTTCAGGCCGTCGATGCCTTCGCCGGAGACGCCGGAGATCGCGATCGGGTCGAGGCCCTGTTTGCGAAGCGCGTCGAGGTAGGCGTGGCGCGTCGGCTCGTCGAGCAGGTCGATCTTGCTCAGGACGGTGACCTCCGGCTTGGCCGCGAGCTTTTCGGTGTAGTGCTCGAGCTCGTTGCGCACGAGCCGCCACGCGTAAAGGAGCGACTCGGTGTCGGCGCCGATGTCGCCGGTGGGGTCCTCCGGCGGCGCGATGAGGTGCACGAGGAGGCCGGTGCGCTCGATGTGGCGCAGGAAGCGGTCGCCGAGGCCCGCGCCCTGCCACGCGCCTTCAATGAGGCCCGGGATGTCGGCGATCGTTGCGCGGCGCATCGTGTCGATTTCCATGACGCCCAGGTTCGGGTGCAGCGTCGTGAACGGGTAGGCCGCGATTTTCGGCGTGGCGTGGGTGAGCGCCGCCAGCAGCGTCGATTTGCCGGCGTTGGGCAGGCCGATCAGGCCCGCCTGCGCGATCAGCTTGAGCTCGAGGATGAGCGCGCGTTCTTCGCCGGGAGTTCCGGGGTAGGCCCGCCGCGGCGTCTGGTGCGTCGAGGTCGCGAAGTGCTGGTTGCCGAGGCCGCCCTTGCCGCCGGCCGCCGCGCACCAGCGCTGGCCGTGATGGACAAGGTCCGCGAGCTCCTCGCCGTCTTCGCTCACGACCTGCGTCCCGACCGGCACGCGCACGACGAGGTCCTCGCCGCCCTTGCCCGAGCACTGCGAGCCGCCGCCGTCGCGGCCCGATTCGGCGCGCAGGTTCGGCTTGAGCTTGAGGTCGATGAGCGTCACGAGGGTACGGTCGGCCTCGAGCCATACGCTGCCGCCGTTGCCGCCATCGCCGCCGTCGGGACCGCCGTGCGGGACATACTTCTCCCGCCGGAACGAGATGTGGCCGTCGCCGCCATCCCCGGCCTTGACGTAAATGCGGGCGTGATCAACGAAAGGCTGGGCCATATGGTAAGAGTCCTTAGTGCTGAGTGCTGAGTCCTGAGTCCTGAGTGCTGAGGACTGAGATGGGACGCCAGCAGTATTAACGGAATAATCTAACAAACGAATGGGAAATGAGAAAGAATCTAATTCGTGGTGGATGGCGAATTACTCGGGGCGGCGGACGACGTTCATGTCTTTGGCGTGGCCGCCGACGACGTTCAGCTCGGTCGCGGGCCCGGGCGCGATGGGCGGCGCGGGCTCGAACGCCTGGGCCGGCGTCGCCGGCTGGACGAGGCGCAGTTCCTTTTCGGCGAATTCAGGCTCCTTCGCGGCGGCCTCGTGCGCCTGGCCCGGTTCGTCGTCGAGCGCGGCCACGCCCATCATGTTTGCGTAGAGACGGCCGCCGATCCCGACGAGGACATAGTACTGCCCGATCATCGGCAGGTGCGTGATGCGGTCGCCGAAGATGTTCGCGATCATGAGTGCGACGGTCGCGATCATCAGCGCGAACCCGAATTGCCGGTCGGAGGCGACGGGTGCCTTGAGCCACAGGCGCGCGGCCATGTAGAGGATCGTTCCCCACACCCACATGAAGAACGCAAAGCCGATGACGCCCTGCTCGGCGAGCGTGCGGTGATAGACGCCGTGCGTGTCCATGCCGACGCGCGCCTTGAACGAGCCGATGCCGTTGCCGATGACCGGCGATTCCTTCCACATCTTGATCGCGTCGGCCCAGAAATCCTTGCGCGATTGCGCGGAGGACTCGAGCTCGCCCTCCTCGTTCTCGGTCATGTTGTAGCGGTCCCTGACCGACTGCGGCAGCCACAACGGCCCGGAGATGGCGGCGACGGCGAGGATAACCAGCAGAAACCTGTGGCGCAGCACGCCGACGAGGCTCATGCCGATCACGTATGCCAGCCATGCGCCGCGCGAATAGCAATAGAGAACGCCGTAAGCAAACAAACCGCCGGTGCCGAGATACAAGAGCCGCTGCAGGGCCGCCGGGACCATGGGCGGGGCATCGTGATTCGGATGAGATTGGGTATCGATGTCCTTGTCGCGGGTGCCGAGATAATAGATCAGGAAGAACAGCCCGACATACAGGAAATACGCGGCCAACTCGTTCGAGCCAACATTAATAAACGGGCCGTGGCCGCGCAGCTCGTTTTTAAATCCGCCGCCGCCGCCGCGAAAGTCGCTGCGGAACGCGCGGAACACCAGTGGCGCGCTGGCCATGATCGCCAGCAGCAGCCAGTTGAGCCATCTGCGGTCGTGGAACAGCTTCAGCACGATCCAGAACAGGAGGAAGCCGTTCATGTACTGAAGGAACTGCGAGAAATTCTGCGAGGTGGGGTCCAGCACGGAATCGATCTTCGAGTATTGCGTGCCGCCGTACCAGCGGCAGAAGAAGTTCCAGGCGAGGAGCAGGACGATCGGGATCGAGAGCGGCGAGGTGACGGAACGGTTTTCCGTGCCGAACGGCGTCTTGCGGCGCTGGCCGACCAGCAGCCACAGCAACAGGAAAAACAGCGACAGGGTCTGATAATTCAGCCCCGTCGGTCCCTTGGGAATCTTGTATTGAATGTATTCCAAAGGAAGGAGGAACAGATAAAAGAGGAAGAAAGTCAGCATCGAGTCCATTCTCGTGAATCGTGGATCGTGAATCGTGGATCGTGAATACAAAAACGGATGGCAGAGCAAAACAAGATCCGCGAATCGCCACTCATGACGCGCCTCACGCGATTCACGCTCCACGATTCACGATCCACGCTCTTTTCTTATCGTCAGTGCTTCACCCTTTCGTAATCGCGCATCATGTCGAATCTGGGGCTGAATTTGGCGTCGTGGCACTTGACGCAGGTGGCTTCCGGGACCTGTCGGGGCGGCATCGTCTTCTTGACGTCGGCCTTGGCCGCGGGTTTGTCGGCCGGGGCAAGCTCGCCCTTGATCCGGGTTTCGGCCTCGGCGTGCGCCAGGGAGGGGCCGTGGCAGGCTTCGCACTGCACGCCCATCAGCAGCTGGCTCTGGGTGAGCCGCGGGTGAACGAAACCGCCGGGCTCGCCGTAGCCGGTCGTGGAACGGCGAAGCTGGTCGGGGGCGAACTGCTCGCCGCGGACGATGAGCCGGTCCATGGCGCGCGCGTGCGATGTGGCCTTCCAGGACTGATAAATTTTCGCGTGGCACAGCGCGCAGCGGTGCGCGCCGGCATAGGACCGCGAGCGGTTCGTGTCGGTCGTGGCGATGTCCTTGCCGGAAATCTTGTTGTATTCGGTGACGAGCCTGGCAAGGGCGGGATCGGGGTTCTGCGCCGCGCGGACCTCGATCATTTCGGGGCGGTTCTCGAATTCCCATGCCCCGTTGCGCGGGCGCAGCGTGGTGAGGCCGATCTGCTGCCCGGAGGCGTTGAGGACGCGCATGATGACCGCTCCGCTGATCGTGAAGTAAATCGAGGGGTCGCTCGTTCCGGCGGAGGTGATGACGTAGGTGATGTCCTGCACGGCCTGGATCAGCTGCTGCGCGCCGTCGAAGTTGCCAGCATGAAGGACGAGGATCAGGTCGGTTTTGGTCTTGAGCTCCGCGATTACCGGCCGGATCGATTCGATCGGGTCCTTGATGGCGTAGGAATCGGTGAGGGCCAGCGCGCCGTTGTTGGTTTTCGGATCGACCCGCTGCATGCCGAGCATCATCACGGCGACGTCGGTCACGCCGGTGATGCCGATGCGCTTGACCGAGCCGTCGGCGAGCTTGCGCTCCACGATGCGGTAGGGCTTGAACGCGAGCTGGTTCGGCTTGGCGCGCAGGAAGACGTTGGCCGAAACGATCGGCTCGACGGCCTGGGGGTGCTGGCGCCCGAAGAACGCGAAGTAGGCGGGCCGCTGGACCGCGTCCTGGAGCGTGAAATTCAGCGCGTCGTAGTGCATCATTTCGAGCGCAAGGAGGAGGTAGCGGCTCTGCATCGCCGAGACGGGGTCGGTCCCGCTGGCGGGGGCCATCCACTGGCCCGCATCGACGCGCACGTCGGGCAGGCCCTTGCCGCGCTCGGGATAAACGACGGCCGCTTCGTTGGCGACGCCGCCCTGCGCCGAGGAGTGGCAGCCGCACGGATCAAGGTTGCCCATGCGCTTGGCCGAGTAGAAAATATTGAGCGCCGGAGAGGCGGTTTGCGCGTCGGCGCCGGGCGCCAGGAGCGCCATCATCAGGAGACTGCTTGCAATCCATCCACGCATCGGGGTATCTCTACTCCATGAATTCAGATGCCACTCGCTTATAACATGACCCAGCAAACGCCCGCAATTTCAAAGCCTTGCCGCCGCGAATGGATCGCGCTCGCGGCGCTGCTTGTCGCGCTGGCCGCGGTCGGGCTGCGGCCGTCGATCCGCGGCATCGACGGCGTGGGCAACTACGCGTATGTCGGGTCGCTCCTTGCCGGCGGCGACCTGGATTTCGGCAACGAGTATCGCGAGTTCGGGCGCATGCAGAACCTGCCGATCGCCGAGGCCGCCGGGCCGGTCAGCCCGAAGACAGGGTTGATTGCGAACCGGTTCGGTGTCGGGTCGTCGATCATGTGGTCGCCGTTCGTGATTGCCGCGCACTGTGCGCTGAAGGCTCTTGGAAGGCCGGCGGACGGGGTTTCGCGGGCGTATGAATGGGCGGTCGCGATCGCGACGCTCTTCTGGTCGGCGTTCGGGCTGATGCTGCTGTACGGCCGGCTGCGGCGCGATTTCGAGGCGTTCTGCGCGGGGTGCGCCGTGATCGGATTGGTGCTGGCCACGCCGCTTGGATTTTACATGTACGCGCACGGGTCGATGTCGCACGGCGTGAGTTTTTTCGCGATGGTCGTTTCGGTTCTGGCCGTGGAGCGCGCGTGGGCGAAGCCGTCGATGGCGATGATGGCTCTCGTCGGCGTGGCGCTTGCGCTCGTGGTTGAAATCCGGTTCCAGGACGCGTCGTGGGCGATCGTGCTTGCGGTTGCGCTGGCCATTAAACAAAGACGATTTTGCATTTACGAATGGGCCGCTCTGGCGCTTGCGGGGTTTATTGTATTCATTCCGCAGCTGGCGGCGTGGAAGGTTCTGTACGGCTCGTGGTTTTCGGGGCCGCTTCCGTATCTCAACAGCGCGGCCGGCGGTTTCTCGCCATGGCCGCGGCACGCCCTCGATGCGTTGTTCAGCTCCAATCACGGCGCGCTGGCATGGCACCCGCTGATCGCGATCGGCCTTGGCGGGCTCGCGATGTCGCTCAAGAAACCATATCGGGCGCTTGCGTGGACGGGGCTGATCGGCTTCGCCGTCCAGGCGTGGCTCGTCGGGAGCTGGTCGGTGTGGTGGGCCGGCGCGTCGTTCGGCAACCGGTTCTTCATCAGCGCGCTGCCGCTTGTCGCGTTCGGCGTCGCGCGAATATCTAATGAAAAGAACAAACGCTTCAAGATGATTCTGTTGGCATTACTGTGCGCATGGAACATGGGGCTGCTTGTTCAGTATGCGACGCAGATGATTCCGCGTGAAGAAGCTGTGCCGTGGTCACAAATCGTTAAACAAAACGTGGTCGATGTTCCGCGGCGGTTGTTGCGTTTGCCGTGAAATTTCCAGATTCCATGCGCGGATGACTTGGCGCGGCGGAGCCGCAACCAATAATCCCGGATAAACACGAAATACACTAAAATAAGCACGAAAATTCACGAATGCAGGGTGTTTGCCGCAGGGAACTTCGAGAATCTTGTCGGAAAAACAAGATTCTGACGGATAGCAGTACGGATTGACCGGATTTGCGCGGATTTCATGAAATCAAATATCCGTTTCAGAACATTTGCTTTTGCGCGACGGTGAGTTATGCTTTGGACCATGTCTGAACCGGCCGGCCACAAACCCCGCCTGCTGCTGGTCACGCCGTATTTCTATCCGCAGAATTACGGCGGGGCGGTGCGCTTGTATGACGAGTTGCTTGCGCGATCGGAAAAGATCGAGAGCGCCGTGCTCACGGAGTTGCTGTATGCGCGGCCGGAGACGCTGGCCGACGCCAGCGCGCGCGCGATTTCGCGCGGCTACCGGATCAGGCGGATCAGGCGGCTGCGGCTTGTTTTCGAGGACCTCCCGCGCCTGGCGCGCCTGATCGATGCGGCGCGGTTCTTCCCGGAAGTCACGCGCGCGTTCCGCGCCGTCGTGGACGAGTTCAAGCCCGATTTGGTGGTTTGTGGCGCAATCTACCGGATCGGCTGGCTCATGGGCCGGCTGCCCGCGTCGATCCCGTTCGTCAACTACATTCACGGCGAGGAGCTGACGCAGGAGGCGTTTATCGCCGGCGGCCCCATCGCGCGTTACCTTGCGCGGGGCCAGCGGCTCGCCGCGCGCAACGCGCGGATGAACATCGTCGTGAGCCGGTTCACCGCCGACAGGCTGAAGGCGCTCGCCAACCCGCCCGGCGACCGCATCCGGATCCTGCCGAACTTCGTCGATACGGAGAAATTCCATCCCCCGGCCGACCGTGAGGCGCTGCGCCGCGAGCTTGGGTTCGAGGGCCGCACCGTGCTGATCACCATCGCGCGCCTCATCCCGCGCAAGGGCATCGACCAGGTTTTGCGTGCGCTCGCGGCTTCGCATTCGCTGCCGGAAAACTGGGTCTATCTCATCGGCGGCACGGGGGCGGCCGAGGCTTCGCTGCGCGCGCTTGCCGCCGAACTCGGCCTCGGCGAGCGCGTCCGTTTTCTCGGATATTTGGCCGAGGATCAGCTTCCGCGTTATCATGGTGGTGCGGACGTATTCATCCAGACGAACCGCGCGGTCGGCGGCGACACCGAGGGGTTTGGCATTGTGTTCCTCGAGGCCAACGCGTGCGGGACGCCGGTCATCGGCGGCATCGCGGGGGGGACGGCCGACGCGATCGAGGAAGGCGTGAGCGGGCTGCGCGTCGATGGCGACGACGCCGGCGCGGTGCGCGCGGCGATCGAGAAGCTCGCGGGCGACGCCGAATTGCGGCGCCGCATGGGCGAGGCGGGCCTCGAGCGCGTGCGGAGCGGTTTCAGCGCCGACTCGTGTGCGCGGCGGTTTGAGGATTTGATTCTCAACCTGATCGGTAAGGCGGGTCCGCGTTCGTAGCCCGCCTCGAGGCGGTGTTGCGATGCACCTCAGCCGTCGGCACCGAGTCGCCGAAGAAATGGACGATCCGCGCCTTGGCGCGCGGCGCCACATGGCGGCGCTTGCCGGGCTGGGGAGGATCAATCGCGTCTCGTTGGTGGCGCGTGCGATCTGGCCGGGGATCGAAGAAATGGCCCGCGATGAGGCGCGGCCGCTCAGGGTTTTGGACATCGCGACCGGGGGCGGCGATCTGCCGCGCGAGCTGCTGCGCATCGGGCGACGCCGCGGGATCCGGATCGAAGCGGCAGGCTGCGACATCAGTGAGGTCGCGTTGCGTTACGCGCGCGAGCGATCGCCGGGCGTTCGGTTTTTCAAACTCGACGCGTTGGACGAGCCAATCCCGCCGGGCTTTGACGCCGTTGTTTGCGCGCTGTTTCTGCATCACCTCAAGGACGGCGATGCGGTCCGGCTGCTGCGCGCGATGGGTGAGGCGGCGCGCGCTGTTTTTGTCGATGACCTGTCGCGCGACGCGATCGGGCTCGGGCTGGCGTGGGCCGGGACGCGGATTCTGAGCCGCTCGCCGATCGTTCACGCGGACGGCGTTCGGTCGGTGCGCGCGGCGTTCACGGTCGATGAGGCGGCCCGGATGGCGCGCGCGGCAGGGCTTGAGGGCGCGACGATCCGCCGGCACTGGCCGCGGCGATGGCTTCTGGAGTGGCGGCGAACATGACGACGACGATTCAAAACGCGGCGGGGCGGCGATGGGATGCGCTGGTGGTCGGCGCCGGTCCGGCCGGCGCGCTATCGGCTTGCCTGTTGGCTCGCGCGGGGCGCTCGGTGCTGCTCGTGGACAAGAAATCGTTCCCGCGCTACAAGGCCTGCGGCTGCTGCCTGAACGGCTCGGCGCTGGGGACGCTGCAATCGGTCGGCCTGGGAGCGGTCGCGAGCCGGCTTGGCGCGGTCGAGCTCGATCGGCTTTGCATCGCGGCCGGCACGCGGCGCGCTTCGCTCAAGCTCGTGCGGGCGGTCGCGATTTCGCGCGCGGCGCTCGATGCGGAGCTGGCGTTGGAGGCCGTTCGCTCCGGCGCGGAATTCCTTGACGGGACCGAGGCGCTGCCGATTGAGTCAAAGCCCGATTGCTGGCGCGTCGGGTTGCGGTCGGACGGCGTGGCCGTCGAAGTCGAGGCCTCGGTTTTGATCGCGGCCGACGGGCTCGCGGGGCGCACGGCCGATCCCGCGGGCAAGCCGTCAATTCGGCCCGGGGCGAAGATGGGGCTTGGCGCGATTGTGCCGGTTGCGCCGGACTTTTATCGCCCCGGCGTGATTCACATGGCGTGCGGCGAATGCGGCTACGCCGGGCTGGTGAGGCTGGAAGACGGCCGGCTGAATATCGGGGCGGCGGTCGATCCGGCGTGCACTCGCGATCGCGGCCCGGCGGGCGCGGTCGCCGAAATCCTTGAAAGCTGCGGGCTCGAGCCGATCAATTTTTCGGAGCTCGTCTGGCGAGGCGTGCCGCCTCTCACGCGGCGGCGCGCGCGCGTCGCGGGGCATCGGCTGTTTGCGCTCGGCGACAGCGCGGGTTACGTCGAGCCGTTCACCGGCGAGGGGATGGCGTGGGCGGTCGGCGGCGCCGCGGCGCTCGCGCCGATTGCCTCGCGGCCGTGGTCGCCCGAAGCGGCCGACGAATGGGAACGTACGTTCCGCCGGATGATCGCGCAACACTGGCGCGCGTGCAGGGCGCTGGCGTGGCTGCTCCGGCATCCGGCGTTGACGCGGGCCGCGGTTTTGGTCCTTGGCGTCGCGCCGACGCTGGCCGCGCCGCTGATTCGGGCAATCCAGACGCCGGAGGCCGCGCCATGAACCCGGCGGTTCAAAGTTGGGGGACGGCGCTGCCGGCCCACGCGATCGACCAGTCGGACGCGGCGGCGCTTGCGGCCGAGCTGACGGCCGGCGGCAACGGCCATGCGCGCGTGCTGCCGGCGCTATACCGCCGCTCCGGGGTTCACCGCCGGCACAGCGTTTTGCTGGACGCGAATAACGGCTCGAAGCCGAATCAAGACTTTTACCGGCTCAACCCTCAGTCCTCATCGCCCGGTCTTGATTTGGGGCCATCGACTTCCGAGCGAATGGCCCTGTATCAGCGGCTCGGGCCGGAGCTTGCGGCGCGCGCGGCGAAATCGGCGATCGAGGCAGCCGGGTCCGATGAGAAGATCACGCACCTCGTGAGCGTTTCATGCAGCGGGTTTTTCGCGCCGGGGATCGACATCACATTGCTGAAAGATCTCGGGCTTGCGCCGACGGTCGAGCGCACGCACATCGGGTTCATGGGCTGCCACGGCGCGCTCAACGGCCTGCGCGTGGCGCGCGCGATCTGCGCCGCCGACCCGCGCGCGCGGGCTTTGCTGTGCGCTCTGGAGCTGTGCAGCCTGCATTACCAGTTCGGGACGGACTCGGACACGATCGTGTCGAACGCGCTGTTTGCCGACGGCGCGGCGGCGGCTGTCATTGCGGCGGGCGGGGAGAACAAATGGAAGATCGCCGCGACCGGGTCGTGCGTGCTGCCGGAGAGCCTCGACGCGATGAGCTGGCGGATCGGCAACCACGGGTTCGAGATGACGCTCTCGGCGCGCGTGCCGGAACTGATCGCGCGCGATCTGCGGCCGTGGATCGAAGAGTGGCTCGCGGCCAACGGGATGCGGCTTGAAGACGTCGCCACGTGGGCGGCGCACCCCGGCGGGCCGAGAATTCTGGACGCGGTCGAGCAGGCGCTCGGGCTTGGTTCGGATGCGCTTGCCACGTCCCGCGACGTCCTCGCCGAATGCGGCAACATGTCCTCGCCGACGATCCTGTTTATCCTCGAGCGATTGGCAAAGGCGAATGCCGCGCGACCATGCGTGGCGCTGGGATTCGGCCCCGGCCTGGTTGCTGAAGCGGTTTTGTTTCTGTGATAGAACGGGCGGCGTTGGTTTTTTTTCGTTCGTGCTCGTGCTCGTAATCGTGATTGAACGAATCACGGATTGTCTGGACCGGCAGCACTCGCGCCATGATTGATTTTCTCAATGCCATCATGAGTCCCCTTGAGCATCTGGGGACGTTTACGTATGTGATCGGCTTCCTTTTCGTTTTTCTGGAAAGCCTGATCATTGTCGGCCATCTTTTTCCCGGGACGCTGTTCATGGCGCTGCTGGGGTTCATGTGCTACCAGGGCATCTTTGATTTCTGGAACATGGTGCTGGTGATCTTCCTTGGGCATTTCCTCGGCGAAATGGCGAATTACCTGATCGGCCGGCGCTGGGGGCGCGGCCTGTTCCGCACGAAGCGGCGCTTTTTGAACCTTGAACGGCTCCGGCAAATCGAAGAGCAGTTTGAGGCGCGCGGCGGCGAGGTGATTTTGATCAGCCGGTTCGTCGGCCTCATCCGCACGTTCGTCGGCGTGATCGCGGGGATGGCGCATTACCCGCTCGGCAGATACACGCTGATCATGGCCGTTTCCGATTACCTGTGGGCGTTTGTTCACATCGGGGTGGGCTATGTGCTCGGGGCAAGCTGGCAGCACGCGGCGCGTTACGTCGAGGGCATCTCGCTGCTGCTGCTCGTGCTGATCCTTGTGATCTGGTTCAGCGTGTGGCTCGTTCGGGAGTTGTTTCGCAACGTGGGCCAGGTTGTTGAATGGCTCCGCTACGTCGCCGAGCGCCTGCAACGAACGGAGAGGCTGAGGGCGCTGCGGTATCGCTACCCGCGGGCGGTGGCGTTCGTCGAGGCGCGGCTGAGCCTGAACCGGCCGTGGGGGGGCGGTGCAACGTTCGGATTTTTCGTGTCGCTTGTGCTGATCCTCATTTTCCTGAATGTATTCCAAAGCGTTCGAAGCGGCCCGATCTGGACGCATGTCGATGAATCGTTGCTGAACCTGATCGCGCAGTTGCGCAGCCCTGCGGCGGACGGGTTTTTCATCTGGGTTGCGCACTTCAGCGCGATGAGGGCGATCGTGCTTGTGGGGATGGCGTCGGCCGTGGCGGCGGCGCTGCTGCGGCAGAACAAGAGCGCGGTGATCATCGCGGGCTCGGTTGCGGCCGCCACCGTGTTGTGCCAGGCGTTCGGCCTGCCGGGCTACGCGTTTCCGAGCCGCAATACGGCGATTTCGATCGCGCTCGCGGTCGCGCTGCTGTTCTGGATGTGGAGCCATCCGGGGAGCTTCGGCATCAAGATGTCGATTGCGTCGGTGATGCTCTCGTTCATTCTGATCGCGGTTTTTGCGCGGTTTTACCTGGGGATTCAGCTTCCGAGCGGCATGTGGGGCGGGTTCTGGCTGGGCCTGGCGTGCGCCGTGTTTTGCGCGACGCTGTTCAAGTCGATGCGATTGCTGTCCGAAACCCGGCGGCGCACGGACTATGCCGCCGCGGCCGGCATCGCGCTCGGGATGGGGCTCGCCTGGATCAGTTTTATTGTGCATCCAGTGGCGACGAGAATCGGGCAACCCGCGCCCGTCGGCGTTGAGCGTGTAACAAGCCTGCGGGAACTGATCGGGCACCTGCCGCGCAACGTAATGTCGGTGGTTGACAGGCCGATGCTGCCGATCGATCTGGTCCTGATCGGCGATCCGGCGGCGCTGACGGCAAGACTGGAAACCGAAGGCTGGCGGCGTGTGCGGTCGGACGCGTTTTTTACGACGATGGTTCAGGCGCCGATCTTTCCCGGGTTTGTGGATCGCCGACCGCAACAGATCACGATGCTGAAACAGTTTTCGGGGCGCCGGCTCGTGCTGCGCCTGTGGCCGGCGCGATTCGAACTGGGCGGCCGCGGGGTGTGGGTGGGCAGCGTCATCGCCGAACAGGCGCGCACGATGTTCCTCGGCGTTGCCGACTACGACCTCGCCCCCGACCTCGACGCCACGATGGACGAATTCGCCTCGCAGCTAAAAGGAATGCGCGTGCAAAAAATCGAGTGGTTCCGAAAGAGGGGGCTTTACCCGTGGCGGCAGGTTTTCTTCACGCACGGCGGGGCGCTGGCGGTGGAGGTGGAGGAGTAGCCTAATTCTAATTCGGTGACAGCTAACGAAATAATAACCGGGCGGTAACTATTTGTGATTTACTTGTCAGTACATTCGGAATGGGTGCGAAATTGTGGGGATTTCGGAGAGAGGGGAACGGGCTTGTGGACTGAGTGGACTGAGTGGACGAAGTGGACCGGGTGGACGAGCCCGGGTTTTCTGGCGAGGCGGGCGGCGTTTATGGCGGGGATGTTTGGAATTCGGCGCGGAGGGAATTAAGCAGATTGCCGGAGCCGGGGAACATCGGGCGGTTGGTGATCGCGTCGAGCAGTTTCGTTTTGATTTGGTCGGTTGGCTTGCGGTTGGAATTGGCCGATCCGGGGAACGGCACGTTGCCGATTGGCGATTCGTCGATCGGGAGATCGGCATCCCCAGGAACAGCGAGACCGTTCGCGGATACCAGCGCGACGGTTTGGTCGTAAAGCTTTTTGGTCTTGGCGGCGATCGTTTCGATCGAATGGTAGGTGGGGGCCGAAGGGACGACGGGGACGGATGGAACCGTAGATGAAGGCGGCGGGGATTGACGATTTACGATTGGGGATTGACGATTGGGAGAATGATTTCCGGAGCAAACTGAAGTTTGAACTCCTGACCGAAATTCCGGTGCCGGCGGGGAGGGGGCAGTCTTGAGTTGCAGGATCGATTTCTGGACGGAGACGAGGCGCCAGAGCGATTGGATGCCGTCGTTGATCATGGCGAGGTCGGGGCGCTTGGATTGGGCTTCGGCCTCGGCGACGCGATCGCGCGTCCAGCCGCTGAGCAGTTTGCCGAGATCGGCGGCGGCGGATTCGAGCGCGGAGATGGCGGAAGTTTCAACCACGGAATACACGGACCACACGGAAAAGATTGGCGGGGGCGCGGGTGGAGCGCCGCCCGATGCGCGAAATCATAATGGAAAACAATGAGAAAATGTAATTCCCTTAGCGACCCTTATGGCCCTTAGGAAACTTAATCTTTAAAAAAATGAAAAATATTTTGGGTGAAAATGGGGTGAATGGAGCTGATGGACCGGATGGAAGGGATGGAGACGAAATTCAAAAAGTCCCCGATTTCCCCCGTCCCCGATTTACCCGGTAAACTGTCCTCGAAACTCCAATTCCTTGCCTGCGGCACCCTTCGGTGGGAAAATTTTAATCAGATTGAATAATTGGGCTGGTTTTGATCAGCCGCGGAAATCCCGGCTTGCGGATTCCCCATCAAACGGGCACGGCCATGACCATTCACCGGCCGGCAGGGGTGTCGTGAGAGATCGCCCTTGCGACCTGCTTCGAATGAAAGGGGATTGACCCAATGAAAACGAACATTCTATCCTGGCCATCGATATTTTTGTTCATGGCATCCTCGCTGGCATTCGCCGCGCCGGGCCTGATCCAATATCAGGGCCGCGTCACCGATCCGGCGGGCAATCCCATCTCCACGCCCATTACGATCACATTTACGTTCTGGAGCGCGGCCACCGGCGGCACGCAGCTCGGCGGAAGTTATTACGATACGGACAGCGTCACGCCCAATTCCCAGGGGCTTTTCTCGACGATGATCGGCGACGATCCCGGCACAAAAATCCCCGACTCGATTTTCGCAAGCCCGCAGGTCTGGCTCAACGTCAAGATGGGCAGCGAGAACCTCGTGCCGCGCAAGCAAATCGTTTCGGTTGGTTATGCCCTCTGGGCGGTCCATGCCGACACGGCGACGACCGCAACCCGTGCCAACGTGGCGACGACCGCACTCCATGCCGACGCGGCGAGCGTCGCAGACCATGCCGACATGGCGATGACCGCAGAACATGCCACCGCGGCGGCGACCGCGGAGCATGCCGACTGGGCGGGGACCGCTGCCCATGCCGACACGGCGACAACCGCCCAAACAGCCTTGTCCCTGCTTTCCCGCGGGCCGAACCCCCTGCAAATCGCCCTGCTGCGCTGGTATCTCGCGCCGGCGGTGGCAACGACGTTCTCGGCGGGAGACACACCGGGCTCCATCTGCTTCGATGGGGCCAACATGTGGATCGCAAACTATAATCCAGCCACCGTCACGGTTCTGCGCGCCAACAATGGGCAGGTCGTCGGAACTTATCCAACCGGCGGCACGTTTCCCAGCGGACTCGCCTATGACGGGGCGAACATGTGGATCACCAATATAGGCACCAGCAAAGTGAGCGTGCTTCGGGCGCACGACGGGGCGGCCAAGATGCCACCCATTACCGTTGGATCTAATCCCTCGGGCATCGCGTTTGACGGAACCAACATGTGGGTATGCAATAACGGGGGGCCTTCGGTGACCGTGATCCGCGCCAGCGATGGCGGTATCGTGGGCACATACTCCGTGCCCGGGTCGCCCGCGCAGGCCGCCTATGACGGCTATCGCATGTGGGTCACCTGCAGTGGCTCCGCCTATGTTTATGTGCTTAATCCCGACGGATCAATTTGGAATCACTTCCCGGTTGGCCTCGCACCGTTTGGAATTGCTTTTGACGGCTCCCGGATGTGGGTCACGAATATTGTTTCCAACACGGTCAGCGTGCTGCGCGTAAGCGATGGGGCGACGGTCATGACGCTGGACTCGCGCAACGGAATCGGAAACAAACCTTCGTCGATCGCCTTCGACGGCACCTATATGTGGATTGCCAATGAGAATAGTAACTCGGTCACGGTGGTGGAGGCCCGGACGGGAGCATTTGTGAAGACCGTTCGCAGCGGAGGCATCCGTCCGATTCACATGGCCTTCGATGGAGCCAATATGTGGGTGACGAACTCGGACTCCGACAACGTTGGGAAAATGTAACCAAAGCCGGAAAGCCGGGGACGCGCGACTATTTGTTTTTCGAGGTTCGGGAGCGGGCTGCTGAATAGGCTTGTGATGGGCGAATTGCAAACAAAAACCCCGCCGCGTGGTGCGGCGGGGATTTTGTTTGTGAGGTGGAGAGAGACAGCTTAGTCGCCCATGATTTTTTCGACGATCGACTTGGGGGCGGGTTCGTAGTGGGAGAACTCCATCGAGTAGTTGGCGCGGCCCTGGGTTTGGCTGCGGAGCTCGGTGGCGTAGCCGAACATCTCGCCGAGCGGGGCCGTTGCCGAGACGATCTGGATCGAACCGCGGGGGCGCATTTCGCTGATGCGCGCGCGGCGCTGCTGGAGGTTGCCGACGACGCTGCCGAGGTATTCCTCGGGGGTCGTGACCTCGACTTTCATGATCGGCTCGAGCAGGACCGGCGACGCCTTGCGGCAGCCTTCCTTGAAGCCCATCGACGCGGCGATCTTGAACGACATGTCGCTCGAATCGACGGGATGGAACGAGCCGTCGAAGACCGAGACCTTGATATCGACGACCGGGAAGCCGGCGAGCGGGCCGGTGTTGAGCGCCTCCATGACGCCCTTCTCGATCGACGGGATGAATTCCTTCGGGATGACGCCGCCGATGATTTCGTTCTCGAACTCGAAGCCCGAGCCGGGCGCCATCGGCTCGAGGCGCAGCCAGCAGTCGCCGAACTGGCCGTGGCCGCCGCTCTGGCGGACGAACTTGCCCTGGACCTCGACCTTCTTGCTGATTGTTTCGCGATAGGCGACCTGCGGCCGGCCGACGTTGGCCTCGACCTTGAACTCGCGGCGCATGCGATCGACGATGATGTCCAGGTGCAGCTCGCCCATGCCGCTGATGACCGTCTGGTTGGTCTCCTTATCGACCTTCACGTGGAATGTCGGGTCTTCCTCGGCGAGGCGCGCGAGGGCGACGGACATTTTTTCCTGATCGGGGCGGGTCTTGGGCTCGATCGCGATCGAAATGACCGGTTCGGGGAAGTTCATCGCCTCGAGGATGATCGGGTGATCGCTGTCGCACAGCGTGTCGCCGGTGGTGGTGTGCTTGAGGCCGATGATGGCGGCGATGTCGCCGGCGCCGATCTCATCGATCTGTTCGCGGTCGTTGGCGTGCATGAGCAGGATGCGGCCGACGCGCTCGTTGGTGTCGCGCGTGGCGTTATAAATGTAGCTGCCCGACTTGATCTGGCCCGAATAGACGCGGACGTAGGTGAGCTTGCCGACGTGCGGGTCGCTCATGATCTTGAACGCGAGCGCGGCGAACGGTTCGTTGCGGTCGGGCTTGCGCGCCGCGGTGGTGCCGCTCTCGTGCGGCAGGTTGCCCTGGACGGCGTCGATGTCGATCGGCGAGGGAAGGTAGCTGATCACCGCGTCGAGGAGCTGCTGGACGCCCTTGTTCTTGAACGCGCTGCCGCACATCACGGGCGTGATGGCCGCCGGCAGCGGCGTCTTCAATTCCAACAAGGGCCGCCGTGAGCGCATCGGCCGCCTGCTGCAGATGCACGCCAACAAGCGCGAGGACATCGAGGAGGTCCGGACCGGCGACATCGGCGCCGCCGTGGGCTTCAAGGACGTGCTCACCGGCCAGACCATCTGCGACGAGGACCACCCGGTGGTCCTGGAGTCCATGGACTTCCCGGACCCGGTGATCCAGGTGTCCATCGAGCCCAAGACCAAGGCCGACCAGGAGAAGATGGGCGTCGCCCTCAGCCGCCTGGCCCAGGAGGACCCCACCTTCAAGGTCCGCACCGACGCCGAGACCGGCCAGACCATCATCGCCGGCATGGGCGAGCTGCACCTGGAGATCATCGTCGACCGCATGATGCGCGAGTTCAAGGTCGAGGCCAACGTGGGCAAGCCCCAGGTGGCCTACCGCGAGGGCATCTCCAAGGAGGTCGAGGCCGAGGGCAAGTACGTC
>JAJFUE010000162.1 GCA_021372575.1 bacterium | reverse complement strand
CAGACCGTGATCGACCTCGAGCCCAACGGCATCGAATATCGCGAGCAGCAGCTGGAGTGTTATTTGCAACTCGGCATGGAACCGCTGATCGTGCAGAAGTCGCTTGCGCTCGCCGAGGCGTGGATGGCGCGGGGCAAAGGCCAGCGCGCGATCGGGTTGCTCACGCGCGCGCTCAACGCGGCGCCGAAATCGCCCCAGCTTCTCGAACGCCACGGCGAAATCCTCGAGCAGGAGAACCGGCGCGGCGAGGCGGCCGAGCAGTTCCTCGAGGTCGGCAGGATTTATATCGACCAGCAGGAGACCGACCGCGCGCGGCAGGCGCTCGAACACGCCCTGCGCTGCGTCCCCGAGCACATCGAGGCCCGCGAGATGCTGGCCGACCTGCTCGTGGGTCAGGAACTTACGCTGCAGGCGATGAGCATCTATGGCGACCTCGCCGAGTTCCACCTGCGCGACAAAAATCCCGAGAACGTCATCCGCCTCGCGAATAAAATCCTGCGCCTGCAGCCCGACCATATGCCGACGCTCGTGATGCTCGTCAAAGCCTACGGGCATGCGGGGATGAAGGATCGCCAGTTGAGCGCCGAGATGCGCCTCGCGCGGCTCTACACGCAGGGCCAGTCCTACACGCGGGCGACGGAAATCCTCGAGGAAATCCTGGCGCGGCAGGACGACTTTGGCCCCGCGCTCGAGCAGCTCATCCAGATCGCCGAGACGCAGCGCCAGCCGACGCAGACGGTGGCGTACCTATGGCGCCTGTCGCAGATGCACGCGCGCGCCGGACGGCGTGAGGAGGAATTGGCCGCCGTCGAGCAGGTGCTTCTGAAGGACCCATTCCACATCCCGGCATGGTTCCGGAACATCGAGCTGCTGTCGCAGTGGGCGCCGCCGCGCACGCTCGAGGCGGCCATTTCGCGGTTCATCGAGACGTTCGCGCGCCGGGCGGAGGAGGCGATCCGCGTCCTGAACGACCTGTGCGGCGGACCGAACATGAAGCCGGAAATTTTCGGCGGGCTGGCGCGGCTCTACCAGATGTGCGGCGACCAGGACGGCGTCCGCACGACGCTGCGCGCGCAGGCCGAGCTGCTGGGCAAGCTGCTGCGCGATGTCGAGGCGCTCGCGGTGTGGAACACGCTGGCCGAGCTCCAGCCGGACGACCTGTCGATCCTGCGCACGCGCATCGAGATCATGATGCGCAACAGCATGGTCGCCGAGGTCGCGGTCGAATACCGCCGGCTGGCGTCGGCGCTGATCGAGCGCGAGCGGTTCGAGGAAGCCGAGGTCGCGCTGCTCGAGGTGCTGTCGCTCAAGCCGCGCGACACCGGGGCGCGCGACGACCTGATCACGATCTTCATCCGCACGGGCGACCACGAGCGCGCGATCGACCAGATTGACGACGCGGCGGCCAAATTGCTCGAGGAAGGCCGGCCCGCCGACGCGATCGCGCTTTACCAGCGCATTTTCGAGTTCGACGCGGACCGCCCCGAGACGTATCGCCGGATCATCGCGATCCGCCAGCGCATGGGCGACGTGCCGGGCGCGATCGAGACATACGGCCGGCTGCTCGACGTGCTCGAGAAGAATTCCGACGGCGTGCTGTTCGAGCAGGCGGCGCAGGAGGCGATCGAGCTGGCGCCCGAGATGTTCACGCTGCGGCGGCGGCTGGCCGATTTCTACGCCCTGCAGGGACGGCGCGCCGAGGCCGAGTCGGTTCTGCTTGCGCTGGCCGTGCGCCAGATCGAGCGCGAGCAGCTCGATGACGCCGAGGCCACGCTGGCGCGCCTGATTGAGCTCAATCCGGACTCGGTTCCGGCGCGCGCGCATCACGCCGAGTTGATGGCGCGGCGCGGGCGCGCCGAGGACGCGCTCGCCGAGTTCCGCCGGCTCGCCGGAGCGATCCAGGCGAACCCGGGCGCGATCGCCGGCGGCGCCGACGCGACGCGGCCGTTCCGCACGAGCAACTACGAGGGCATCCGGCTCATTCCGGAATACACGTTCGACGCGTTCGTCGTCGGCGCGCGCAACAATTTCGCGCACGCGACGTCAATGGCCGTGGCGCGCGCGCCGGCGAGAAATTACAACCCGCTGTTCCTGTACAGCGACGTCGGGCTGGGCAAGACGCACCTGTGCCATGCCATCGCGCATTACCTGGTCGATCGCCACCCCGAGATGAAGATCTATTACATCGCGGCGGAGGAATTCGTCGGCGAGCTGATCGAGGCGATCCAGTCCAACGCCATGCAAGCGCTGCGCAACCGGTTCAAGCTGACCGATGTGCTGATTTTGGATGACGTGCAGGTGCTGTCCGGCAAGGAACGCGCGCAGGAGGAATTCTTCCACATCTTCAACACGCTGTTCCAGGCCGGCAAGCAGATCGTGCTGACGAGCGACCGGCCGCCGAAGGACATTGCGCATTTGGAGAAACGGCTGCGGTCGCGGTTCGGCGCGGGCATCATCGTCGATATCCAGCCGCCCGACCTCGAGACGCGCGTCGCAATCCTGCGGCACGAACTCAAGGACCGGGGCAGGGAAGACACGGTCAGCGACCCGGTGCTGCTGTTTATCGCCGAGCACATCGAAAGCAACGTGAGGGAGCTCAAGGGCGTGCTGAACCAGGTGCTTGCAAGACAGGACTTCAGCGGGGAAAAGATCGACATCCCGTCAACAAGGGAGATATTGGCGAGAAATCTGGTCGAGGAATAATCTTTAAGAATAATCTTACAGGAGGAAACGGAGGTAACAGAGATGTGTGATTCTCCGTTTCCTCCGTTTTCTCATTTTAAGATCTTCTGAAACAAATTGGCGCCATTTGTGTCCAGTTGAAGTAGAGAATTGTTGTTATCGAATGTTGCCGCGGAGGAGAACGATGGCAAGCAGGCGTTCGCATTGGACAGCAGCATTGATGGCGGTGGTCGCGCTTCTGGTTCAGGCCGGGTGCTCGCGGACTCACATCGAATCGCAGAAGGTCACCCAAACCGGGATCATGGTTCCTTCACTCGCGGCGCCTGCGGTTCAAGAACAGAATTGCTTCCTTATCCATGCGATCCTGCACTCGGATCGGAACGGGCCGGAGAACATTTTTACGTTCAGGATCAACTGGCCGGAGGATCGCGGGAAGCGGCTTTACGCCGGTTATTTCGGGCATAAGGTCAGCCTGATGATTGACGGCATCGAAGCGGTCAACGATCCGGCCCAGCCCGGCCGGCAATGTCTTCACATCAAGGGCGACACCACATTCTCGACCGGCATGCCGAGCCTGTGGGGCTGGTCGGCGTTCCATCAGCTCAACCAACTCGGCAGCGCGTCCGGTTCGAGCACGATCGTCGAATACAAGGCTCGGGATACGAGGTATGGCCTGGCCGTCGTGGTGACGCCCGTTCATCGCGAAGAGACGCTGCAGGTTATTCCCTTCGGCAACTGGATCGATGAACACTGGAATGGCAACCTGGCGCCGCAGGTGTATACATTCTGCGGCGGTTCCCAACCCGACGCCGATCGCAACAGAGCCCAATGGGAGCGTCACGCGAATCATGCGCTGATGAAAATGTCGGAGGGCGAATATCTGAAGCGGGCGCTATAGAGCAGTTCTCGAAAGCAAGTTCCGTTATCGCGAAATCCCGCGATGAATCGCGGTTTCGCGGATTGCTATTGATGGTCGTCAGGGAAAATTCCTCACTCGGTGACCCCTTCAGGGTCAGAAAAACGCTAAACATATACACAGCCGGTAGCAAACGATTCAGACCTAAAGCGGGGTATGTGATTATTCCTAATCCGATGAGTGATTGGAAATCACCGTTTGAATGCGAGTCCCTCGCTTACGCTCGGGCTACTGCATTCCATGCCGCGTTCGGCGAACGCGGCCTACAAGGGCCGGTGATCAGCACATCCCGCATGCCGCTTTCGCAGAAAGTGGCACGAAACAAAAATCGCCGCCGGCATTTTACGCCTAAAACAGTTGAACCCCGGCTTTTTCGGCGGCTTTGGTCAGAACCTTGTCGAGCGTAGCAATCGGCAATCCGAGGCGCATGGCCAGTTCGAGATAGGCGGCATCGTATGCGGTCAGGCCGTAATCTCTTGCCAAGTCCAATACGGATTCCAAGCCCTTCAAAACGGATTCGATATCATCGATGATCGGTAAATTGATAAGAACCTCGGCCATTTGCATCGACTTCGCGCGAGTTATTCTGCCGCGACGCTCCGCGATGACCAATGCATTTGCCGTTTCCAGTCGCCAAAGTGACGGTACAATGGCGGAAGCATGATCCAAGCGGTCCAGGACAGCCTCAGCGTATTTATTGACCTCATCTTCGAAGCACCACGGCAGCGCAACCGATGCATCGAGAACAAATGAAGGAGCATGTTTCTGTGTCAACGCCGGCCCTCCTCAATTGCTTTTCTGAAAGGCATTCCCAACGTCAAATGATGTTTGCTTCGATATGCAAGAAGATCGTCGACGGCTTGTTCCGGGGTTTTCTGGAGAGGGACAATCGTTGCCATGGGTATGCCACGAAGAGTGATCGTGATGTGTTGACCCTTTGAGGCAAGGCCAACCAATGCGGAAAAACAGATTCTTGCTTCATGGGCGCCGATCTTATTCATGGAACTTCCCTGTTTATTGTCTGCCTTCTTCAATTAATTCGCGAATCGAAAGGCCGTTTAATCGGCAGCCTTTTCGAATCTCACGAAGCTCCGAGATTACCTCGGATGTCGAACGCCGCGATTTGGTTTCTGGAGGAATAATCGTCGCGACAGGAACGCCGCGTTTGGTGATCATGATACGGTGGCCCTTCGACGCCCGATCGATCAGTTCGGCGAAATGCGTTTTGGCTTCATAAATTCCCATACTATCCATTTTTCAAACTCCTGGTCTGGTCTTAAGACTAGTCTGATTATATCGTGCTGCCGGGCCCCGTTACAATAAGAAAAGACCGCCCTTGTGGGGCGGTCTTTTGTCGAATCGGTTGTCCCTCGCTGACGCTCGGGCTTTGCGTGATTTCTACCAGCGGTAGTGGGCGAACGCCTTGTTGGCTTCGGCCATCTTGTGGACGTCTTCACGCTTCTTGATGGCGCTGCCGGTCTTGTTGTAGGCGTCGGAGAGCTCGCCCGCGAGCCGCTCGGCCATCGTGCGCTCGCCGCGGCTGCGGCTGGCGTCGAGGATCCAGCGGAACGCCAGGGTCTGGCGGCGTTCGGGGCGGACTTCGATCGGCACCTGGTAGTTGGCGCCACCGACGCGGCGGCTCTTGACTTCGACGACGGGCTTGACGTTCTCGAGGGCCTGCTTGAAGACTTCGAACGGCTCGACATCCTTGACGCGGGTCGAGATCTTGTCCAGCGCCGTGTAGAAGATCCGCTCCGCCAGGTTCTTTTTGCCTTCATACATCAGGGCGTTGATGAACTTGGCCGCCGTGATGTCGTGATGGCGCTTGTCCGGAGTGATCTCGCGGGTGAGGGAGCCTGTGGTTTTGCGACTCATGGATTCTGCCTTTTCCTGTTTCGCGTAAATATTGTATCAAAAACTTACTTGGGGCGCTTGGTGCCGTACTTGGAGCGGCTCTTCTTGCGATTGGGAACGCCTTGGGTGTCGAGCACGCCGCGCAGGATGTGATAGCGGATGCCCGGCAGGTCCTTGACGCGGCCGCCGCGGATCAGCACGATCGAGTGCTCCTGAAGGTTGTGGCCTTCGCCCGGGATGTAGGCCGTAACTTCCATCCCGTTGGTCAGGCGCACGCGCGCGACCTTGCGCAGGGCCGAGTTGGGCTTCTTGGGCGTGGCGGTATAGACGCGCGTGCAAACGCCGCGTTTCTCCGGGCAGGCCTGCAGCGCCGGCACCTTGTTCTTCTTGACGACTTTGCTGCGCGACTTACGGACGAGCTGATTGATCGTCGGCATGACTTCTCCCCTGAATCTTGATTGGGCCTGAGGGCGGTCTCACACGTGCAGATCGCACAACACCCCACAAAAAGTATGATTAAATAGATGCCCGCCACATTAGTCAAGGTAAAAAAGTTACGGTCGATCTTTGTTGCGCGGTCGGCCGCCGTATTACTTCCGGCAGATGGCGGCGGCAACGTTTTCGTAGAAATCGGGCGTGCAGAGGTGGTAGGTCCACTGGCAGCCGAAATGGGCGAGGCATTGCGGCTGGAGGCACTGGAATGGGGCGCCGATGCCGTCGTCGCCAGTCGCCATGAGGCGGCGGATTTCCTGGCGCATGCGCCGGAAAGCGGGCCCGTCCCAGATTTCGTCCCACGACTGCGTGAGGATGTTGCCGAGCGGCGTGTCCATCAGCAGGCAGCACGGGCAGACGGCGCCATCGACGCTGATGACGGCCGCGTACCACGGCATGAAACAATACTCGAGGCGCGGGTCGCGCGGCTGAAAATCGGGGAGCTCGAGCGCGGCGGGCGAACCATGCCGCATCTGCTCGGCATACGTGAAATGGTGCAGTTCGCTTTCGTGGCTGAGGTCGAGCTGAAGCCGCCCGCGCCCTTCCGCCGCGTCTTTCTCGATGATCCTGCCCAGCTCGAGCTTGAGATCGGGAACATATTGGCGCGGGATGCGTTCGGACGCCGGCCGGCCAAGCAGCGTGCGGATGAAAATGAAATCGGCGCCCAGCTCGCGCCCGAATTCATACATGCGCGCAAGCTCGCGCCAGTTGCCGCGGTGGACGAAAAACTGCACGCGAATCAGGGGGCGGTTGGTTTCGGTCGCGGCCGTTTGCAGCGTTTCGATTCCATCAACCACGCGCCAGAATCCGTTTTCGTGCGACCGCATCGATTTCGCGTAGCGGTCCGGCGCGCATTCGTTGAGCGAAACGGTGACGAGGTCGGCGCCGACGGCGAGGATGTCCCGCGCGAGGTCCTTGAGGCGCGTGCCGTTGGTCGTGAGATCGACGAGCCGGATGTTGCGCCGCGCCATGATGTCGAGCAGGTGCCGGATTTCGGCGTAGATCAGGGGCTCGCCGCCGCCGCTTAGCCGCAGCATGCGCAGGTCGCGATCGGCGAGCTGATTGAGCAATCCCTCGAGCCGCGGCCACGGCAGGTCCAGCGCGCCCGGCGCCGGCCGCTGATGTTCGTTGATGCAGAAGAAACAGCCGACGTTGCAGCGGTGCGTGGGGTGGATCTCGAGGTGCCATGGACCGCCGAGAACGCACCCCTGCGTAATGCCGTCCGCGATTCTCGCCAGGTCGTCATCGTTCAGATGTTGCCAGCCGGAAAGGACCAACGCGCGCGCTCCCGTCCAAAGTCGAACACTTATACATGATCGAATATGAACACGGAAGTTTGTTTCTGTTCGAGCGGTACCCAGCACCCAGCACCCAGCACTCAGGACTCAGGACTCAGGACTCAGGACTCAGGACTCAGCACTCAGGACTTACTTTAGCGCCTGGTCGAGGTCGTGGCGCAGGTCGTCGATGTCCTCGATGCCGATCGACAGGCGGATCATGCCTTCGGTGATGCCCGCCTTCTCGCGCTCCTCGGGGGACATCGACGCATGGCTCATCGTGGCCGGGTGCGCCGCGAGCGACTCGACGCCGCCGAGGCTTTCGCCGAACGTGAACACCTTGAGCCGGCGCACGAACTGGTCGGCTTCCTTGCGGCCGCCGTCGATCTCGAACGAGACCATCGCGCCGAACCCGCTCATTTGTTTTTTGGCCAATTCGTGCTGCGGGTGCTCGGGCAGGCCGGGGAAGAGCGTCTGGCGGACGCGCGGGTGGCCCTTGAGGAACTGGGCGATGGCGATGGCGTTGGCCTCGTGCTGGCGCATGCGCACGGCGAGCGTCTTGAGGCCGCGCAGCGCCAGCCAGCTGTCGAACGGCGCCAGCACGCCGCCTGCCGCCTTCTGGTAGAACTTGAACGCGCCGTGCAGCTTCAGGTCATTCGTCAGCACCGCGCCGCCGAGCACGTCCGAGTGCCCGCCGATGTATTTGGTCATGCTGTGGACGACGACGTCCGCGCCGAGTTCGAGCGGCCGCTGGAAATACGGCGTGGCGAACGTGTTGTCGATGACGAGCTTCGCGCCGCCGGCGTGGGCGATCGCGGCGACGGCCGCGATGTCGGTCAGTTGCAGGAGCGGGTTGGTCGGCGACTCGATCCAGACGAGTTTGGTGCCGGGCGTCATCGCGCGCCGGAAGTTTTCCGGGTCCGTGCAATCGACGTAGCTGATCTCGATGCCGCGCGGCCGGCAGATGTGCTCGAAATGGCGGAACGTGCCGCCGTAGATCTGCGCCGCGGAGAGGATGTGGTCGCCGGGCTTGAGGATCGACACGACTGCGTCGATGGCGGCCATCCCGGAGGCGAAGCACAGCCCGCCCGTCGCGCCCTCGAGCGAGGCGAGGCACTCCTCGAGCGCCGACCGCGTCGGGTTGGCCACGCGCGAGTATTCGAACGGCATCGGGTCGTCGATGCCCTTGAACTTGTAGGTGACCGTCTGGTAGATCGGCATCACGACGGCCCCGGTGGTCGGATCGGCCTCCTGCCCTGCATGGATCGCGCGCGTCGAGAACTTCATGGGATAACCTCCGTCAGTAGGCCGCTTCGGCCCGAAGCGACATGGAAAGAGTGGTTTCGATCAGCAAACAAAGACATGCATATTGTAGTGGAGATCAAACGGGTTTTACAGCAGGAAACGGCCCAAACAACCATATGTCGGAATTCCTGTTCGGAGTTCAAGCTTCAGCTTGCTCCGAAAAAAGTTAGCGGCCGTGTCTCCACTTCGTATTATACTCAAAACTATGTTCGCAAAAAAAATCGATTGACGTTCATGGCTCTGAATGATAGCCCATTCCTAAGTTCGCAAAACCACCGAAAGGGAAGCAAGAGATGGCACGATTACTTCTCATTCCATTATTGGTGTTTGTGCTGTTGAGTTCGAGTGGATGCATCAGTCTTTCACGGACGGAAAAGACCACCTTGCGTGAGTTGAAAACGTATGGGATTGCAGAGACCGATGTGAAGGCGAAAAATCCTGGTGCAGCTGGCGCGCTCAATATTCTTCCCGGTTTTGGCAACTTCTACCTAGCGATCGGAACCGATGAATCGGAGCAATGGATTGTTGGTTTCATGAACCTGCTTTTTTGGCCTATTTCGATTGTCTGGGGCATACCCGAAGCCGCAATCGATGCGAACACCCTGAACAGTCGAGAGACGGTCTATTACTATACCTTCGACCGTGAAGGCCGAACAGAATTGGCCAAATTAAAAGCCGATCTGGCACAACCGGTTGAAACACGGTCGAATAGACCAATCAGCCCTACTGATTTTGTATTGAAATGAGAATTTGTGCGATTTTCGGATGCTCGGTGCCTGTTTACGGTGCCTGTCACGAATTATGTGAAATCACTTTCTCCGTGTATCGACAGCTCGGGAATGCGGAGCAGCCCCAGAATTTTTCGCCGGTGTTGGGACCGCGGCGGGCTTCGCGGATTGTTAGTTCGCTGCCGCAGCGCGGACATTTCCGGGGTGATTTCGGCGCGGGTTGCGAGGCGGTTGGGACAGGGCGGCGGCCCGGCTGGGTCTGCGGCTTCGTCTGGACGTTGCGCACCAATTCGAGAAGCTGGGGGCCATCGACCAGGTCGATCGGTTTGCCGTTTGCGAAATTCAGGGCTTCCTGCGTGAACATTCCCGACGTGACGATGACAACGCCGTCCGCGTGGTCGGCTGTCATGACGCCGAACATCTCGCGAACCACCTGCACGCCCACCTTAAACGCGCGCCGCTGTTTGCATTGAACGATGTAGCGGGAGTCGTTTTTGCGGATCAACAAATCGATGCCGCCGTCGGGGCCGGGCGTATGATTTTCCTGAACCTGGTAGCCCTAGCGTCGGTATGCTTCGCCCAAAAGCTCCTCAAACTCTTGCCATGACAGGTTGCGAATGGATTCGATCCCGCTCTGCCGGTCGAGAAGTCTTCGTTTGCGAAATGAATTTGTGGCAGAAACCGCCGCCGGACCTAGAAAAATGAGGGAAAACCAGGAGATTTGTGGATTATGCAAGATTCCATTGAGCAAAAGATTCTCAAAATCGATCAACGGGAGAATGAACCTGAGAAAAATGAAGCTGAACATGGCGACCGTGACGCCGACCCACCATGGCGCGACCGTCAGGATTTCTAGGAGTCCCTTGTCTTTCTTTCTCATGGGTATTTCCGCCCGCATGGATTTTTACTCGTTACAGGAAAGAATTATAATAAATAGCAGATGGGATTTCGAGCGGGAAATAGGAAATCTAAATTACGAACCGAAATTCCCTACACGATAGGCCTTGAGTGACAATCCTTGGCGTGGTGAAGGAATGTGATGCCGATTCGGGTCGAGGCGGTTGGGCGAGTGGGGGGGCGGCCGGGCCGCATTTCTTGACCGCCTGCCGGGTGGCGTGTCATGTTGGGGTATGGCGATCCAGATCAAGATGATGTGTGCGAAGGCGGCTCATACACCGATGGCGGCGCGATGCGGCGCGGGCGGCGGGGACGCGGTCAAGGTCTGTTTTATCGCGTCGCCGGGCGGGCATCTCACGCAGATGCGGCGGCTGCGCGACGTGTATGCGCGGCATGACAGCTTCATCGTCACGCACCGCGCCGCGCACCGCCCGGATTTGTCCGGCTTTCAAAGGGTTTATTACGTCGCGGAGCCCGGCGGCGGCCGGTGGAGGCGCAATCCGTTGCTGATCGCCGCGGCGCTGGTTCAATTGCTCCTGATTTTTGCGCGCGAGCGGCCGCGGGTTGTCATCAGTACCGGGGCGGGGATTGCCGGTCCGGGGTTTGTGGCCGCGCGGCTGTTTCGCGCGGCGACGATTTACATCGAGGCGGGCTCGCGCATCACCACGCTCAGCCGGGCCGGGCGCTTCTGTTACCGGATCGCGGACCTGTTCATGGTGCAGAGCCCCGCGCTTTGCGAAAAATATCCGCGGGCGGTCTATCGCGGGGCGCTTTACCGGCACATCCTGGAGTAGCGCGATGATCCTCGTGACGGTCGGCACATCGCCCTTCGATTTCGCGCGGCTGCTGCGCGAGGTCGATCGGCTCGCGATGGCGGGGGCCCTGAGCGGCGTGATCGCGCAAACGGGGCGCACGCGTTACGCGCCGCTGGCGTTCGAGGCGCGGGCGTTTATCCCGAACGCCGAGTTGCGGCGGCTGATCGCCGGGGCCGAATTCGTCATCTCGCACGGCGGGTGCGGCACGCTCGAGGAATGTCTGGGGCTCGGGAAGAAAGTGATCGTCGTGCCGCGGCAGGCCCGGTTTGGCGAGAACGTCGATGATAACCAACTGGAGATCGCGCGCCATCTCGGCGCGCTGGACCGGGCGATTCCCGTCGAGGATGTTTCAACGCTGGCCGACGCGGTGCGCAGGATTCGGGAGTGGCGGCCGAAATTCAGGGCCAGCGACAGTTGGATGTCGGTCCGCGACAGCGTCGAGGCATTCATCCGCGCGCGCGCCGGTCACTTGAGTCGCTGATCACGCCGGCCATGCTCGGCGCTCCAGCTCCGGTTGTGCTCCTCGATGAACGCGGAGATCTCGGCCATCCTCGACGCGAAGTCGGCGTTGTCCATCGCGAAGATATAATGGGAGTCAAAGCGCTGGTTGCTTTCGAGGCCCCAGTCGATGTCGGGGGCGATGCGTCCGGCGCTCATCAGCTCGTCATACATCGGCGAGCCCGGGATCGGCGAGTAGCGGGCGGGCGTGATGAACGGCGGATCGATTTCGCGGATAAACGCCACCGTTTCGTTCAAGGTCTCGCGCGTCTCGTACGGGGTGCCGAACAGGAAATACGCGCTCCAGTAGATGTCGTGCTTCATGAGGAGCGCGGCGCCGGTGCGGATCGCGTCGAGCGAGGTCGCCTTCCTCATTTTGCGCAGGAGCACCGGGCTGCCGCTCTCGATCCCGATCCGCATCGTCGCGCAGCCTGCCTCCTTCATGGCCGCGACAAGCTCGTCGTCGAGGTCGTCGGCGCGCGTCAGGCATTCCCATTCGACGTCGAGGCCGCGCGACCTGATTTCGCGGCAGATGGCGAGGACCCAAGGCCGCTTGAGGCAGAACTCGGCGTCGCGGAACGAAACGTAGCGCACGCCGCGCCGGCGGTTGAGCGACTCGATTTCATCCACGATGTTCGCCGGCGACCTGTGGCGGATGCGGCGCGACCAGACGTTCGCGACGCCGCAAAACGTGCAATGATACGGGCAGCCGCGGCTTCCCATCACCGCCCCCAGATCGACCGGCCGGTAGGTTTCGCAACCGATGAGGGCGTCGATCCTGGCGAACGGCAGGCGGTCGAGGTCGGGGATCAGCGCGCGATTGACGTTGTGGACGGGGCCGTCTTTGCACCGGTAGGAAAGGCCGTCGATCGAACCCAGGCGGCCCTGATCCCCTTTTTCGAGGCATTCGACCAGTTCAACGATTGTTTGCTCGCCCTCGCCGCGCACGACGTAATCGATGTTTTGATCGCGCAGGGTCGTCTCGGGCATGACCGTCGGGTGATCGGCGCCGACGACGATCGGGACCGACGGGCGCCACGCCTTGCAGATGCGGGCGATCAGGGTGGCGCTCGGCATTTTTGGCGTGAGCATGGTGATGCCGACGACGTCCGGCGCGAACGCGTCGAGGACCTGCCCGGCCTCGAGCCAGACCGGGTGGGCCGGGTTGTTCAGGGCGTTGATGTAATCGTCGTATCGAAGCACGGCCTGTCCCCACGACAGCGTGTCGGCGTCGGCCGAGTGTTCCATGTCCAGGATTTTCACGTCGTGGCCGCGCGCGGCGAGGACGGCCGCCATCGATGCGAGGCCGAGGGGATAATAATACCGGTGGTAACCCATGAATCGTTGAAACGGGGGATCGATGAACAGGATTTTCATGATCGGCCGCCTCCTACGAAGAGGATCCCGGTTCGGTTCGGCGCCGGCGCAAAATCCCGGCGAGGGCCTGCCTGAGGCGCTGCATCTGTTCTTCCTGGCGAAAGGCGATGAACTCGCGCGAGAGCGGCCGTTGCCTTCCGCGCAACATCTCCGAAAAATAACCTGCCAGCAACAGGACTCCCCGCAGGAGCCACGGGCGTTCGCCGGTTTGGACGGTCGCGCGGGCGACCTCCCATAACGGATGCCCGCCGAGCAGGTAATCGCGCCTGCCGAAATCATAGACGGCGCCGAGCCGGCCCCTGGCCGCGGTGTTGACCGCGCGGTGGTGCATGAACCTTCTGCGCAGGTCGATGGCCGTGGCCCAGCCGTGCATGCGCGCGGACGTCGCCGCGACCGTGTCCATGCCGCCGTCGATAAAAGGGTTGTATCCGCCGATTTGTTCGAAGCACCGGCGGCGAAAGCATTGGCACGGGCCGGGCGGGTCGTTCAGGTTCGACCAGCGATGCCAGTGCGAGGCGTAGGATTCCTCGTAAAAAGGGGTTCCGGCCACGCCAAGGCGGGGTTGATCCATGAACAGCCTGATCAGGGACTCGAAATGATCGGGCTCGAACGAAACGTCCGCATCGACGTTGGCGATGATTTCATACTCCGTGCCGGACAGCATTTCGTGTCCGATCGCCACGCAGCGCGCCTTGGCTTTTAGCATTCGGGGATGGCCGTCCGGAATCCGCTTGAGCACGATCCAGTCATGCCGGAGCGCGTATCGCATGACGATGTCGTCGGTCCCGTCCCACGAGCCGTCGCTCACGATGACCCATGCGCGCGGAAGGTGGGTCTGCGAAATGACCGACACGATGGTTTTTTCGATATAGGCCGCCTCGTTGTGCGCCGCGGTCACGATCACGTACGGATACAGCCCTGATGCCGGGCCCGGCCCGGAACTGGCATGTGCGTCCGTCGTCATGAGCCCTGCCGCTCAATTCCCGGCCATTGCCGCATGTGCAAACCCGGATTTCAGACGGAACCATGGCGCGCTCGCCGGCACGCGAACGGGCGCCACGGCCAACGGCAATAATCTTTGACAGCAATAAGAAAATGATGCGCCCCGGCGGTCCGGGAAAGCAACTTTTTTAAGCCGATGTGGCGGGCTTGACGGACTCTACCGGCCGATCGTCGCGGTGCCGCCGCTGGATTCGATGCGCACGGGCTTGGTGATGCGGATGGGTTGGGCGCCGTGGCCGGTTTTGATCTTGACGGTGCCGCCGCTGGTCACGGCCGAGACGGCGGGCGAGGCCGTTTTATAGGGCTCGGCCTGCGTGCCGTATTCGGCTCCGGCAAACGCAAAGTCGATCCACACGAGCGACATCTGCGCATAGACGCCGTAGAGCGTTTTGGTGTCGGCTGCGGTCGTGATCGATTGCGACGCGGGGGTGTCGAAGCCGGGGACCTTGAGGAACTCGACCGACCATGTGTTGGCCATGATGTCGCTCTCGACGGCGCCGCTGGCGCGCCAGGCCGCCTGGCCGACGCGCCGCCACATCGCGCCGGCGGTGACCGCGCCGGCCGGGCTGAGCGATGCCGTCAGCGAGCCGAACGGCACGAGATAGTTGCCGTTGGCGGCGTCGATGAACAACGGTGAGAACGACATGTTGCCGGCCGGGGTCGTGAACCCATTTGAATAGAAGTTACAATTGGTCCAGGTGATATTCGCCGTGTCGTCGTAGCCGACGGCGGTGCCGCTGAAAGCCCACGGCGTCGTCAGCGTCTGCGTGTCGTACCACTTCGGGTTGTTGTAGATGGTGCAATTGGTGAAGACGTTGCCGGAGTTGGCATCGACGCCGCTTGTGTTCTTGCCGAACCGGAACACGCTCTTGCCGTTCACGAACGAGCATTTGTCGAACACGTTGTTTTGCGCGTTCTTGAAGAACAGGCACGAATCCGGGTGCAAATAATCGATGGGCGAAGTGGGGAGCGCCGGGTTGCGTTCCTTCGCGATGAAAACGCAACTGTTGAAGTGGTTGCCTGACTGGATGCCGCTCGTGTTCTCGGCGTAACAATACAGGGCTCCGGCCTGCCCACACCCGATCCCGACGCAGTTGTTGAAGGTATTATTATACGCGCCGTCGCGGACCATGATGCCGGTCGCGAAGGGGTCGTATTTGTTTTTGAAGTCGCCGACGCAGTTGTTGAACGTGTTGCCGTAGGCCTCGTGGGCGATGTAAAGGCCTTCGTCGAGTCCCCACGCCGTGCAGTCGTTGAAGACGTTGCCGGTGCTGTGGTAGGTGTCCGAGCCGCCGTCCTTGATCCCGATTCCGTGGTTGCCCTTGCCGCCGTAGGTCGTGTCGTGCGAGAAGAACCGGGTGAAGGTATTGTAGCGGGACCAGCAGACAACCAGGTAGTAATCGGTCGCCCACTGGTTGGTGCTGGCCAGGGTGCCGATGGCGGAGCAGTCGGTCAGGGTGTTGTGATCGGAGTCGCTCAGGCAGATGTCGTTGCCGCCGCAATCGGTGACGGTGCAGTTGTTGAGCGTGCAATAGTCACTGGAGATGAGCACGATGCCGTAGCCGACGGCGACGGTATAGCCGCACGCGTAGGGGGTCAGGTTTTCGAGCGTGATGTGATTGCTGTATTGAACCTGGAAGCACGACAGGTAGAGGGTCGCGCTCATGTTGCGGACCGTGATGTAGCTTTTGCTGGAGATGAGGAAACCGATCGAGCTGTAATCGGCTTCCGTGCAGCGGGCGCCCTGATTGAGCAGGGGCGTGCCGTTGTAACCCTCGAACACGATCGGCTTGGTTGAGGATCCCGAGTTCTTGACGACGACCTTCTCGTTGCCGTAATTGCCGCCGGCGATATAGACCGTGTCGCCGGCCACGGCCTTGCTGGCGGCGTAGGAGATCGTGCGCCAGGGGGAGGTCTGGGTGCCGGTGTTGGAGTTGCTGGCGTTGGACGCGGTTGAAACGTAATACGTGGCGGCGCCGGCCGGCAATGCCGCCGCGAGGATCGCAATGGCGAACAAGAGCGAGAAATATTTCACAAATCCCGGGCAACGCGTCATGGTTTTCTCCAGAAGAAGCGAATTGCACTCCCGTCGGCGCGTTGTTGATCAAGAAGTCTATTCAACCGCCAGGCGCAGTCGATCAATCGAGCCGCTATTGTGAACGAAAAGCCAAGTCCGGTTCAAACAAATTTGAGCAGGGGCATGAAAAACGACCGGGGAAATCGGGGACTTGAGAATTTTTGAATTTCGTCTCCATCCAGTCCATTGAGGTCCATCCCATCCATCAGTTCCATTCACCCCATTTTTACCCAAAATATTTTTCATTTTTTTAAAGATTAAGTTTCCTAAGGGCCATAAGGGTCGCTAAGGGAATTCCTTTTTTTCGATCTTCTCGATTAACATTTCACGCGTCAGGCGGAGCTCCACCCGCGCCCCCGCAATCTTTTCCGTGTGGTCCGTGTATTCCGTGGTTGAAACTTTCGCCATTGCCGCGCTCGAATCCGCCGCCGCCGATCTCGGCAAGCTGCTCAGCGGCTGGACGCGTGATCGCCTCGCCGAGGCCGAAGCCGCCCACGCCAATCCGTCCGATCCCGACGCGCGCTCCCGGCGCCCCGGCCTTGCCACGATCAACGACGGCATCCAGTCGCTCTGGCGCCTCGTCTCCGTCCAGAAATCGATCCTGCAACTCAAGAATCCCCCTTCCGCGCCAACCCCCGACCGCCCGCCGTCGGAATTTCGGCCAGGAGTTCAAACTTCAGTTTGCCCCGGCAATCGCCCGGCGTTGGAATTCCTGTTCGGAGTTCAAACTTCAGTTTGCTCCGGGAAAACTCCCTCTCCGGCCATAGATTCCCATTCAACCGCGCCGATAACCGATTCCCCCAAGCCTCAATCGTCAATCGTAAATCGTCAATCCCACGCTCCCGCGACTTCGGTTCCATGCGTCCCGGCAGTCCCTTCGGTCCCCACGTACCGTTC
>JAJFUE010000161.1 GCA_021372575.1 bacterium | reverse complement strand
AGAGAACACGAAAGACACGAAAAAGTTCCGGCAATTCGATGGCTGAAGCCGGGCCCGAAAAGCGCGCTGAAGCGCGCTGATAAGAAAACCAATGGATCGCTGACCACCGGCTGAAGCCGGTGGCAACCCGTTCAGCCCGCTGAAGCGGGCAGCGCAAAAAGCTGTTGCGCGCAACACGCCGGACACCAAGGGGAGACCATAAAATCTTGTCAGAAAAACAAAATTCTGACAGATAGTAGTACGGAACACGCAGAAGAATTCTTAAACAGGAGGAAACGGAGACAACGGAGAAAATATTCTCGGTTATCTCTGCTGCCTCCTGTTTGAATATTGAGTCAACGATGGGCGTTGCAGCATTTACGATCATGAGGACGCCGGAACAGCTCGCGTTGCCGGGGCGTTCGGTGGTTTTGACGTTCGACGACGGGCCGAATGGGGACGTGACGGCGAAGTTGCTCGATGTGCTGCGCGAGCGGGGCGTGAAGGCGGCGTTCTGCCCGGTGGGGCGGCAGGTGATCGAACAGCCGGAGCTCGTCCGGCGCATGGATCGCGAAGGTCATCTCATTGTCAATCACACCGATTCGCACGGGCCGATGTGGCTCGTGTCGCGGAGCGTTTTGGTTGAGCAAATGGACCAGTCGGATCGCGCGGTGGGCGAAGCGCTGGGGCGGCCGGATTGGAAGAGCCGGTTTTTCCGGCCGCCGTGGGGCTTCATCACGCCGGGGCTCGGGAAGGTTTTGCGTGAGCGCGGCATGGGGCTGATGCCGATCACGTATTACGCTGGCGATGCGGCCGCGGGGCCTTCGGGGGCGCGGCGCGTGATCGAGAAGACCTTGCGCAACGCGCGGCGGAACGGCGGCGGGGTGTACGTGCTGCATGACGGGCGGCACCGGCTGCTGCCGTGGCCGAGGTTCATGGCGGGGTGGCATCGCTCGGGATACAACAGGTCGTGGGTTCCGGGCGCGGCGGCCGAAATCATCGACACGCTGCGCGGCGAGGGATTCACGATCCTCGGCGCGCCGGAGTTTTTTGATTCAAAAAATCGCTGAACAGCAAAGTCTTGAGATAAACGCCGCGGTCCGTGCATCATGGATTATTAAGGAGTCGATGATGGTGGTTCAGCTTCAGCCGGACAAGGCGCTGCTCGCGGTGATCGACATGCAGGAGAAACTGCTGCCGGCGATCGCCGAGCGCGAGCACATCACGCGGCGTGTCGAGTTGCTGGTGCGCGCGGCGCGGATTTTGGAAGTGCCGATCATTTGGACCGAGCAATATCCGAAGGGGCTGGGGCCGACAGTTAGTTCGATCGCGAAGCTGATCGGCGATGCCGCGCGGCCGATCGAAAAGAAAAGCTTCGGATGCTTCGGCGACGAGTGCGTGATGCGCGCGGCGTCGATCACCGGCCGGATCCAGTTGCTCGTGTGCGGCGTCGAGGCTCACGTATGCGTGTTGCAGACGGCGCTGAGCGCGATGGTGAACGGGTGGACGGTGTTCGTGGTGGAGGACGGCGTGGGCAGCCGGCGGCCGCTTGACCGCAACGTGGCGCTGTCGAGGATGGCGCAGGCGGGAACGATTCCGGTGACGGCGGAGATGGCGATCATGGAGATGCTCGGCACGGCCGAGCATGAAAAATTCGGCGAGATACTACAGCTGATTAAATGATGAACACCTATCGATTGGATTGCCTTGTGATTGTGGCGCATCCGGATGATGCCGAGATGGGGGCGGGGGGGACTTTGGCTTTGGCGGCGCGGATGGGGAAGCGTTGCGGCGTGGTGGATTTGACGCGCGGGGAGATGGCGACACGCGGGACGCCCGAGATTCGCGCGGAGGAATCGGCGAAGGCTTCGGAAATTCTGGGGCTTACGCACCGCGAAAATTTGAATCTTGGCGACAGCGATCTGGCCAATACGCAGGAACGGCGGACGGCCGTTGTCGGCGCGATCCGGCGTTTGCGGCCGCGGCTCGTGATCACGAACGGTGTGGACGAGCGGCATCCGGATCACAGGCGCGCGCATGAACTCGTGCGCGATTCGGTGTTTCTGGCCAACGTCGGCGGGTTCGCGCCGCAGATGGGCGAACGGTGGCTCGTCGAGGCGGTTGCGTGGGCGCCGATCCCTTCGATGAAGGGCGAACTGCCCGCGGACTGGATTGTCGATGTCAGCGAAGCGTGGCCGACGAAGATCGCGGCGATCCAGTGCTACGCCAGCCAGGTCACCAGCGCGCCGAACGATCCGAAGCCGACGCTGATTTCGTCGCCGGGGTTCTGGGACTTGTTCGAACGGCGCGGGCGGTTGTGGGGTCAGCGAATTGGGGCAATGTATGGCGAGCCGTTTATCCTGCACTCGCCGCCGCACGCCAAACACCCGATTGTGGAACTGCTGAATTAGGTCTTATAGGTCCTATAGGTCTTATAGGGCTCATGGGACCCATTTCTTCTGTCATGGGACCCATTCCTTGAAATTCGCATTACAACAATATACAGTGGGCCGTCTGGATTGTTGAGACCAAGGAGAAGACGATGGCCGCGAAGCGCGCGATGACTTACAGCAAGGCCGGTGTTGATATCGATGCCGGCGACGAACTGGTGGAACACCTCAAGAAAATCAATCCCGCGATCGGCGGATTTGCCGGGCTGTGCCCGCTGCCGCGCGGCATGAAAAACCCGCGGCTCGTGGCATCGACCGATGGCGTCGGCACGAAGCTGCTTGTGGCACAGCTCGCCGGGCGGCACGAGTCGATCGGCATCGATTTGGTCGCCATGGTCGTGAACGACCTGATCGTGTGCGGGGCGAAGCCGTTGTTTTTCCTCGATTATTTCGCGACAGGGAAACTCAAGGGGCAGGAGGCGCGCGAAGTCATCCAGGGGATCGTGGCCGGGTGCGAGGACGCCGGATGCCCGCTGATCGGCGGCGAGACGGCCGAGATGCCGGGCATGTACGCGCCGGGGCATTACGACCTGGCCGGATTCGGCGTTGGTGTCGTTGAGGCCAATCAAGTGATTGACGGCCGCGGCGTGAAGCCGGGCGACCTGATTGTTGGCTTGTCTTCGACGGGCCTGCATTCGAACGGGTATTCGCTCGCGCGTAAGGCGCTGCTGCCGGAAGACACGAAGGCGGCGAAGGCGGCGCTGAAGAGAAGCGCGTGGCGCGGCGGGCCGTCGCTGGCGGACCTGATGCTCGAGCCGACGCGCATCTACGTGCGGACGGTCATGGATTTAATCGGGCGCGGGTGGGTCAAGGCCGCGGCGCACATCACCGGGGGCGGGATCGAGGGGAACCTCGTGCGCGTGCTGCCGAACGGGACGACCGCGTGGGTCGATCTGGCCACATGGACGCCGCCGTCGATTTTCGAGCTGATCGCCGAGCGCGGTCCGGTCGATGAGGGCGAGATGTTCCGCGTGTTCAACATGGGGATCGGGATGATCCTCGTCGTCGCGGCGGAGCATGCCAGGCAACTGGTCAAGCGCGCGGAGGCGATGGGCCAGCGCGCGCAGGTCATCGGCTGGATGGACGCGGCCGGATCAAAAAAGGAAGAGCCGAGCGTGCAACTCGTGCGGCCGGCGTGAGAATCAATGATAAATCAAGAATGATGAATGATGAAATCATGGCCGGCGCATACGCCGGCCGTTTCATTTAGTTCTTAATCAAAACTTTTGTGCCCGGATTTTTCGCGCGTTCCATTTCGGCTTCGCTGCGGATGCCGAAGCCGTAGCGCAGCATGTCGTCCATCAGGCACCAGCCCGTCAAAGCCGACTGGAGCAGGTTGAATCCGACGAAGGCCGCGAGCAGCAGCCACCATTGGCTGACGGTGTAGGCGAGCACAAGGCTGGCCAGGATGAGACTTCCGGCGATCAGGCGGATATATCGTTCGCGCGGCATAATGAACCTCCTTTGTGCTTTCATCCATTAGACACGCGTTTCGCGAAAAACTGACAAAGGGAAATGGCCGGCAAAGAGCCGACCTTATATTAGTATATATCATTGGGGGTGGTGGCGTCCCACAGTTCAAACATCCCTCCGGGATTCGCGATTTTACGCGCGCCGTAAACCCGCCATTATCATGGCGGGCTGAAAGCAGCCGTCCGTTAAAACGGGCTTACAACGAAACGGAAGGGATGCGATTACTCTGTAACACGCCAAATTGAATGTAAAATGAGCACAAATATTGGAGAACATAGTCGCATGTCATGGAACGCCCAGCCCCGGCAGGGGCGATACAAGTTAGCCCAGCGCGTCAGCGCTGGGACAGCAGTTCCATCAGTCATACCGAGCCCCGGCAAGGGGCGGCACAACGGAGCGATACAAATCTGTGTCGCCCCTGCCGGGGCTCGGAATG
>JAJFUE010000117.1 GCA_021372575.1 bacterium | reverse complement strand
TGGTAGGTCGGGTCTCCGACCCGACGCTTCTCCCATAACTCCCATAACTCCCATGAGTCCCATGAGTCTCATAGGACCCATAAGACCCAAAATCTTCTCCCCCCGCCCGCCGTGCCCCCCCACGGCGCGCTTCGCCATGCCTACTCGAACCGGTAAGCCGGCACATTGGTTACGCGTTGCCGGCATCGCCATGCTGAAGATGCGACAAAACGCGTGCTTCGATTTTATTGAAATTCTTGAGCCCAACCACTCAACGCATCAATCGTCGGTCTTGACGGCGCCCGGCGTGATCTCAATGAGCCCGACCTGCTCGGGGAGCGTTTTGGACACGGCAATTCCCAAGTCCGGGAACTTGCGCGCGGTTACCAGCAAGCGCGATTCGATCGACGCCATCGCCTGGTTGTAGCTCTTGACGGCCGACTCCAGGTTCGATCCGACCGAACCCAAATGCTTGACCACGACCGCGAGCCTCTCGTAGAGCTGAGAGCCGAGTTCGCTGATCTGCTGCGCCTCGCGCGCGAGCAGCTCCTGGCGCCAGCCCATCGCGACGGTCCGCAACAGCGCGAACAGCGTCGCCGGCGTGGCCAGAATGACCTTGCGCTCGAAGCCCTTTTCGATGAGATCCGGCTTGTGCTCGGCGGCCGCGGCGAGGAACCCTTCGCCGGGAATGAACATCACGACGAATTCCGGCGCGGTCTTAAACTGGTTCCAGTATTCCTTCTGCGAGAGCTTTTCCAGATGGCCGGCCACGTGATCGGCGTAACGTCGCATATGGGCGCGGCGGTCATCGGGATCGGCCGAGTTGATCGCGTCCATGAACGCGACGAGCGGCGTCTTGGCGTCGATCACGATCGAGCGTTCCTCGGGCAGGTTCACGACCATGTCCGGCCGCAGGCGGCCGTCCTCGGTGCCGACGCTGACCTGCTCCTCGAAGTCGCAGTGCTCGACCATGCCGGCCAGCTCGACGGCGCGGCGCAGCGTGACCTCGCCCCAGCGCCCGCGCACCTGCGGCGCGCTGAGCGCATGCACCAGCCGCCGCGTCTCCTCGTTCAGGCCGCGCTGCGATTCGCCGAGCTGGGCCACCTGCGCGTGCAGCTCGCCGTAGGCTTTCTCGCGCAGCGTCTCGAGGCCGTGAATCTGCTCCTCATATCGCTTCAACTGCTCACGCAAGGGCGCGATCAGTTCGGCCACGGCCTGCTGGCGTTTTTCGAGCTCGGACTTGTTCTGCCGCTCGGCGGCGCTCAGGCGCTCACCGGCCAGCTGCAGGAAGGCCTCGTTGTTCTGCTGAAGGGCGTTCGACGCGAGCGCGGTGAACGCGTCGGAGAGCTTCTGCCGCGCCTCATCGAGGATCGCCAGCTTTTCATCGGCGGCCTTGCGCTCCTGCTCGAGGTTGGCCTGCAACGCCGCGACCGACTCGATGCGTTCCTTGAGCTGGCGGTCGAGATTCGCAATCTGTTCTTCGAGCGACGGGATGCGGGAAGCCTCGGCCTCAGCCGCATGCAAATGCCCGTTCAGATCCTCGACGCGCGCGGCGAGATCGGAAGCGCGCTTCTCCTGTTCCTCCAACTGCGCCGTGCGCTCGGCAAGCGTGCGCGCCATGGGGCGCATGAGTAGATACACGATGATCCCGGACAAGGCGGAACCAGCAATGAACAGACAAATATTGAGAATCATATCAGAGACACCAGCTTCGGGAAATGGGTCCCATGGGTCTTATGGGTCTTATGGGTCTTGTAGGTCCTGTGGCTTCACTGCGACCTCTGCCCTACTCCGCATCTCTGCGACAGGGATCGGGTTGCGTGTCGTTTTCTTCCGCCGGATGATCTTTCTCCAATTCGGCAATTCTTCCGGTGAGGTCGGCGACCTGGCGCGTGAGGATCTCGTTGGCGCGGCGCAGGGCCTGCATGCGGAAGATCACGAACTCGAAGCTCATTACGAGCGACAGGATCATCAGCACGCCCCAGAAGACCGCGAGCCGGCCGTAGGGGTCGGCCTTGATAACCGGGTGCTGCACGAGCGATGCAAGCAGTCCCAACGCCGCGGCGAACTGCACGACGCCCAGCAGCGCCTCCCACCAGCGCGGCGCGAGCCGCTCGCGCAACATCGCCTGGTCGCGGATGTCCTTGAGCCGGCCGACGAGCGTCAGATCGCGCAGCAACGCTTCCTTGTCGCGCGGATAATGGGGCTGTTGTTCCTCGTCGCTCATAGGGTCACTAGTACATTGTCAGGAGTGGTTTTCAAGGACAAAAGGGGTGTCATTGAACGTGCTGTTTGGCTATGCCAAGTTGCCGCTGCCGGCGCCGAACGGCCCCATGTGGAGTGCAGGAGCTTGCTCCCGCTTTTGCCGGGCAAGCTTGCTTGCCCGTGACTGGCCGGCATGTGAACCGGGGAGCAAGCTCCCCTGGGTTTAAGCGGCAGCAAGCTGCCGCACTCCACATGGGTTCATGGCGCACTCTGGAGCGACCTTCAGATCGCTCCTCGCCAAGATTTGGGGAATGACAACGCGATTACGATTCGCGATCACGAGCACGAATAAAAAAGGCCGGCATTACTGCCGGCCTTTGTTGAGTGTGTTTGGTTTTATCAGCTGTTGCCGACCACCGTGGCCATCTTGAAGTATGGCAGCAGGACGGCGGTGGCGATGAAGATCACGACGCCGCCGAGGAGGATGATCAGCAGCGGCTCGATGATGCTCGCCAGGCCGGCCAGCGTCGATTGCACCTCGGTGTCGTAGGTGTCGGCGATCTTGTTGAGCATCGTGTCGAGCGTGCCCGTTTCCTCGCCGATGGCGATCATATCGACGACGACCGGCGGGAAGATCCGCGCTTGGGCCAGCGGCTCGTTCATGCGGCCGCCGCGCTCGACTTCGTCGTGGACTTCATACCACGCATCGGCCACGAGCAGGTTCTCGCTGGAGTCGCCGGTGATCTTGATGCCGTCGGTCAGCGGGATGCCGGCCGAGACGAGGCCGCCGAGAGTCCGGCACGAGCGCGCCACGGCGATCTTGCGGTTGATCGCAGACATAATCGGGATGCGCAGGCCGATCCACGAATAGAACCGCCGGCCCGATGAGGTCCTGCCCCACAACGACAGGGCAATGACGGCGGCGATCAGGCCGACGATGACAAACGGCCACGCCACCACCAGGAAATCGGACATGGCGATGATGACGCGGGTCGGCGTCGGCAGATCGACATTGGCGTTTTTATAGACCTCGGCAAACGTCGGGATGGCCTTGACCATGACGACCATGACGACCATGATCGCGACGCAGATGGCCACGATCGGATACATCGCGGCAGACCATGCCATCCGGCGGATGCGGGCCTTGGATTCCATGATGTCGGCCAGGCGGCGGAGCGATTCCTCGAGGATGCCGCCGACCTCGCCGATGCGCACAATCGATACGACGAGCGGCGAGAATGTGCGCTCGTTGCGCGCGAGCGACTGATGGATCGGCTCGCCTTCCTCGACGCCGCGGGCGGCGTCATAGATCGCGCTGCGCAGGCGGCCGTTGCTCGTGCGGCGCGCCAGCATCTGGAGCGACTTGAGCACGGGAATGCCGACCTGGATCAGCGTGGCGAACTGGCGGCAGAACACCGCCCGCTCGAGGAAATTCGGCCCGAACAGGCTGATCGGCTTGGACATTCCGCTCACCATTTCGCCGGCCGCGGGGGCCGCGCCCACATCGAGCGCCTCGCCTTCGCGCGACAGCGGGGCATCCTTCTCCGGCGTCAGCCCGGCCTTGCGCGCCAGCGCCTCCTGCAGCGATGAACGTGGTTCGGTCTTGCCCTGCGGCTGACCGGCATTCGGTGTGTCCTTCCGTGATGGCATCGCTTTGATCCTCCGCGTATTCTTCAATTCGAAAGTTTCATGCTCTTGTCGTGTTCGGGAACCTCACGCGAGCTTGTCCCTTGCCCGCGCCCGGGCTATCGCTCAAATCTCAAACAGGATCTTGCGGCTCACTTCATCGACGGTCGTCTGGCCGTCGAGAACCTTCAACGCCGCGGCCTGGGACAGCGACAGCATTTTGGCCTCGCGGGCGGCCTGCTCGAGCGCCGCCATGCCGTGGGGATCCGCGACCATCGGCCGCATCGCCTCGTGGATGGCCACGGTTTCAAAGACGCCCGTCCGGCCGAGGTAACCCGAGCCGAGGCAATTATTGCAGCCGTGGGCCTGATAAATCCGCTTGCGGGTCCCCTCGGGCAGCCCGAGGCGGGCGGCGACGTCGGCCTTGAGCATCTGGCCCTTGCGACAGTCGCCGCACAGCTTGCGCACGAGGCGCTGGCTCAGGATGCCAATCAACGAGGCCGCCACCATGAAGCGCATCGCGCCGAGGTGAACGAGGGCGTCGATCGCCCCGAGCGCGGTGTTGGTGTGCAACGTGGAGAGAACCAGATGGCCGGTCATGGCGGCGCGGATGGCGATGTGCGCGGTGTCGCCGTCGCGGATTTCGCCGACCATGATGACGTCGGGGTCCTGGCGCAGGATGGAGCGCAGGCCCTGGGCGAATCCCATGCTGATGTTGGAATCGACCTGCACCTGGTTGACGCCGACGAGCTGATACTCGACGGGGTCCTCGATCGTGACCAGGTTGTGGCTTTCGACGTTCAGGCGGGAGAGGGCGGTGTAAAGGGTCGAGGTTTTGCCGCTGCCGGTCGGGCCGGTTACCAGGATCATGCCGAACGGCATCTCGAGCATCTGTTCGAAGAGCTTCTGCTGGTCGGGAAGCATCCCGAGATCGGCGAGGCCCATGCTGACGCGGGCCGAATCGAGGATGCGGATGACGACTTTTTCACCGTGGATCGCGGGCAGGGTCGAGATGCGGAAGTCGATGCCGCGGTCCTCGAGGCGCAGCTCGAAGTGGCCGTCCTGCGGGCGGCGGCGCTCGGTGACGTCCATTTCGGCGAGGACCTTGATGCGCGACGTGACGGGCTGCATGAGGCCCTGCGGGATGGTGAGGATGCGGCGCAGCTCGCCGTCGATGCGGAAGCGGACCGTCATGCCGTCGGCCATCGGCTCGAGGTGGATGTCGGTGGCGCGGGTGTCGAGGGCGCTTTCGATCAGCGAACTCACGAGTTGCACGGCCGAGACGTTGTCCGCCACGGCGACTTCGCCGCGGGTTTCGGTCCACGCCGGCGCCGGCGCGGGCTCGGCCTTGCGGCCATCGCCGGTCTGGGCCTGCGGCTTGGCCTGCTTGATCGGAGCGGGCGGCGGGGTCACCGAACGGGCTTCCCGGGACGGAGCCTCGGCCTTGGAGTAGAAGCTGTTGATCAGGTTGATAATGTCCTGGCCCTGGGAAAGGAACGGCTGGGGCCACAGCCCCGTCGCCCAGCGGATGAGGGCCCAGAGCGGCAAGTTCAGCGGATCGGACGTTGCGATGCCGAGCCGGTTTTCCTCGCGGAACAGCGGGACCATCATCTGGCGGCGCAGGAAACTCTGCGGGAACAGGCCGAACAGCATCGGGTCGGGCTGGAACTCGGCCGGCGGCTCGAACGGCAGGCGGATGCCCTCCTCGATCAGGTCCATGAGCGACGAGGCACGAAAGCCGTCGAACTGGGACAGTTTCCTGGCGAGATCCTTGCTTGACTGCTCGAGGATCCCGGGCGCCTCGCGAAGCAGGTCCTCGGGAACAAGGCCGTTGGCCTCGGCCAGGACGACGGCGACCCACATCGCGGCTTCGCGCGCCGGAATGCCCTCGGGATTGCTCAGCCACTCGCCGATGGCCTGCGCCGACAGGATGCCGTCGCTGATCAGCCAGCCAGGGTCGGACGAGCCGCGACGGCCGTTTTCGGCCAGGATCGCGCCGGCACGATCGCCGTCGAGGACGCCGTCGCGCTCGAGCGGGGCGATGAGCTGCGCCAGCGGCGGCCGGTGCAGCGACAGCAGCTGCGCCAGCTCCTGGTCATTGATCATGCGCGAGGAGGTCAGGCCGGTGTGCAGGGCCTCGTGCGGGCTGGAACCGGTCTTGAACGAAGTGATGTCGGCGTTGAGCAGGTCGCGGAACGTTTCGAGCGAAACCTGCTGCATGAGGACGCCGAGAATCGGCTTGTGCTTCTGGTTCTTCTTGATGAAGGACGACCACTCGGACTCGCTCAGGAGGCCGGCGGTATGGAACAGGCGCGCCAGTTGCGGCGCCATTTTGGATTTGGGGGTTGTTACGGGATTCACGACGGCTGCCTTTCGACGGTCGAAGAAGTGGATGTTGTTACCGCGGATGTTTGATCCAGGCGCACGAGACCGCGCCGACGCGATTGCAGGTTGATGAGGATGCGGTCGCTCTTGCCGGCCGCGGCGCCGCCCATCCAATGGATCTCGGCGACGGCGTCGCCGGGACGCGGGCGCATGCCCGGCAGCGAGCGCCAGACGTCGTCGCCCGCGACAAGCGGCCGCAACACGACGTTGGCGGTGAAATTCATCCGGTCGGCCTCGGACGAAAGCTTGATCGTCCTGGCCTGCGCGACGGGCTGAAGCATCGCGGCTATCGCGGCCAGCTCCTCCGAGTGCTGGATTCTGGCGCGATCGCCCGCGTCCATGTGGTTGGTGTGGTTGACGGCGCCCTCGACCGCGAAGACGTACAGGACGAGGACCGTCAGCACGCCGAGGACCGCGATCAGGGCAAACCCGCGCCGTTTTTGCTCAAGCTGTCTCATGGACGCGCCTCCTTGGCCGGTCTGGCCGGAACAAGCCCGGGGATCGCGGCCGTCTCGAGCGCGACCGGCTGGACATGGCCATCGACCTTCGCTTCAACGCGGATCTGGATCAGGGCCGGCCAGCCCGGCGACGTCCAGGAATCCTGGTAGCGCGGCCGCTGGCCGGGGGGCGTCGTGGCCGCGTAGGCAAAACGGATCGTCGGCTTGAAACCGGCGGGGCGATTCGTGCTGATGGGCCGGCTGATCTGGGTGGCGGAGCTCGTTGCGAGCGGCTCGTGATCGAGCTTGATCTCCTCGCCGGGCTTCTGCGAGATCCTGACGCGGTACAGGAGGCCGTTCTCGTAGGCCAGCATCTGGAGCTGGTCGGCCTTGAACATCTGGGCGAGGGACTGCGTGCCGCTGGTGCTTTCGATGTTGTCGGCGGCGACGGCCGACTCGATCGTATTGACCGCGGTCGAGAGGGCCTGCTCGCAGAACTGGCTCGCGGCCTGGAACTGCATCAGGCGGCGCGTCGTGCGGTCGGATTCGACCAGGATGCCGAATGCCAGGCCGAGGACGACGACGGCGATGCCGATCGTCACGAGCAGCTCGATCATGGTCATCGCCAGGCGGTTGTTGAAACGGATGTGCTTCATGGCGCCACCATCCCCCGAACCGTCACGACGTTGACCGGTTCCTTGCTTTTTTCGGGAAAGAGGCCGGCCTTGACGGTCAGGTCGATGCTGCCGTCGGGTTGGGGCTCGACCTTGTCGGCGAGGGCCTTGATGTTGCCGCTCATGACCTGCCAGTCGCCGGGCTGCCACGCCTTGAGGCTGGCGTAGGGCGCGGCGCGCAGTTCGGCGAGGCGCTCTTGCGCCAGCCAGCGCACCTGCATCTGCTGGAGCCGCGTTCGCCCGGTCCGGTCCGCATTGACCATGTGCATGTAGATCGAGCCCAGGCCAAAGACGAGGATTGCGAGGGCGACCAGCACCTCGACAATCGTGAACGCACGCTGTCTGTTTTTTGTTACAGTGGGCATGTTAGAAATTCCACCTGCACGGTTTTGAAAAAAACTTCAAGGAGCAAAGAACTTAAATAATTTCAACCATTTAGAGGAGCAAATGTCAAAACATTTCATCTATGCAAATCAGAACGTACTGGGCAGCAGCGCCTCCATTTCATCGGATGCCAGTTCCACGCCGTCCGGCTGGCGCCGCTGCTCGCCGCCGGTGGGCAACGTGAACGTCATCGTCGTGCCCAGGTTCTCACCGTCGCTGTGGGCCTCGATCGTTCCGCCCATGATTTCGACGAGATTGCGCGTGATGGTCAGCCCGAGGCCCGTTCCCTCATATTTTCGGGTGGAAGTCGGATCGACCTGAATAAATTTGTCGAATATGCGCGTCAGGTAATGGGCCGGAATGCCGATGCCGGTATCCTGGACGGTGAACCGGATGAGGTCGGGGCGGGCCTCGTCGCGGCGGGCCGTGACGCTGACGGAGCCCTTGGTCGTGAACTTGACGGCGTTGCCGATGAGGTTGAGGAGGATCTGGCGCGCCTTCTGGGCGTCGGCGCGCACGCGCAGCGGCTGCTGGCCTTCGATCCTGAACGAAAGCGCGAGTTCCTTGCGCTGGGCCTGCACGATGATGGTGCCGCCGACGTCGTTGAACAGCTCCTCGACGTCCATGTCGGCGATGACGAGGGTCATCTTGCCGGCTTCGATCTTGGCGATGTCGAGGACGTCGTTGATCATCGCCAGCAGGCGGCGCGCCGACGCGAGCGCGTTATCGATGTAGCTCATCTCCTCCTGGCGGTTCTCGCACAGGCCCTCGGCGATGAGCTGCATGAAACCGATGATGGAGTTGAGCGGGGTGCGCAGTTCGTGGCTGGTGACGGCGAGGAATTCGTTCTTGGCGCGGTCCATTTCCTCGAGCTGGCGGTTGAGTTTTTCGAGCTGCTCGAGCGAGACGTTCATCTCGTCGTTTTTGCGTCGCAAAAGCTCCTGGCTGGCCAGAAGCGTGGCGTTGAGCTCGGCGATCCTGCGTTCCTGGTAAATCCACTGGCTGACGTCGCGCAGCAGCACGCCGAAGCCGCCCGGGCGCGAGTAAATGGTCAGTTCAAACTGGCAGAGCTGGTCGCCGCGCAGCATCGGAACGACGATTCGCTCCGGGGGGCCGTCGTTGGGCGACTGGCCGAACAGGCTCTCGATAAACTTGCGCTCGGAGCCGTCAAACAGATCGAGCAGGCTTTGCCCGACGAGGCTGCCTGCATCGCGCCTGAGCAGCCGGCATGACTCGGCGTTCGCGTGCAATATCTTGTATTGGTGATCGACAACGAAAAAGCCATCTCCGACCCAATCCAGGATCGGTTCCGGGCCGGCCGGTTCGGCTTGCGACTGCATGGACTGGCTGAGAGGTTGATCCATCCCACCACGTTCGCGGCGCGTCTTCCTTGACTATGGGCGAGGCCCACCCCACTCGAATCCCTGAGTCAGGCCGTTTCAGCGTGCCTCTCCTGACTTTCTTATCGCCCGGGCCCGGGGACAACTTAAACAAGATCATTTTATCGTGAATCGTGGATCGTGGATCGTGAATGGCGTGCGGAATGCGGAGTACGGAATCATGGGTGAAGGGTGAATGGGTCCTGTGGGGCTTATGGGACTTATAGGATCCATTCACGATCCACGATTTACGTCCTTTTACGCTTTCCTCGGGTCGTGATCCCCATTATGATAAGCGCTTGATGCCTGGCTGGGAGGTGCTGAGAGCATGGCCGCACACAAGACTGGTCGTTTTCCGATGGATCCGGCGGGGGTGCCGTTCGTCATTCCCGCGCTGGCCGTCACGATCTTTGCGTTCGCGTTTTCGTGGACGCTCGTGTGGGTGCTGGGCGCGCTCATCACGGTGGCCATGCTCGGGTTTTTCCGCGACCCGCCGCGCAAAATCCCGACCCAGCCCGGCGCCGTCGTCAGCCCGGCCGACGGCCTCGTCGATTCGATCGTGATCAACCAGAACCCGCAGGCGGGCCCCGTCGGCGGGCCGTGCATTTCGATTTTTCTTTCCGTGCTCGACGTCCATATCAACCGCGCGCCGTGCGCCGGGCGCATCGAATCGACCCGCCACGTGGCGGGCCAGTTCAAGAACGCGATGGACACCTCGAGCGCCGACATGAACGAGTGCAACTGGATCTTCATGCAAGCCGGGCGGCACCAGGTCACGGTGCGGCAGATCGCGGGGCTGATCGCGCGACGCATCGTGTGCCGGGTTCAGCCCGGCCAGGGCGTCAAGCGCGGCGAACGGATCGGCCTGATCCGGTTCGGGTCGCGCACGGAGCTCTACCTGCCGGCCGAGGCGATCGTCAACGTCGAAGTCGGCCAGCGCGTCAAGGGCGGCTCGACGGTCGTGGCGTGGCTGCACGAGTAAAGAAGTCCTGAGTTCTGAGTCCTGAGTTTAATGCGGGGTGCGGAAAGTTTTATGGCCAAGGCTCGGAAGAAATTCACTCAGGACTCAGCACTCAGGACTCAGGACTCGACTCGATACTCCGCATTTTTGCTCGGTTTTGCGCTCATCGTATTGACGCTCGCTGTTTATCTGCCCGCCATGCGCGGGCTTTTTCTTTGGGACGACGACCGGCATTTCAGCGAGAATCCGTTCATGAGCGGGCCGGGCGGGCTCGTTTCGCTCTGGACGCAGCATTCGTTTTATTACCCGCTCACCTCAACCACGTTCTGGATCGCAAGGCGGCTGTGGGGGCTCAATCCGCTGCCGTATCACCTGCTGAACGTGCTGCTGCACGCGGTGAATTCGCTACTGCTGTGGCGGCTACTGCGGCGGTTGAACATCCCGGCGGCGTGGCTGGCCGGAGCCCTGTTCGCGCTTCATCCGACGAACGTGCAATCGGTCGCGTGGATGACCGAACTCAAGAACGTGCAATCGGGGCTGTTTTATTTATTGAGCATGCACGCGTGGGTGCGGTTCCGCGAGCGGCCACGGAGCGGTTATTTAATCGCGGCGATGATTGCTTTCGCGCTCGCGCTGCTTAGTAAAACTTCGACGGTGACGCTGCCGCTAGCGCTTATCGCGATCCATTTGTGGCGGCGCGACCAGATCGATCGGACCGGACTGCTTGCATGGTGCGCGATGTTCGCGCTCTCGGCCGGCGCGGGGCTGCTGACTATTGTGTTGCACCGCGGGATGGTGAGCGGACCCGAGTGGGCGGAGACGTTTGTTGAAAGGCTGATCATCGCGGGGCGCTGCTTCTGGCATTACTTGGGGGCTCTTTTCTGGCCGGTGAATCTTTCGTTTGTTTATCCGCGCTGGACGATCGATCCGGCGCAGCCGACGCAGTGGCTATGGGCACTGACCGCGCCGGCATTGTTTGCGGGTTTGTGGATGTTCCGAAAATCGTGGAGCCGGCCGACGCTCATCGCGCTGTTTTATTTCACAGTCAGCCTGCTGCCGGTTTTGAATTTCCTGAAAATGTATTACACGCGCTACACCTACGTCGCCGACCACTGGCAATACCTGGCGAACATGGGCGGGGTGGCGTGGATTTCGGGCACATTGATGTGGCTGCTGGAACGCGCGAAATTAAAGCGGCAAATCGTGATGGCGGTTCTTTGCGGTCTGCTTGTTTTGCTCGGGAGCCAGGTGTGGCGGCAAGCGGGGATTTATCGCGACCAGCCGACGCTGTGGCGCGACGTGATTGCGAGAAATCCCAAGGCCGCCATTTCATACAATAATCTGGGCACGTATTTTATTTCGCTCGGCGATCAATCGGCGGCGGTTGGCGACAAGGCGCGGGCGCAAAAATGCTACGAAACGGCGGCGAAAATCCTTGGCGTGGGGCTCGCGCAGAACCCCGGCGAAACGCGGCTGCTCACGATCCGCGGCGTGGCGTTGATCAACAGCGGCCAGCCGCAAGACGCCCTGGTTGCGCTCGAGGAAGCCGGCCGCAAGCTGCCCAACGATCCCGAAATCCTGAACAACACGGCGCTCGCGCTGAACCTGTGCGGACGCAAACCCGAGGCGATCCAGACGTGGCGGCGCGCCATCGGGATCAAGCCGGATTTCAGCGAGGCGTATTTCAACCTGGCGCGGATCCTTTTCGAGATGGGCAACCGCGGCGAGGCGCTTGAGACGCTGGGCCGCGGGCTCGCCAAACTTCCCAACCAGCCCGATCTCCTTCGGTTGCGCGCCGAAATCGAAGCCGCCACGCGATAACGCTTGCGAAAAAAACCGCACTCTCCTAAGCTGCCCATCAACTTTATAGGATGGTTGTTATCGAATCATCCTGGATCATCATGGTTCTTTCCCGTGAGCCGTTCCTTCACCCTCATCGAACTCCTCATCGTCGTGGCGATCATTGCGATTCTTGCGGCGATCGCCGTGCCCAATTTCCTCGAGGCGCAGACGCGCGCGCGCGTCACGCGGGCGGCGTCGGATTTGCGCACGCTCGCGACCGGGCTCGAAGCCTACCACGTCGATCACAACGACTATCCCTACATCAGCGACGACGACGCAGGCGAATGGATCATGCCGCTCGGGCATCCGGCGAACCGGCTTACGCCCGGCGGCCTCACAAGCCCCGTCGCCTACCTCACCGCCGCGCTGTACGATCCGTTCGTGATGGACGCGCGCGCCGGGGGGGCTGAGCATTTGCCGGATGGGCCCCAGTTTCTTCATTACGAGCGCGCGGGGTTCGGGTTCGACGGCCAGGGCCGGCCTTACAACGACGACGGCAGCTGGCGCCGCGCCGTGCACGTTCCGCCGGATGCACATGGATCGATCTATGGGACGTATGCGCCGGAAGGGCCCGATACGGATGAAACGACCGACCCGTCCGTGGTGCCGACCGCATATGTTCTTTTCAGTATCGGACCCGACCGCACGCACCGCATTTATTACCCCGACGGCAAGACGATCCTGACCAAGTCGCGCTGGAGCATTTATAATTATTACGATCCGACGAACGGCACGATCAGCGACGGGAACATCGTGCGGTTCCCCGGCGGGAAAAGCTTTCCTTGAGTCGCGCCCGGCCTGATGGCATAAAACAGGCATGAATACGCCGGCCCTGAGCGCCCTTTATCTCCTCCAATCCGCGCTGGTTTTTCTGGTTTTCATTGGAATCGGCTCGCTCGTTCTCCCCTCGCCCAAGGCTTCCGACCGGGCTGAGTGGGCATGGAACTGGATTCTGCGGTGCGGGGCCGGGATCGCCGGCGCGGTGTTTGTCATCATCGTTTTTGGCCTGTTTGGTCTCATCAATCGATGGTTGCCGGTCACATTGGCGGCCCTCGCCTTCGCCGGGCTGATCCTGCATTATTCACGGCCGCGCGCAACGTTTGGGAAAGATGAGAAACACACGCTCCAGCCGGGCGAAAGAAATATCCTGATCATCGTCGCCGTCATTTATTTGTTATTAAATTTAAATATCCTGATCGGCGGCATGGTTCCGAGCATGGGGCAGGATACGTTGTGGTATCACTTGAGCGTGCCGGTCCAGTGGACGCTCACGGGCAAGGCCGCGGCGTTCCCGTACGTCATGCCGTCCAACTACGCGCTCGGGATGGAGGCGATTTATTCGGCGCTGCTGCTGTTTTCCAATGAAATCCTGTGCTCGATGATTTATTGCCAGGTCGTGATGGTGCTGCTTGCCGGGATGGCGATCGCGGCATATCGATATGCGGGCTGGATCGGCGCGCTGATCGTGATGGGCTGCATTGCGCCGTTCACGACGACGCTCGCGCCCGTCCCGCCGGCCAACGACAGCGCGGCGGTATTGTTATTGTTAATCGGATTCGTACGGCTGGCGGATTCAATCAAATACGATCGGTCCGGAATTCATCATGACCTGTTGACTGGATTTTTTTTAGGTTCGGCAATTGCCGTTAAATTAACATCCATTATCTTTGTCGCGCCGATGATCTTCTTCTGGGCCGTATTTTCCTGGAATCGAATTCGGATCCGGCGAGTCATATTGGCGCTCGTTTTGTTCGGCGCCGGGATGTTCGCGGCCTATGCGCCCTGGTCCGTCAGGGGATTTCAATATTGCGGCAATCCCGTGTTCCCGCTGGCCAAATCGATCTTCCCAGTGAGGCCCGAATACGAGGCGATGCAGGCGGCATCCGCGCGACTGAACGCCTCGTATCCACTGACGCCAAAGGGAATTTACGACGCTGTTTTGGGGTTGCCCGACAAGATCAATTATCTTCTCACGGGTTCGGACGTGATGTTCTGGCTGGTTCTGCTGACTGCGATTTCATTGCCATTCAACAAACAGAAACATATCCGTTTCATGGGTTGGACTCTGCTCGGCTTTTACGGCGGATTTTTGATCATGCGAGGGCACAACGAAGTCGGGCGATATTTCGGGATGGGATATCCGGTTTCGGCGCCGGCCATTGCAATTGCATTTGCCATCGTTATCAGCCAAATGAAACAACAAAGCCGCGCATTGCAAATCCTCGCGCCGGTGTTTACGGTCGTGCTCATTGCAAGCGCAACGGGGATCTATGCCCGCAACCAGATCAAGCAGGCGAAATGGACTGTGTTTCAGTGGCAGTTCAAGCCTGTCGTGACGCAACAGGCGATCGATGATTTCGCGCGGCATGCTGAAATCAGGAATTATATTTTATATTCAAAATTGCAAAACGTGATCGAGTCGGACGCGCGGGTGTTCCTTGCGGACGAGGTTTACCCCTATTACCTGAAACGCAAATGCATCTGGGGCGACGAGGTCGCGATCACGGCGTTCCAGAAAAGCTGGTCGGGCAAAACGGCCGACGAGATGGATGAGTGGTTGAAGAGCCGGAATGTGCAGTATGTGTTGTCGATCAAGAATGAATTTGCGGTGTTTCGGGAGATGGAGCGAAGGAAAATGCTGAGGCGAATTGGGTTTAATTCCAATTATTCCCAAAACGCAGCGTTGTGGGCGCTGGCTGAGTCAAGGACCTAAAGGCCCCATAGGACCTAAATGGTACGGGGCAGCGGGGCTGGCCTTCTATTGCGCTTCTTATAAATAATAGCCTTTATCAGTCGTCCCTACGGGACTCGGGATTCTGCGCACCTTTAACCCGCCATTGTCATGGCGGGCTGAAAGCAATCGCCCCTGCCGGGGCTTGCAAGAAACCTTTTTCGAGAAACGCACTATAAATTATTTTGCAATGACTTCGTTGGAGTCGAGCCAGATTGTCACGGGGCCGTCGTTGATGAGGCTGACCTGCATCATCGCGCCGAATTCGCCTGTTTCGACGCGCAAACCGCTTTGGCGCAAAATATTGATGAATTTGTCGAAGAGTTCGGAAGCGATGGGGCCGGCGGCGGCGCGGCTGAAGCTGGGGCGGCGGCCGCGACGGCAGTCGGCGTGCAGCGTGAACTGGCTGATGGCAAGGATCTCGCCGCCGACGTCGCGCAAGGACAGGTTCATCTTGCCCTCGGCATCGCTCATCACGCGCAGGCCGAGGACCTTGTCGGCCATCGGCGCGAGCGCGGCGCCGCCATCGGCGACATCCTCCTCGCCCATGCCGACGAGAAGAAGGAAGCCGCGGCCGATGCGGCCGATTTCGCGGTTATTCACGGAAACCGAGGCTTGGGTAACGCGCTGAACAAGTATTCGCATGCTTAGTCCTTGGTCTTGGCGATTCGCGTCAATTGCATGATCGAACCGGTAAACCGGTTCCGATTTGAATGCGAACCGGTCCGGGGGTTGATTCGTCGAACAAGTTCTCCGAATCAACCCCCGGCTTTGAGATCGAACCGTTGCCGCGGTTCCCAATCCATCATTTCTTTGAGCGCGGTGAAGCGCTCTTGTTTGGTGGCGTTGGCGACGGCGCGGCGGAGGGCCTTGCGCGTGCCGACAAGGCAGGCCAGGCGCTTGGCGCGCGTGAGCGCGGTGTAGATCAGGTTGCGCTGCAACATGATCCAGTGCTGCGTGTGGACGGGGATGATCACCGCGGGGAATTCGGAGCCTTGCGATTTGTGGATCGTCGTCGCGTAGGCCAGCGTGATCTGATCGAGCTCGTCGGCGAGGAAGCTCACGGGGCGGCCGTCGAAGTCGATCAGCACCTCGCCGGTTTCCTCGTCGATCGCGCTCACATAGCCGATGTCGCCGTTGTAGATCAGCTTGTCGTAGTTGTTCGTCGTCTGCATGACGCGGTCGCCGGGCGCAAGGGCGGCGGGCTTGTTTTCTTCGAACAGGATTTGCTCGCCGCCGGGGTTGAGCAGGTCCTTGAGGGCGTCGTTGAGGGCGTGGACGCCGAGTTCGCCGCGCCGCATGGGGGTCAGGATCTGCACGTCGCGGCGCGGGTCGAGGCGAAACTTGCGCGGGATGCGCTCGCCGATGAGCGTGCGGATGGTCGAGACGATGTCGTCAGGCGTTTCGCGCTCGATGAAGTAGAAATCGGGCTCGGGGCCGCCACGGGGCGGATCGAAGATCGGCAGCAGGCCGCGGTTGATGCGGTGGGCATTGGTGACGATGAGGCTTTCGCCGGCCTGGCGGAAAATTTCGGTGAGGCGCACGATCGGCATCGCGCCGGCCGCGAGCAGATCGCCAAGGACGTTGCCCGGACCGACCGACGGAAGCTGGTCCTCATCGCCGACGAGAAGCAGGCAGGTGCCCGGCGCGATGGCGTCGAGGAGCGCGAACGCGAGCGGCACGTCGAGCATCGAGACCTCGTCGATGATCACGAGGTCGGCCTCGATCGGGTTGGCTGCATTGCGCGAGAACTTGCCGAGGGGCGGCTGGTAGCCGAGCATGCGGTGAATCGTCTCGGCCTGCATTTTTGAGGTTTCGGCAAGCCGGCGCGCGGCGCGGCCGGTGGGCGCGGCAAGGCGCACCTGGCGCCGGCCGCGCGCGAAAAGCTCGATGCACGCGCGCACGGTCGTGGTCTTGCCGGTGCCGGGGCCGCCGGTCAGGATGAGCATGCCCTGGCGCGCGAGGTCGAGGGCGGCGCGGCGCTGCTCCGGCGCGAGCTGGAACCGCGTGCGCTGCTCGAAATCGGCGAGCGTGCCGACGGCATCGATTTGCGGGATGCGCTTTTGGGCGCTCAACAAATCGCGCAGCCGCAAGGCGACGCCGCGTTCGGCGTCGTAGAGCTGGTTGAGAAAGATCGCGCCCTGGCCGGCGATGTCGGCGGCGGTGACGCGCTTCGTTTCGAGGGCGTCGTCGATGCGGCCCGTGACGCGCTCAACGGGAACGTTGACGAGCTCGGCGGCCATTTTCTCGAGCGCCTCGCGCGGGACGTAAGTGTGGCCGTCCTCGGACTGGCGCTCGAGCAGGTGCATGATCGCCGCGTCGATGCGCTCGACCGAATCAGGCGGCAGGCCGATGCGGCGGGCGATTTCGTCGGCGCGATAGAAGCCGATGCCGCGCACGTCGGTCGTGAGTCGGTAGGGGTTCGTGCGAACAATGGACAGCGCGGCCTGGCCATAGGCTTTTTGCAGGCGCGCGGCGAGGGCCGGCGTGAGGCCGTGCTCGCCAAGGAACGCGATCAGCTCACGGTCGCCGCGGCCCTGCTTCCAGCCGGCAATGATTCTCGACACGGCCTTGCGGCCGATGCCGGGGACCTCGCGCAGGCGGTTCGGCTCCTCGTCGAGGATCTCGAACGTGTGCTCGCCAAACATGGCGACGATGCGCGCGGCGGTCTTGGGGCCGATGCCCTTGATCGCGCCCGAGGCGAGATAGACCTCGATGCCGCGTTCGCCGGTCGGCAGCGTCGGCTTGAACCAGGCGACGTGAAAGCGCGGGCCGTAGCGGTCGTCGCGCTCCCAGCGGCCTTCGGCAAGAAGGTGCTCGCCGACCTCGACGCCGGGCATCACGCCAACGAGCGCGATTTCGTTGTCGCCGGTCAGGCGCGAGCGCTCGACCTGCGTCTCGGGGCGCAGCTTGATGACGCAGAACCCGTTTTCCTTGTTTTGGAAGGTGATGCGCGCGACGGTCCCCTGGATCTGTTCGGCGGGGGATTCGGTCGTGTGGTTCGGCATGGCGCGGTCTGGACTCCGCAAGTATTTGAGCGAGATGCGCGGGGGGAATCCAGAAGAAAAGGACGGAAAGGACGAAAAGGGGACGCAAAGGGGCTGTGGTCTTGTGGGTCCTTTGGGTCTTGTGGGTCTTGTGGGTCTTATGGGTCCTATGGGTCCTATGGGAGTAATGGGAGTAATGGGAATAATGGGAATAGTGGGAATAATGGGGAGAAAAAATGGGTTGATGGGATGGGCTGCGGATCAGCCGGCGAATCTTTTCAGGACGCGAACCTTGTTGCCGCGGCCGAGGTATTCGAGTTCGTCGAAGTGGAGGCGGCTGAGGATGATGCCGCGGCCGTGGGAGGAAAAGAGAAGGTCGGGCGTGATTTCGGCGGGCATGCTCGCCCAGTCGAAGCCGTCGCCGTCGTCGGCAATCGTCCATTCGCAGGAGCGGCCGTCGATGCGCGCGCGCACGGAGACGTTGCGCGTGGCATAGGCCGGATCGGCGCGGCGCCGCTCGATGATCTTATCGTAGTCGCCCGCGTTTAGCGCTTCGGTCTTCATGTCGTAGGTGATGCCGAGGTTGCCGTGCTCGATCGCGTTCGTGATGAGCTCGGCGAGGCCGAGCCTCAGCATCGAGACGTCGGCGTTGGCCACGTGCCGGGAGGCCTGGCCGATCAGGTAATCGACGATGTCATAGACGAGTTCGAGCTGGTTGCCGAACGTCATCGTGAGGGTGCTGTCGGTGATGAACTTCGAGACGGCGCGTTCCTTGTTGCGCGCCTCGGTGGCGACGGCGTACTGGCGCAGGAGCGCCAGAAGCTGCTTCGGCTCGACAGGCTTCTTGAGGTAATTGTTGGCCTGGCGGCGCAGGGCGTCGAGGGCGTATTCCTCGCTGCCGTAGGCCGTCGCCACGATCACGATCGCGTCGGCGTTTTGCTGCCGGATGGCGGCCAGCAGCTCGAGGCCGTTCATGCGCGGCATCTGGATGTCGGTGATGACGAGGTCGGGCGCGAACCGGCCGAACAGCTCGAGCCCCTCGCGGCCGTCGATGGCCGTGCGCGTTTCGTGGCCCGCCGACGACACGATGATCTCGATCAGGTCGGACGTGATTTCGTCGTCATCGACAATGAGAACCTTCATTCGCGGCCGGCCCCCTGGATTTCCGATTTGACCGATTCGATCATGCGCTCGATCTCGCCGAAGTCCTGGCTGGCGTCGGCCAGGCTGCCGCCCTTGGCCTGCTCCTCGAGGCCGGCGACGAGGTTCGCGATGGCGCGCATGGCCAGGCTCGCCGTGGAGCCCTTGATCTTGTGGGCGGCGCGGCCGACCTCGGCCATGTCGCCCGCGACGACGGCGCGCCTCAGCCATTCGACGTCGTTGTCGATTCTCGCGGTGAATTTCTGCAGGAGCCGCCATGCCAGCGCCTCGTCGCCCATGCAGCCGTCCAGCAGGGACGGGTAATGGATGAGGGCCGACTGGCGGATCAATTCGGGTGCGCCCGCGGGCTGCGGGGGCTCGGGATTCTTCAGCCATGCGGCAACCTTCTCGAGGAGCTGCGCGGCGTGATAGGGCTTGAGCAGGTAGTCGTTCATGCCGGCTTCCCGGATGCGGCCCTTGAGTCCGTCGGCGACCGAACCGGTCACGACCACGACCGGCGTGCGCGCGTTCGTCCGGCAGGCGCGGATGTTGCGGCAGGCCTCGAAACCGTCCATCTTCGGCATGCAGCCGTCGATCAGGATCAGGTCGTAGCGCTTCTTTTCGGCGAGCTTGAGGGCCTCGATGCCGTCGGGGGCCTGATCGACTTCGTAGCCGGCGCCGCGCAGGATCTCGGCGGCGTATTCCTGAAGGATGTCGTCGTCCTCGGCCATGAGGATCGCGTGGCGCGGGGCCTGGGGTGCCACGGGCGCGCCCGGTCCGGTCGCGTCGATCTCGCGGCTCTTCGTGATCCAGCGGATGATTCGATCGACAAGCTGCTGCGGATCGACGGGCTTGGTCAGGTAATCGTCCATCCCGGCCGCGAGGCAGCGCTCGCGATCGCCCTTCATGGCGTGCGCGGTGAGCGCGACGATCGGCACGTGGCGGCCCGGGGGCTCGTCGCGGCGGATCGCGGCGGTGGCCTCGAAGCCGCTCATCTTCGGCATCTGCAGGTCCATCAGGATCAGGTCGTAGCCGGGCGCCTTGCAGACGGCCTCGAAGGCCTCCTCGCCGTCGTTGGCCACGTCGGCATTGAGTCCGATGCGCTTGACGATCTCGAGGATCAGCTCCTGGTTGATCGCGTTGTCCTCGGCGATGAGGATCCGGTAGCGCGGGGCCACGGCCGCGTCGCCGTGGGCGTCGCCGGCGGAAGCGGTCGGAGTCGGCAGGCCGCCGGTGTGCTCGGCCTCCTGCTCGGCGACAACGCGCTCCAGGACCGCAAGGAGCTCAAGCGGCTTGACGGGCTTGGACAGGTGCGCGTGAATGCGCTTCTTGCGGTAGCACGCCGTGGCGTCGGGCGAGCTGATCGAGGTCAGGATGATGAGCTTGATCGCGTTCAGTTCCGGATCGAGCCGGATGCGCTGGGCGACCTGTTCACCGTTCATGAGCGGCATCTGGTAGTCGAGGATCGCGACGTCGAACGGGCGGCCGATCGACTTGGCCTCGTAGAGTCTTTCGAGCGCGACGAAGCCGTCGGGGGCGGTCTCGGCCTCGCATTTCCAGCGCCGCAGCAGGCCCGACAGGATCTCGCGGTTGGTCTGGCTGTCATCGACGACGAGAACGCGCTTGCCGGCGATGTTGACCTGCGCGTTGCGCGAGACGGCGACGGCGCGCTTGCCGACGCACGCGGTAAACCAGAAGCGGCTCCCCTTGCCGATATCGCTTTCGACGCCGATTTCGCCGCCCATCAGCTCGACGAGGCGCCGCGAGATGCTGAGGCCAAGGCCCGTGCCGCCGTATTTGCGCGAGACCGAATTGTCGGCCTGGCTGAACGCCTCGAAGATCCGCTCGCGCTGCTCGCGCGCGATGCCGATGCCGGTGTCGGTCACCGAGAAGCGCAGCACGGCCTGCTTGTCGTTGGCCGAATCGACCTCGACCATGACGCGGATCTCGCCGCTCGGCGTGAACTTGAGGGCGTTGCCGATGAGGTTGGTGAGGACCTGGCGCAGGCGGTGCGGGTCGCCATTGATGAATTGCGGGACCGCCGGATCGACGTGGCAGATCAGCTCGAGGCCCTTGTCGCCGGCGCGGAACGCCATGACGTCGGCGACCTCGGAGATCAGGTCGGCGAGATCGAAGTCGATGGTCTCGATGTCGAGCTGGCCGGCCTCGATCTTGGAGAAGTCGAGGACGTCGTTGATGACCGTCAGCAGGGCCTCGGCCGAACCCTGAATGTTGCGCGCGTATTTGAGCTGGCGCGCGTCGAGGCTGGTGTTGAGCAGCAGGTCGGTCATGCCGATGACGCCGTTCATCGGCGTGCGGATTTCGTGGCTCATGTTGGCGAGGAACAGGCTCTTGGCGACGTTGGCGGCCTCGGCCTGCTTGGCCATGTCGCGCGCCTGCGCCGTCGCCTGCTCGAGGTGGCGGTTGGACTCGGCCAGCTCGGCGCGCGAACACTCGAGTTCCTTGCGGGCGCGGGCGCGGCGAATCGCCATCCCGAACGCGGCCGCGGCGGCGTTGAGGATCGAGATCTCGGCCTCGGACCACGCGCGCTTGCGCCGGCAGTCGTCCAGGCCGATGAAGCCATGGAACTCGCGGCCGATGTGGATCGGCACGAGGGCGATCGCCTGGACGCCCTGCCGGGCGAGGATCTCGCGCGCCTTCGCCGGCAGCTTCTCGTCCACGACCCCGTAAATCGACTCATGATTCTGGAAATGCGGCAGCAAAAGCTCGCCGAACATGTCATAGGGCAGGCCGCGCATGGCCGGGTTGCCGATTAACGCGGAGACCCCCCCGGCCACCCATTCGTACTGGTAATCCATGAGCAGGCGCTCGGTTTCGGGCTCGATGCGATTGCGGAAAATGAAGGCGCGATCGGCGTCGAGGGCGGCGCCGAGCCTGGCCAGCGCGGCGTTGGCGCAGTGATCCAGGTCGGGGCTCGACAGCAGTACCGTCACCATTTCGGTGAGGCCGGAAAGCAAGTGGTCGCGCCGCAGCACGGCGTCCTCGGCGCGCTTGCGCTCGCTCACATCGACGAACGACGCCAGCAGGCACTCGCGGCCGTTGAGCATGACCGGGACGACCGTCTGCAGGATCGGGATGCGCCGGCCGTCGATCGACGCCAGCACCCCTTCGCGCGTGCTGGCGCCGCCGGCGCGCGGGTCCGGGCCCGAATCGGAGGCGAACGCGTGGCAGACCTGGCCGGCGACCTCGCTGAGCGGCGCGCCGAGCATCGCGCAGGCGGCCGGGTTGGCGTCGATGATGAGGCGCGAGTCGGTCTCGATCACGAGGACGCCGCTTTGAAGCGAGTTGAGGATCGTCTCGACTTCCTGCTTGCTCTCGATCAGCTCCTTCTGGCGCTGGGAGAGCTGGCGCGTGCGCAACTGCACAAGCCGTTGCAGCGTCGCCTGGCGATTGCGCAGGAAACCGACGAAGCTGCCGACGATCAGCGTCAGGACGAATCCGACGCCCGCCGTGGCCTTGCCCGCCCACGGGCGGTGTTCCTCGAGGAACTCGCGCGACGGGTGCGCGACGACCGCCCACGAGCGGCCGAAATGAAACAGCGGGATCATCATCGTGTAGGGCCGGCGCTCGAACGCGCGCGGCGTGAGCGACGCGGCCGCCTGGCCCGGCCAGCACGCCAGCGCCTGCGCGGCGCCGTTGGACCTCAGATCGACGAGGTTCATTTCAACGACCGGCTCGGCCTGGCCGCCGGCCACCATCATGCGGTCGAGCGCGGTCTGGAGCCGCAGCAAGCACGTAACCAGCCCGACGGTCCGCCCCTGTTCACGCACGGCCTGGAACACGACAACGCCGTCCGAGTCCGTCCCCTGCGTCAGCGCGACCGGCATCGAGGCGACCGGCAGGTCGCTTTCGATGGCCTTGTCAATGGCGTCGCGGCGCAACTGCTCGGACCCCATGTCAAACCCGACGGCATCCTCGTTGCCATCGTGCGGGACGGCGAACGCGACCGGGAACAGCACGTCGCGCCCCGAGACCGCGATCCGCCCGCCGCCGGCGCCGTGCTCGAAAACCCTGAAGCCCTTGTGGCCGGCCGAGCGCATCGTCGATTCGAACTTCGCCTTGCCGGACATCTCGACGGCGGGGACCCACCCGAGCGCGCAAATCCCGGACGCCCTCGCCAGCGGAGCGGCAAACTCCTCGAACCTGCGCCCGTCCATCCCCCTGTTCGCCGAAACGAACCGGCCAAGGCTCGACAGATCCCTCTGGATCGACGAGAACGCCTGGCTCACGACGCGCGTCTTCGCCGTCGCGATCGTTGAGAATTGATTCCACGTCTGGCGCTTTTCCATGTCGTTGACGCCGTAGGCAAACAGGAACGTCGTGAGGAAACCGACGACGATGATCAGCATGGCCTCAACGTGCCGGAACCACCAGGCCTGGTATTCGCCAAAGCCGGCGCGCCACAGGAGCAGGTTCATGCCCGCCAGCAGGACGATCATCACGACAAACACGATCGCGATCATCCGCATCCGGGCGGCGACAATCATCGATCTCCATTCGTTGGCCATCGTGTCGATGCCGACGACCAGCAGCACCTTGCCCGACGCAGGATCGACGACCGGCGCATAGGCGGCGACGGACGTCCCCAATTCGCCGTCATAGGGCCCGACCACGGCGGGCGCGACGGTGTCGAAGACATTGGCCAGTTCCCTGGGCGGGAGATCGTACCTGGACCCGGGCGGCGACGAAAGCGGTTCGAGCGCGTCGAGGCTCTCGGGGCCGAACACGTGCGCGCCGCCGCGGCGCGCAACGCTGTAAATGTTCCTGAGGCCCGCGTACTGGCCGTAGGCGATCATCTGGTCGCGGATGCGCTGGTACTCGGGGCGCCGGGCGTCGGCCGCCGTGAACGTCAACCGGTTCACGAGCTCCGGATTGACCGTGCGCGCGATACCGGTGGCGTGGGCGACGATCTCGCGGCGCATCTCATGGTCGATGACGCCGCCGCGCCATTCGGTGGCGGCCCACCCCAGCCCGATCACGAGCGCGAACGCCATCGGGAACACCCAGCGCCCGAAACGGTGGCCTTGCCCCAGCCGGGCGTCGCGGGCCTGCCCGTCAAACCAGAAGCAGACCATGATGATCGCCACGCACAGCATGCGCGGCAAATCGACCGGGACCCCCGTCGCGTCGGCGAACGTTCTGTGGTTGAAAAGCTGAAATTGGAGGCCGGCGATCGGCGGCACGACAAATCCGGCGATCAGCGCGTATGCGACCGCCGTCACGGCGGCGATGCGGAACCAGACCGGCTCGAACTCCTTGCGCGCCGCCTCGCGCCAGAACAGGTGCGCTGCGAGGAGGCTCCCCGGCAGCGCCAGCGCAATCCGGAACGTGGCCCTGAGACCGTCCAGCCCGGCCGGCAAACCCATCGCGCCGATGCCGATCAAGACCAGCAAAATCCACATCCCGGGCGCCGGCAGCCCATCCTGCTGGCGCGATCGGCGCCCCAGTTCGACGAGCGCCGCGTACGAGGCGGCCATCACCGCCATGCGCGTGTAGCCGAACTCCGGGGTGTCGGGGACGCACAGGGCCAGCATGTCGAGCCACGAGCACAGGCCCGCCAGGACACTGAACCACGCCAGCCATTCCCACGGCTGGCGCTCGCCGGCGCGGCCGATCCGCCGCCAGGCCATGATCGCCAACAGCCAGAACGACAGCCCTTGCACGAAGTCAATATAGTCCAATGGCACGGGGCGCTCCTCGCCTGGACAAAAATTGCCGCAAACAAACGACAATCATCGCGGACTCACACCGACCCAGATGAACTTATCGGTTTGAGCGGATTAGAAATTGATAAAGGAATTGTTGAATAAGGGGACTGGAGTGGACAAAGTGAGCTGAATGGCCCGGCCCAAATGAGAACGCGCGACTTATTTTGTTTCCCAGGTGCGGCGCGCGGCCGAATCCGATCAATGGCCGGCCGATCGGGTCTGCGGAGTGGCTGGCGCTGGCGCTACCCGGCGAAGCCGAGACGTTTGAGCGGCTGCGGCTCGCAACCAACACCGGCCGCCCGTGTGGCAACGAAGCGTTCGTGAAATCGATCGAGGAGCGCTTGGGCCGCACGAACGGCGCGCGCCCCCGCGACCGCAAACCCAAGTCCTGCGATGAGGATCAAAACCAGCTTGAGCTGTTTTTAAAATAACATGGACGTCCCCACAATATCATCAGAAAATCTGAAATAAACATTGTAAGCAATGCGATATTTGAAAGGATTAACAGGACGAAAATACGGCTAAAACTCCTTTCTAGAAATTCTCCCATCTAAGGACATATTCACTGAAGCTAAAGGATAGGGGATACTTTTTTCCTCTTTTTCAAATATTCACCACTTTGCCGATCTTTCAATTCTTCTGTCACCGCATCGAAAATATTTAGCAAATCCTTAGCATCTCCGGTTTTTAGCTTTTCTATTTCATTCAGAGCTTCTGGCTTTCCTGAATAGGCCAACGCATACAAAGCACTCTTCCTGAGTGCATTTTTACAAGATTGCACAGTGCCGTAAACTGAGGACTGTTTCCCATTGGGCTGAAACGAACACTTTTCCCAATATTTAGTTGAGGCAAGACTGCTTAAATAATCACGCGACTGCTTATCTTTACAAAATCCAAGAGAACCAATCGCATAACTTAATGCGGGCATGCGTTCATTTGAGTCTATTGAGTCGGCAGTTATATTCCTAATAAAGCTAATAATAGCGCAAGATGCAGGATGCGTTGTCATCTCATTGTTAATAGGATATTTCGCCAAGTACAAGCATATTTTCCCCTTCGTCTTAGGAGAATAATTTTCATTTAACATTGCGATACCATTTTCAAGGACTGCGTGTCCATACGTGGCGTTAAATCTCTCGGCAATCTCTTCAGTGACTCCAGTGTTTCGACTTAATTGTTCTCGAATTCTTTGCGTGGTATTCGAAGTAGGCAAATCGGCCGCAACAGATCCTACTTCGCTCAATAACCACAAACTACCACCTAACAGTAAACACATTACGGTTTTTCTGACGTTTGTCATTTTGAAATCATCCTTTTTTAGTTTCGGGGACAGTTTATAGGGCGCGGTCTTCATTGGAATAATCCCGGAATTTCTGGGGTTTCATCGGCGGCGCGGGGGTTCGGGCCGCGTTTTTGCGGGGCAAGGATCCGGTCAAGATCGGCCTCCAGACGTTTAACAAACTGTTCGTCGCGCAGCGCATCCAACTCCTCGTCAGCAAGGCCCCGGGCGAGTCACTCCGACCACGCGACGAACCGCCCGGTGAGCGCATCGCGCGCGCCGGTCATCGTCGGAAAAGAAAATTTCGCCGCGCCGGTTGCCCCGGTGGGTGACGTGATAGGGAATCCCCTCGACGACGGCGTGCGCCAATCTTGCCATGTGCCGTATGATGCCCTCAGCGTTGCCGAAAAGCAAGATAATTTAGTAGCCTGTCCCCGAAACTTAAACTTTGCCATTCTAGCCTGTCCCCGAAACTTGACGAAACTTGATATTCTTTCAAAATGAAAGCGTCATGAACCTTCATCTGATACAAACTTCTTTACAATTATCCCTTTCTCATCGTAGCGAAAATTATAATTTCTCATAATCGACGGAATAAACGCACCATCGTCCGTTAAATAAAACATGTCCCTCTCTTTGCTATCTTTTACCGCTACATCGCCATCTGGTTGGCCAAAAATTCTTATTACGGTTTCTTTGCTTTCACCAATTTTGAACTCATTAAATTTTTCGACCGGAAACACTACATTACGGTTTTTTGAATAATATTGTTGCTCGTTTGATCCGAATATTGTCGAGAGTAGTTCACCAATATGCGTGTTACCGCAACTCGACAATAAAAAGGCAATCGTAGCAGCAGCAAAAACCTTGCGCATCCTATGCCTCCTATCGTCCTTCCAACGGCCAGGTCAGGGTTTCGGGGGACAGGCTACCAAATAGGTGCTGGTCATTAGAATGGCCCCGGTATTTTTGGAGTATTCTCGTCAGCGCGGGGTTTGGGGCCGCGCTTTTGCGGCGCAAGCAGCCGGTCAAGTTCCGCCTCCAATCGCTTCACGAATGTTTCGTCGCCACAGGGCCGGCCGGTGCGTGTCGCGGCGCGCAGCTCCTCGACCTCTTCCTCGCGCAGGCCGCGGGCCAGCCAGTCGGCCCACGTCATAAACCGGCCGGTAAGCGGGTCGCGCATCCCCGCCGCAAACGGC
>JAJFUE010000058.1 GCA_021372575.1 bacterium | reverse complement strand
AGTTCCTTGACCGACGTTTCAATCTGTGCCCAGTACTCGATCATCTCCTGCATGCGCGCGCGGCCGGCTTCGGTCAGGCGGTAATAACGGCGCGGCGGGCCGGCCGGCGACAGCGCCTGGCGCACCGTCAAGAGGCCGTCCTCGGTCAGCCGCGACAGGATCGGATAGACCGTGCTCTCCGTAATGGCCAGGCCCTTGACGCCGGCCAGCCGCTGGAGGAGCTGGTAGCCGTAGGCCTCGCCTTCGTCCAGAGCGGCCAGTATGCACAGCTCCACAAGCCCCTTGCGGACCTGGGCGATCCATGATTTCATCGGGCCATCTTCCATGTTTTAAGCTATAGCTCATTACATAGTAGCTCGTCAAGAAATAAAATCCCGTAAGGGACCAGAAAACTTGCCGTTTTCGTGAACAAGTGGCGGCCCCGGCTGAAAAAGGGCTTTCAGATCGTAAAACCCTTTGACTCGGAAACTGTCGATCTTTACACTTACGTCAGTTATGACCTCCCGCCGGACCAGCCGGATACACCACCACACCTTTATCGCCTCGAGGGCAGCAAGGGACCCATCCATGAAAAAAGAAATCGTTCCGAGAGTCATCTTATTGATCGCCATCTTGACCGCATGCGGCATGGTCCTCATGGCCAGCGGTTGCGCGGGCATGGCCGGCTTCGTGACCGGCCACAAAAATGAGATCAAGGTCGGCTTAAGCGAAGTCAATATCACCCCCGTCCCCGACCAGGGTTGGCCGATGGTCGGCTATCGCCGCTATGGCAAGTCCAACGGCACGCACGACCCGCTCATGGCGCGCTGCATCGCCATTGAGGCCTCCGACGGCACCAAGGCCGAGTTGCTGATCGCCTCGGTCGTCGGCTGCAGCCGAGACACGTTCACCCAGGTCCGCAAGCAGATCGCCGCCAGGACCGGCATCCCGTTCAAGAACATCATGTTCAGCGTCACGCACACACACTCGGGCCCGGCCGTCAGCGGCGATTACCTGCCGCAGTTCATCAAGGGCTGCGTCGAGGCCGGCGTGAAGGCTTACGAGACCCGCTCCCCCGGCCGGATCGCCATCGGCCCGGTCGATCTGCCCACGATTGCCAGCAATGACCGGCGCATGGCTTACGGTGGCCGCACGACCGACCCGACCGGCAGCATCATCAAGGTCGAGGACCCGTGGGGCCGCCTGCGCGGCGTCGCGTTCTGCTACGGCCTGCACCCGACCACGCTCGACATGCACAACCTGCTCTTCACCGAGGACTATTACGGCTACGCGATCAGTGGCATCAAAAAGAAGCTCGGCGGCGACGTGTGGGTCGCCTACTACCAGTCGGCCGAGGGTGACTCCAAGGGCGGCCACACCCCCGAGGTTTCCGCGCTGGGCACGAACATGACCAACCGCATGTATGACTGGGCCGAGATCCGCGGCAACCTGTTCGTCGATCCGGTCTGCGCCGCCGTCGCGCAGATCAAGACCGAGTCCAATCCGGTCGTCAAGGTTGCCGACGACACGTTCGAATACCCGCGGCGCACGGCCTACCCGATCAGCGTCGCCGAAGCGCAGAGGATCTACGATGATTCGATCAAGCGCCTGCGCCAGCTCGAAGAGGCCGTGGCCAAGCAGCCGCCCTACCCGACCGACAAGGAAGAGCTCGAGCGCGAGCTGCCGATGCCGCCGAACTGGCAGTATTACCAGGATCCGAGCACGATCAAGAATACGCGCCTCGGCATGCGCATCGTCGATGAAGCGCGCATCGACGTCTTCCTGGCCGGCCTGAGCCTCGGCACGGCCAAGCGCGTCGCCGACCCGAAAAACCCGAAGTCGATGAAGATCGAGCAGATGGCGATCCGCATCGGCGACGGCGTCGTGCTGTCGATGCCGGGCGAGATCTTCACCGACCTTTCGCGCGACGTCAAGAAGGGCTCGGCGTTCGGGCCGCTCCACACGATGACGGTCGGCCTGGCGCTCGACAGCGGCGGCTACATGCCGCCCGAGCGCGAGTTCCTCGAAGGCCGCTACGCCGTCCTCGGCTCGATGTGGAGCCCCAAGACCGGCGAAGTGTTCGTCAAGGATTCAATCGAGCTGATCAAGCGGGTCCACTAACCCGCCACGATTGCGAAATCAAAAAACCCGGGCCTCGCAAGGGGTCCGGGGTTTTGTTTTAAGCGAAGGAGTCGAAATCAAGCATTCGGACTGGAGCCGGCGATCGAACGGGCACGAATCGTTTTTAATGCCACCGTTTCCGTTTTCTGGGCGTGATAGAGATCCCAGCGCAGCTGCAGGTTGAGCCAGAACTCGGCTGACGTGCCAAAGTATTTCGCCAGGCGCAAACTGGTGGCCGGGGTGACCCCGCGGCGCCCGCGCACGATTTCGTTGACGCGCTGATAGGGAACATGAATCGCGGTGGCCAGATCGCGCTGGGTCAGCCCGGCCGGAATCAGGAACTCCTGTTGCAACATTTCGCCGGGGTGAGTCGGCGCACGATGCGTGGGTATGCGAACCATTGAAAAACTCCTGCCTCCGGGCTCAGTGATAATCGACGATTTCGACGCGGGCGGGCCCCACCGGCTGCCACTCGAAGCAGATGCGATATTGATCGTTGATTCGAATGCTGTATTACCCCTTGCGCGCGCCGGCTAACGGTTCAAGCCTGTTACCCGGTGGAATCCTGAGGTCGCCGAGCGATTTGGCCGAGTCGAGTTGATCGAGTTTTCGCACGGCGATGGGCCAAAGGCTCCTGGGACAGGCATTTCGAGCGCTCCTGCTGTCCAATCCATTGAAAATGTCCTCTGTCGCGGTATTTTCAAAGGATTGAATCATGTCGCATGATAGCACGGCATTCATGCTATTCACAAGACCGGTTTCGTCGTTTCGACAGGGGATCGCATCAACGCTTGGGATTGGACCGGTCATTCCGGGAGGCATCGTGATTTTTCGGGCAATTCAAATTTCAGAAATCTAAATTTCTTCTCCGCATCTCCGCCCCGCTCCCCATCTTTGCGACCAAGAATTCCTTTTCGTGTCTTTCGTGCACAATTTCGTGTTTTTCGTGACCTGCATTTTTCGCAGTTTCCGGCTTGCGTCCATTTATGGATAATGCTCGCATGATTCGGGCGCGCGACATCTCCAAGCGTTACATGATGTACAGCCGGCCGCTTGACCGGCTGTGGGACTGGATCGGCGCGGACCGCCAGCCGCGCGGCAAGCCCTTCTGGGCGCTGCGCGGGATCAACTTCGAAGTCCAGCGCGGCACCTCCATGGGCATCGTCGGCGTCAACGGCGCCGGCAAATCGACGCTCCTCAAGATCCTCACCGGCACGACCCGCCCCACCGAAGGCGCGTTCGAAGTCCATGGCCGTGTCTCGTCGCTGCTCGAGCTCGGCACCGGATTCCACCCCGAGTTCACCGGCCGCCAGAACATCGAGTTCTCCGGCCGCATGGCCGGCCTGACCGAAGACCAGATCTCTGAGCGCTTCGACTCGATCGTCGAGTTCAGCGAGCTCGGCGACTTCATCGACCAGCCCGTGCGCACGTATTCGAGCGGCATGGCGCTGCGCCTCGGCTTCGCGATCGCATCGAGCGTCGATCCGGACGTGCTGATGGTCGATGAGGCCCTCGCCGTCGGCGACCTGCACTTCCAGCACAAGTGCCTCGCCCGCATCCGCCAGTTCCACGAGCGCGGCGTCACGGTCCTGTTCGTCAGCCACGACCCCTCGCTCATCAAGAAGTTCTGCAACGAGGCGATCCTGCTCGACGCCGGCAAGTTGATCGAGCGCGGCAAGCCCGACCAGGTGCTCGATTACTACACGGCCCTGCTCGCCGAGAAATACCGCGGCAACGGCAGCAAGGCACGCATCATCAAGCCAGCCCCGTCCGCAGTCCCGCCTTCTGGCGGAACGCCCGCCACCGCCGATTCGAACGCTGCATCATCGTCGCCTGCCGCCGCGGATTCTCCGCCGCCGCTCAACCCGCGCGGCCACCGCACGGGCAACTTCAGCGCCGTCATCACCTCCGTCTGGCTTGCCGACGAGGAGGGCCGCGCGATCGGCTCGCTCGTCACGTGCGGCCAGTGGGTCCAGCTTTGCATCCGATTCGTCGCGCTGGATACGATCCCGGAGGCCACCGTCGGCATCGCCCTCAAGGACCGGCTCGGCCAGGAAATCTACGGCACGAACACCTACAACCTCGACCAGCCGATCGGCTCGATCAAGCCGGGCCGGCGTGCCGAGGTCCGCTTCGAGATGCCGATGAACCTCGGCGAGGGGCTCTACTCCGTCACCGCCGCCGTCCACACCGGCCCCGCGCACACCATCGACTGCTTCGACTGGGTGGAGCAGGCCTTGGAATTCCAGGTTCTGCCCGATCCCGCCGAGAAGTTCACCGGCTTCTGCCGCCTCGGCGCCAAGGCGAGCGTGCAAATGAGCCAGGCCGGCGAATCCGAGAAGCAACAGGCGCAATCCGTTAGGCAGTAACCTTGATCAATAATTCCGTACAGGTCCTTTGGGCCCTTTCTTTCACCCCATCCCGTACATATGCATCGTGTTGACCGGCTTGCCTTGCAGCTTCAAATAATAAAACAGCTGTGCCTTGTGGATGTTCAGGTGCTCGATCATCTGGAAAATGCGCTCGGCCAGCGGCTGTTCCGTTTGATCCCACGGCGCCTTTGCCGGGCGCTCATAGAGATTCTCCGCCGTGCACTTTTCCAGCGCGCGAACCGCCATCTCCTTGTCGGCGTCGAGCGCCGCGCGCGCCTCATCGACGCTCTGGACCGTCGGCATCTTCTCGGCCGACGGCAGCATATCCTCTTCCGTCATGTTCTCGACGTCCATCCCCCAGTCGCCGGTGACGAAACCGTGGATTGGCTGGCCGGCCCCGTTCGAGATGTGCTTGAGCAGTTGCCCGAGCGTCATCCAGTTGTTTTCGCGCGCCGGTTTCCAGTCGAGCGGCAGGCCGCAGCACATCTCCATCAGTCCCGCTGCCGACCGATACGCGCCATCGAGTTCGCTCTTCAAGACTCTGTGCCACATGGGCCACCTCCATTGTTTTGCGTATCGGGCTCATTTTCTCACTGGCCGGGCGTAGCCGCCAAGAAGTAAGCTAAGCAGAACCTCCGCCCGCGCGGAGCATGCCAGCTTTGTTGATTTGCCAGCGTTGAAACCGATGCTCGACCAGACCGTTCCGACCGCCGCCGCCAGGCCGATTCCGCCGCTTGCGCGCGCGGAGCGTTCCGGCGCGATCGACGTTTTGCTCGTCATTGTCGCGATCGCCCAATATTACGCGCTCAAACAATTTCACCTCGCCGGTTCGCTCCGGATCCCGGCGTGGCTGTTCGGGTTCGTGGCGGTCACGTGGTTGCTGCTGATCGCCGGGGCATTGGGTTCGTTGATGCGAAATTCCCCCGCGCGAACCGGCGAACTGCCGCGCGGCGCGGGCCCGCTCCTTGTCACGTGGGCCGTCATGTTCGCCGTCTGGACGCTCATCGTTTTCAACAACTGGGACGAGGTCATCTGGGGTTTCTGGCACCTCGCGCGCTTCGATCGCGATTCGTACGCCCAACTGTCGAGCTTCATGCCGCTGGCGTTTGCGCCGGGTTGGCGGAGGCTTTATCGTTCGCTGAAGCTCGCCTGGCATGCGCGCCGCCGCGCCGCCGGCCGTCACGGCCTGGTTCGCTTCCCCGGTTGGCCCGCGTTCGCCATCGCCGCCGGTATTGTCTCCGCGCTCGTCCTCAGGGACCGCGCGATCATGTCCGACGGCTGGGGGATCATGGGGTTTGCGCGCCGGTTCGGCATCATCGAACCCGAGTCCTATCGCGAGCCGCTGTTCATGATGATGTTCCGCGAGGAATTCCGCGTCCTGCACCACCTCGGCCTCAACATCGGCAACGTCGTCGGCTGGACCAGCACGGTGGCGATGACGATCCTCGCGTTCATGTTCCACAAGCGCATGCGCCATTGGCATTACACGCCCCGTCAAATGATCTCCGCCTGGCTGCTAATGCTCTCGACGCTCGGCCTCACCCAGATGTTCCTCGGCCACATCGAGCTTTACCCGCTGCTGATCTTCGGCCTCGGCGCGACGTTCCACACCGGCATCGACGCGGCCGAACGCCGGTGCTCGCCCGCGTGGCCCGCGATCTTTTGCGCGTTCACGCTGGCCGGCCATCTTTCGGCCATCTTCGTCCTTCCCGGCGTGTTGATGATTTACTGGATGCGCGCCACGCCACCCGGCCGGGCGTTCACGCCCGTGAGCTGGCCGGTCCTGCTGCACGGCATGGGGCACCTGCTCGGCTGGGGCGTTCTCATCCACGGCTGCATGTGGCTCGGCCTGATGGTGCGCCTCGAACTGCCCACCCCGGCCGGGCTCGTCGGCGCGGTGACGGGCTCGCTCAACACCGGCGCCGAGCGCCTCACGTTCATCGGCTCCAACATGCCGACGTTTTGGCTTCAGGCCCGGGAAATCCTCGCCCCGGGCAACCTGTTCAAGATGGTGCAGGCGTTCTTTTACCTGACCGGCGGACCGCTGCTCGCGTGCCTGATCGCGATTGTGTGCCGGATGATGGGCTGGAAGCCCGCCCCCGCCGCGAGCCGCCCTGACCCCAAATCGGCCGCCATCCTTTGGGTCGCGTTCCTCGGCTATGCGTTTTACGCGCTCACATGGAACAATGACTGGACGTGGACCGAGGACTGGGACCTGTTCAGCGGGCTGGCGCCGCTCGGATTCCTGCTTGCGCTGCGGTTGCTGATGCCGCTGCCGGGCGTGACCCGCCTGCCGCATGCCCTGCTGGCCCTCGCCTGTTATTTCGTGTTCGTGCTCAACGCCACCCAGCACGTCTATAACCACACGCACGCCACATACCTGACCGTCATCAACAAGTTCGACAGCAGCCGCGAGTTCGGCAAATACATCCAGGACATGCAGCTCGAAATGGAATTTCCGCGCTACACGCTGTTCGAATACAAGGACGGCCGCGTCGTCGTGACCTACCCGCCCGGCTACAAGAAACCATGAACCGCGCCGCGCCACGCTCGCCGGCCGCGATCAAATGGGCGGTCTCATTGTGCACCGCGTTGTCGATCGTTCTTTATCTCGTTTACCTGCGCGCCCATCGCGGCCTGTTCGTTGAATCCGGCCTGCTCGGCATCTACGCCGGCGAATACCATTTCTTCTTTCAGCTCGACGGCATCTTTGCGCTCGAGTGGCTCGGCGCCGCGTTCTTTTTCTTTTATTACGCGGGACGCGGCGCGGCCGGACTTCCTGGCAACCGCGTGAGCCGGGCCGTCTTCTTCGCGTTGATCGCCACGGCCTTGTTCCTGTTCCTGTGGGGCTCCTGGCTGGGCCGCATCGTTCGGCTCGGCGAGGAAGTCCTGGTTGCCGCCGTGATCGGAAGCCTCGCCGGCTGGCTCCTGACGATGCCCGACGGCCCGGGGCTTTGGCTCGCCAGGCTCGGCGCCGCCGCCGAACGCACGCCCCGCTGGCTGATCGTGCTTGCCGGTTTCCTTGCCGGCGTTGCCGTGTGCCACGGCGGCTGGGTGTGGCTACACGGACGCCAGACGTTCATGACCGACGCGCAGTCGCAGATCTCGCAGGCGCGCCTCCTGCTGACCGGCCATTTCATCTACCCGCTTTCGCAGCCCCTTCGCGACGTGGTCGAGATCCCGTATGCCCTCGTGAAGACCCCGAGTTATTCGCAGTTCCCTCCCGGCTATATCCTCGCCCTGATGCCGGCGATCGCGGCCGGCATGCCTGGCCAGTTTGTCTGCACGCTCGCAGGGGGATTCCTGGTCGCGCTCACGTCGGTCCTTGCGATGCGGCTTTGCGGACGCGCCGCGGGCTGGGCGACGGTCATCATGTTCGCCGGTTCGCCGTTCCTGTGGATCGTCGGCGGCACCGCGATGAACCACACCTTCTGCGCCGCGCTGCTGATGGCCACGCTCTGCTGCTGGCTCCCGCTCGTCGAAAACCCTGGTCTTCCCCCGAGCCGCCTGCGCGTGATCGCCGGCGGGCTTGCCCTGGGCTGGGCCGTCGCCACGCGCCCGCTCACCGGCCTCGCACACGGCGCCGTGTGGGGCGCGGCGATCCTGGTCATCGTTCTGGTCTCGCTGCGGCGCGCTCCCTCCGACTGGACGCGCATCCTTCCGAAACGCGTCGCCCCATGGGCCGTGCTCGGCCTGATCGTCCCGGCCGCGATGTTCATGTTCTACAACGCGCGCACGACCGGCCACGCGCTCAGGATGGCCTACGAGACAAGCAACCCGACCGGCCACGTGCTCGGATTCAGGAACTCCGGCCTCGTCCCGTATGCGCCGATCGACGCCGTCAATCATGTGTTCGCGTCGATCTTTTCGCTCAACGAAATCATGCTCGGGTGGGTGATCGGTTCCTGGGTCGGCGTGCTGGTCTGGTGGAAACGCACGCGCTTCGGCCGTGGCGAATCGATTCTGTTCGCGCTCATTGTCGCGCAGGTGTTCCTCTACAGCCTCTACCACTTCTTCGACCTGTTCATCGGCCCGCGCTTCCTGTTCGAGTTGCTGCCCATCCTCATCATCCTGGCCATGATCGGGATCGCGCCTTCGCTTCAACGCGGCGGCACGGCTGCCGGCGCGACGCTGCTCATCCTGTTCATGCTTTCGGCCTGCTCGATCGGAGCCGTTCTGACCAACTCGAACAAATACTATTCGATGCAATCCAACGGGCTGAAGATGGAACAGTTCATGGCCTCGATCGAGCCGCTCAAACGCCCGACCGTCGTCCTGATCACCGCGCCCTACAACGAGCTCGTCGGCCGCTGGTATCCCGCCATCGGCAACGAGCCGCCCGTCTATTTTGTCCTGAAATCAAAGGAAGCGAAAGCCCGCGCGCTTCCCGAGCTCAAAGGCTTCGACTGGGTCGAGATGAAGTAGAGTGGACGAGTTCGTGCTCGTGCTCGTAATCGTAATCGAATATCAATCCTGAACCGCTTTAACTTCTAAGTCCCTGTGGGTCCTTTTCCTCACGCAAACGCCCGATCCACCGCCTCGCAGATCACGTGCAGCACGAATCCGTGCACTTCCTGGATCCGCGACGATTCCTGGTGCGGCACGATCAGCTTGTAGTCGCACAGCCCCGAGGCCTCGCCGCCGTCGCGCCCGAGCAGCCCGACCGTCACCGCGCCCCGCGCGCGCGCCATCTTGAGCGCCTCGAGAATGTTCGGCGACTGCCCGCTCGTCGTGAACACGATCACCACGTCGCCCGGCAGCGCGAACGTCTCGACCTGCCGCGCAAAGATCTGGTTGAACCCAAAATCGTTCCCGATGCACGTCATCGCGCCGCCATCGACGTTCAGGCAGATCGCCGGAAGCGGCCGGCGGTTCGCCTTGTAACGGCCGACGAGCTCCTGCGTGAGGTGCTGGGCGTCGCAGGCGCTGCCGCCGTTGCCCATCGTGAGAACCTTGTTGCCGGCCTTGAGCCGCTCGACGGTGACCTCGGCGATGTGCGCGATCGACCCGACCGCGAACTCATCATCGCGCAGCGTCGCAAACAGCGCCGCCGTATCCGTAGCGTCCTTAAAAATCCACTGGTTCATCGGTTTCGTTCTCACTCGAAGATTATGTCGGAAGCTCTCGTGCTCGTGCTCGTAATCGTAATCGAAGATCGCACGCCCGGCTGTCCCTCGCTCACACGCCTTGGAAATCTATCAGCTTTGGCTCGCTTGCACCAGCAATTGGTAGAACGCCGGCACGGTTTTCAGGTGGTCGCCCTGGATGTAATAGCCGTGGCCGCCGAACGCCTCCGGGATGCGCACGACCACGCTCTTCAGGTCGCGGCAGTAATATCCCGCCGCGCGCTCGTTGTCGGCGTCGCGCGGATCGGCCGGGCGAATGTCAAAGCTCGCCGTCGTGATCCCCTTCGGCGCGTGCCCGACGTTGGCCGCCATCGAGCACGCCTTGAGGAACACCTCCGGCCCGGTGACCGACGTCCCGATGTTCAGATAAACCCCGCCCTCGTGCAGGCGCTCGACCTCGGCGCAGAACACCAGGAAATCGCGCCCCGAGCAACCGCCCTTGGCCGACGCGTCCCACGCCGGGTGCTGGTCGATGATGTCCGTCCCGATCCCCGCGTGCATCGTCACGGGAACGCCCGCGAGCCACCCGCCCGCGATCACGCTCAGGTCTTTGTGCGGGAATTCGAGCGCCTGCGGGAACGGCTCGCCGCAAATGAGGCGGCCCAAAGCCTCGCCCGCGCCCACGCCAAGTTTCTCGCCGTGAATGAGCGCCATATTGATCAGGCCGCCGGTCTCCTCGGCAAAGCCGAATTCGCCCTTGGGCAGCGCCCGACGCACGTCCTCGCTTGTCTGGCCGACGAGCGCCAGCTCCAGATCATGGATCATCCCCGCCATGTTCATGCCGATGAGCGTCACGAGCCCCCGCTCGGCAAGGTCGCGCATGAGCGGCCCGAACCCGTTCTTGATGTTGTGCGCGCCGGTCATCCAGATCACCGGCCGCCCGGCCGCGCGCGCCTCGATCACCACTTTGACCAAAGCTTCCAATTCCGGCGTGCGCATGACCGGTTCGCGCGCCGCAAGCTCCCCCGGCTTCGAGAGGTGCGACTCCAAAACCTTGCTCAACCGCCCCGCAAGCGGATACGTCCGAATTCGCGACGTGTCAAAAACCTGATACTTACCGTTGTATTCCATCGTGCTCGTGCTCGTAATCGTAAGCGTAATCGTAATCGAAACTCTTCTCTGCGCTCTCTGCCTGGCTCGGCCTCTCTGCGACTAAATATTTTGTTTACCCCGCCGTCGGCATCAGCAAATCCTTTTCCATCCGGTATGCCCGGTCGCAACGCGGGCACTGCGTCTTGCCCTCGAATTTCGGCAGCTTCTGGCCGCATTCGCACACCCATCCCGTTCTTCGCGCCGGCGAGCCAACCATCAGCGCGTAATCGGCGACGTTGCTTGTGACGACAGATCCGGCCCCAACAAACGCGTGGCGCCCGATCGTGACGCCGCAGATGACCGTCGCGTTGGCGCCGATCGTCGCCCCTTCGCGCACGAGCGTCCGCTTGTAGTGCTCCGTCCCGCGCTGCGGGTATTTGCTGCGCGGGTCGGGCACGTTCGTGAACACCATCGACGGCCCGCAGAACACGTAATCCTCGAGCGTCACGCCCTCATACACCGAGACGTTGTTCTGGATCTTGACGTGATTGCCGATCGTGACGTTGTTCGCCACGTTCACGTTCTGCCCGAGCGAGCATTTCTTTCCAATTTTCGCGCCGGCCTGCACGTGCGAGAAGTGCCAGATTTTCGTCCCCTCGCCGATCTCGGCGCCGTCATCGACGAAGCTCGACTCGTGAACGAAATACGGAAGTTCGCGCGATGGCACCGGCCTCGGCGCGCCGCCGCCGAGCAGGCTTTGCGTCGCCTCCTCCAATATATCCAGCACCTCGATCGCGCTCGCCGCCGTCGCCTTCTTCGGCGCCTCGCTCAAATGCGCGATGAAATACTTCAGCTCCTCCTCGAGCGGCGCGGCCTTGTCGAACGCGATCGTCTCCGTCGGTCCGTCGCGTTTGACCGGCTCGCCCTTGACCCAGTCGATGCCCTTCTCGTAGAAGAACAGCTCCTTCTTCGCGCTCGAATCCTCGTAGGTCAGCATCCCCTTCGAGCCGATCACCACCAGCCGGTGCTCCTTGAACGGATGCAGCCAGCTCACGAAGATGTGCGTCACGATGTTGTCCGGGTAGGTCAGCACGGTCATCGTCGAGTCGTGGATCGTCGGCTGGATGAACGCGCCGCCGCGCGACACGATCTCGACCGGCATGCGCCCGATCAAAAGCTGGAAGATCGAAATGTCGTGCGGCGCGAAGCTCCATAAAATATTTTCTTCCGTGCGCACCGCGCCCAAGTTCAGCCGGTTGCTGTAGATATACTGTAGCCGCCCGATTTTGCCGGCGTCGATCAGTTCCTTGATCTTGAGCAGCGCCGGGTGGAACAGGAGCAGGTGCCCGACCATGAGCGTCACGCCGCGTTCGTCGGCGCGCTGCTTGAGCATGCGCGCCTCGCGCGCCGTCAGCGCCAGCGGTTTCTCGACGAGCACCGGCTTGCCGAATTCAATGATGCGGCTGGCGACGTCGAAGTGCGTCTCGGCCGGCGTCGCGACCGTGTAGCCATCGAAGTTGTGCGCGAACGTCTCCTCGAGCCGCGAGAAAATCGGGACGTGCGGGAACTGCCCGGCAAGCCGCTCGCGCTCATCGCTGCTCGTCTCGACGACCCCGCCGAGGTTGCCCATCTCCAGCAGCGTGCGCACATGGTTCTTCCCCCACCGCCCCGCCCCAACGACGCAAATGCGTCCGTTCATGTATTCACCCCTTGCCAGCCGAAGCCTTGGCGAAGGCTGGTCGTGCTCGTGCTCGTAATCGTAATCGTAATCGAACCCATTCCTATTGAAGATTCCCCCCCGAATCCACTGTCTCTTCCGTGCCAGCATGACCCCAAACAGCCATCTTTTGCAAAGGGAAATCCGATCCCGTTCGTGCTCGTGCTCGTAATCGTATTCGTAATCGTAATCGATCCACCCTTATGTTATTTTGTCAATGCTCGGAGGGCATCCAACGTGGGCAGCGCAATTCAACAGGCAATTCATAATCTTTCCGTCGATCTCCCGGTCGATGGCGAGCTGACCGGCCTCGTGGCCGCCGAAATCCTCGAGGGCAAGGCGACCCCCGCGCAGATCGGCGCGTTCCTCGTCGCGCTGCGCATCCGCGGCGAGCGTCCCGAGCACCTCGGCGCGTTCGTCAAGGCGATGCGCCAGTTCGCCACGCCCGTCGAGGTCCCGTACCGCGACAAGCTCGTCGATACGTGCGGCACTGGCGGCGACAGCCTAAACACATTCAATATCTCGACGGCGGCCGCGATCGTCGCCGCCGGCGCCGGCGCCAAGATCGCCAAGCACGGCAACCGCGCCGCCACGGGCGCTCCCGGCAGCGGCTCGGCCGACGTCCTCGCCGCGCTCGGCGTCAACATCTCCTGCACGCCCGAGTGCAGCGTGCAGTGCCTGCGCGAGTGCGGCCTGGCGTTCTTCTTCGCCCCGGCCTATCACGCCGCGATGCGTTTCGCCGGCCCCGCGCGCCGCGAAATCGGCGTCCGCTCGATCATGAACCTGCTCGGCCCGCTCGCCAACCCGGCCGGCACGATGCGCCAGCTCATCGGCGTCGGCGCGCCGGAGCTGACCGAGGTCTTCGCGCACGTGCTCGCCACGCTTGGCGCCGAGCACGTCATGGTCGTCCACGGCAGCGACGGCATGGACGAGCTGACCCTTACCGGCCCGAGCCGCGTCACGCAATACCGCGGCGGCGCCGTGACGACCTACCAGCTCAAGCCCGAGGATTACGGCCTCCAGCGCTGCCGGCTCGAGGACCTCCAATGCGGCGGCCCGGCCGAGGAGCGCGCCGCGGTCATCCGCGCCATCCTCGACGGCCAGCGCGGGCCGCGCCGCACGATCACCGAACTCAACGCCGCCGCCGCCCTCATCGTCGGCGACCGCGCCGGCACGTTCGAGGAAGGCCTGCGCCTCGCCGCCCGCAGCATCGACACCGGCGCCGCCAAGCAGGTCCTCCAAAAACTCGCCGCGATCAGCTCGAATCAGGTTGAATCCAATCTGTAACTGAGTTACATTAAGCGCAAGTGGGAAAACGGCCCGCCAAAATTCCGGACGATAAGCTGATCCCGTTCATTCGTGAATCAGTCTCCACCGGCAATTATCGGGAAAGTTACCACCATCGCGTGGAGAACATCGGCAGGCCGGCCCACGACGTGAGTCGTCAGGAAGTCGAGCAGGTCCTGCTTTCCGGCCGTCGCGAACCGGCGCGGGATCGATTTGAAGACTATCAGGCATGGAGCTACTCCATCAAAGGCCGCACAATCGACAAGCGCCTCATCCGGGTTGCAGTCAGCATTTACGAAGACATGCTGTTCATTGTATCGGCATATGCCCCGGAACGAGGCGAAAAGGATTAAGCCATGCAGCGCAAAACCGTCAAGGAATACACCGATTACGGTTTCGGCTTTCCGGTCATCCTGCGCCATGTGCCGATGATCAAGGCGTTTGGCAAGTGGACGCCCGACATCAATTACAAGCAACTCGAGCGTTCGGTGCTTCTCTCACTCGTCCATAAACCGGCGCGCCTCACCGGCGGCGAAATTCGCTTCATCCGCCATTATTTCCGCATGACGCTCCAGGATTTCGGCGAAAATTTTGACGTTCGCCACACAGCCGTCATGAAATGGGAAAAGGCCGAGAATGAGCCGACCCGAATGGATTGGAGCACGGAAAAGGACGTTCGCCTGTTTGCCTTGGACCGCTTGTTGCCGGAAAAGGAATTGGCCAGGAGGATCGTTCCGCTTTACCGCGATCTGCGCAAAAAAAAGCAGGATGGGCCCATCCCTGTCGAGCAGGATTGCAACGAACTCATGGCTCAAGCTGGATAAGTATGATGACCATTCTCGACCGCATCAAGTCCCACAAGCTCACTGAAGTCGCCGCCGCGCGCGCGCGCACTCCGGTTGAACAACTCATCGAGGCCTGCGGTGCCCTCGAGCCGACGCGCGGATTCGCCCGCGCGATCCGCGCCGGACGGCCGGCCGACTCCCCGCGCACGCCGGGCCGCCGGCTGCGCGTCATCGCCGAGGTCAAGAAAGCCTCCCCCAGCAAAGGCGTGATCCGCGCCGATTTCGACCCGGTCAAAATCGCCGAGAGTTATCACCGCCATGGCGCCGCCGCGATCTCGTGCCTCACCGACGAGAAGTTCTTCCAGGGTTCGCTCGAATACCTGAAGCGCATTCGCGCCTGCGTCCCGCTGCCGATCCTGCGCAAGGACTTCATGGTCGATCCCTACCAGGTCTGGCAGGCGCGCGCCGCCGGCGCCGATGCGATCCTCATCATCGCCGGCATGAACGACCGCGCGACGCAGCAGGCAATCCGCCGCGCCGCAACCGAAGCCGGCCTTGACGTCCTCGTTGAAATCCACGGCCCCGACGAGCTTGACGAGGCCCTTTCACTCGATCCCGACGTCCTCGGGATCAACAACCGCAACCTGCGCACCGAACAATTAACGACCGACTTGTCCGTGACGCTGGCGCTTGCCGCCTCGGTTCCCGCGCGCCTGACCCTGATCAGCGAAAGCGGAATTCGCAACGCCGACGACGTCGCCGCCCTTGAGCGGATTGGAATCGATGGTATCCTTGTAGGTGAGCACTTGATGCGCGAGCCGGACCCGGGCGCCGCCATCGCCGAGCGCCTCGGCATCCGGGCCGGCTGACGACCGCGCCGGGAGTCATGCCCATGTTCGCCGATGTTCCAGGCTACGATTACATGATGCGGCTGCTGCCATGGGCGATGGTGGGGACCGTCGTCGGCGTGCTGCTGATCATTGTCGCGAAGATCATGGGCAAGTCGGTCGAACGCAGGTCGCGCGAGCCGTTCACCGGCATGACCGTGCAGGACATCGACAAAATGCGCCGCGACGGCGTGATCAGCGAAGAGGAATACAAGAAAATTCGCCACAAGGCCGCCGAGCGCGAGCTGGAGTCGATGCGTCAGCAAAACGAGGCCGAGCAGGATCGCCTCATTTTGGCCGAGGTGGAGCTCAACCCCGACGCCGCGCGCAAACTGCTCAAGCCCGAGCAGTTCGCCCAACAGATACCCGCCCCCATCAAACCGCCCGCCGCGCAACAGCCCGACATCAGCGCCTTCGACTGGGGCGACCCGCTCGCGACCGCCGAACCGCCCGATGCAGTAGCCCGAGCGTCAGCGAGGGACGACCAGCCCGTCTCGCCGGAAGCCAAATCAACGGTCACACATCCTCAGCCCGGCAAGATCCGCATCCCGCCGCCGCATCTCGAACCCAAAAAAGAAGAGCCCGCCGGCGAACTCGAGCTCCTCCTCCAAAAAGGCGCCATCACCCGCGAAGACTACGACCGCTTCAAGGCTTTAATGAGAAAGTAACCGTAAGTTGGTTCTATAGGACCTATAGGACCTATAAGACCTATCACTCGCTCACATCCCGCCCAGCCGGTCCAGCAGTTCGGTCGGCGGAATCTGCATATCCCACTGCGCGACCGGCGCGCCGTCCCGGATCAGCACGAAATGCGGCGGCTCGGCCGGGACGAATTCCGTGAACACCCCCGCCGGCACCAGCACCGTCGCGAACGGCGCCAGCGTCTCGTCGCGGAAACTCTCCAGCGTCGCCCCATCGCCCAGGCACAGCCCGATCACCTTCGGCATGTTCGGGATGAGCCGCATCAGCTCGGCGATCTGCCCGACGGCTTTCCTGCATTCGGGGCACGTCGTGCTGAGCCACGCAACCAGGTACGTTCCCCGCCCGAGATCGTATTTCGCTCCGCCTTCATCGAACACGAACCGCGCGTAAGGCCGCGCGGCGTCGATCGGCCCAGACACCCGCGCGTTCGTCGCCCCCAGCCCGGAAACATAGCGGTATCCCCCGACCGCCAGCGCGCCGCACGCGACGACAAACAACAAACCGCCAATCAGGATCGAAAGATTTTTCGGCTCCATGGCGACCCGCCGCCGAACGAACGCCGCCAGCAGCATCGCGACCAGCACGGCGTTCTTGCCAAACGTCACGGCCGGCGGAAGTTTCAAAAAATCGCCGAAACAGCCGCACTCGGTGAGCCCGAGCGCATAATACCCATACAGGAAGACGCCGCTGAAGCCGACGAGCAGCACGATCGTGAGCGCGCCGGGCCACGGCCGGAAAATCCCCGCGACCAGCGCCGCCCCAAGCACCGCCTCGGCCAGGACGATCGCCACCGCCGCCGGGAACTCCAGCGCCGACGGCAGGATTTCGTAGCCGGCAATCTGGACCGCGAACAGCGAGGCCTCATACCCTTTGATCCCCGCCGAGGCGATCAGCACCAGCCCGACCACAACTTCAAAGGCGTGGGTGAAATGAAGTCGGCTTGAGCGGTCGGACGTCTGGTCCATAGGGAATTTCCGGATTAAAATGATCAGGCTTGAGCAAATCTCTTTTGCGCCTTTTGCTATTTTGCGTTTTTGCGTGAACGTATTTTTCGAACGGTTTTAGGCCAGCCCCATTTCCTCCAGCTGGTCCTCGTCGAATCCGAGGTAATGGCCGACCTCGTGGAACAGCGTCTTGCGCAGCTCGTCCTCGAGCGTCTCCGGATCGCCGGCGGCCTTGGCGATGTTCTTGTGGAACAGCAGGATGCGCGGTTGGTCCGATGGCCAGCTGCTTTCGGGCTCGCCGACGGTCTGGCCCATGAACAACCCCATGACGAGCGGGTCGGTCGGCGGATCGGACGAGTGGACGACCTCTTCGCTGGGGATCGCGCTGACGAAGATCGGGACATCTCTGAGGTGCCACTTGATCTCGTCCGGGATCTCGGCCAGGACCTCGTGATAGATCTCGACGGCGCGCTCCTCGGAGACCGGGACCGGCACGGGGTAATTGGCGGCGTCGAGCCGGTGGGCGGTCTGGAAGAACCGGCGCGCGGCCTTGTCGTCGTCGCGGCGCTCGGCGAGGCACCCCAGCAGGTAGAACAACATGGGGTCTTCGAAGTCCTCGACCGTCAACGATTCAAGCGCCTGGCGGGCTTCCTTGAACCGCCCAAGGTAAAAAAACGCCTCGCCCTTGGCGAACGTCCATTCGACGTCCTTGCCGAACGCCGCCTCGGCGTCCTCCGCCGACCGCAGCATCAGGTCAAACCGCCCGAGCATCCAAAACAAGTCAATCCAGCACTCGGCGAGGTTGGGCAGGGCGCGCCCCGGAAGTTTCAGGTTCGAGCGGCGCGCCATTGTGCACATCTTGCTGAACTCGTCGGCCGCCGCCAATTCGTCGCGATCTTTCAAGGCCTGGGCGAACCGCTCGTAGCGGCGCCCCAGTTTTTCTGTCAAGTCATCCTGATCCAATTTAAAACCCTTTGGTGAGCTCACATCTTGCCCTATGCTGAAATAATTTTAGCATTACGAATTGTGTTTGATAACCTATAATTAAATGCGGATGGAGGCGAACATAACAATCCATATGCCCTCGGATTTACTAACCCCGTTGAGCGATCAAGTCGAAGAGTCGCAAGCCATGATTCGAGTACTCTTAGCGGACGACCATAAAATTTTGCGCCAGGGGCTGGCCGGGCTCTTGCGCGAGGAAAAGGACATCGAGCTTGTCGGTGAAGCGTGCGACGGTTTGATGGCCGTGGAGATGGCGCGCCGCCTGCATCCCAACGTCGTGGTGATGGACATCTCCATGCCGCGGCTGAACGGCATCGAGGCCACGCGCATCATCACCGCCGAGCAACCCGACGTCCACGTCATCGGCCTTTCAATGTATGAAATGTCGGACGTGGCCATCGCCATGCGCGACGCCGGGGCGATGACCTATCTGACCAAAGGTTGTCCGTCGGCCGACCTGATCGCGGCAATTCGAAAATCGATTTCTTGATCTCCTTATTCTTCAACTATCAAGGACAATAGAACCATGACCATGGGTCCGGTTGGGGATCGATCGGCGGAGCTGTTCGAGCGGGCTCGCCATCTGATGCCGGGCGGGGTGAACTCGCCCGTGCGCGCGTTTCGTGGCGTCGGCGGAACGCCCCGGTTCATCGAATCCGCTCGCGGGTCGCGCATGACCGACGCCGACGGCCTCGAACTGATCGATTACGTCGGCTCGTGGGGGCCGCTCATCCTGGGCCACGCACACCCGGCGGTCGTCGAGGCGGTGTGCAAGGCCGCTGCGCGCGGCACAAGCTACGGCTGCCCGACCGAGCTCGAAAGCGAAATGGCGCAGCTGGTCATCGAGGCCGTCCCGTCGATCGAGATGGTGCGCATGGTCAACTCCGGCACCGAGGCCGTGATGGGCGCGTTGCGCCTCGCGCGCGGCGCCACCGGCCGGCCCGGGATCGTCAAGATGGCCGGCGGCTACCATGGCCATGTCGATGCGCTGCTCGTCAAGGCCGGCTCCGGCGTGGCCACGCTCGGCCTGCCCGACAGCCCCGGCGTCACCGCCTCGACCGCCGCCGATACGTTCGTGGTTCCGTATAACGATCTGGCCTCGGTCGAAACGGTGCTTGCCGAAAACGTGGGCCGGATCGCGGCCGTGATCGTGGAGCCGGTCGCCGGCAACATGGGGCTGGTGCCTCCGGCGGAAGGTTACCTGAAAGGCCTGCGCGAGTTGACCGCCCGCGCCGGCGTGCTGCTGATCTTCGACGAGGTCATGAGCGGGTTTCGCGTCGCGTATGGCGGCGCGCAGCAGCTCTACGGCGTCACGCCCGACCTCACGACGCTCGGCAAGATCATCGGCGGCGGCCTGCCGGTCGGCGCCTACGGTGGGCGGCGCGAGCTGATGGAGATGGTTGCGCCGGCGGGGCCGGTCTATCAGGCCGGAACGCTCTCGGGCAATCCGCTGGCGATGAGCGCCGGCCTTGCGATGCTCAGGATCTTGAAGGACGGAAAGATTTACGCGGAGCTCGAAACAAAATCGGCGCGCCTGGCGCAAGGCTTGGGAGAAGCCGCGAAGGCGGCTGGAATTGAAATCTGTCAAACCCGCGTCGGCTCGATGCTGGGCCTGTTCTTCCAAAGCGGCCCGGTGACCGATTATGAAACCGCCGCGCGCAGCAACACGCAACAATACGCCCGGTTCTTCCACGGCATGCTCGAGCGCGGCGTCTATTTTGCGCCGTCGCAATTCGAAACCGCCTTCATGAGCGCCGCGCACACGGACGAGGATATCGAGCAAACGATCGAAGCGGCAAAAACCGTGATGAGTCAGTAGGTCGCTTCGGCTCGAAGCGACATCGATGATGACCCGCAAGGGCTCGCCGCCCGATAATTTTTTTAATTTTCTTTAAAAATTAAGTTTCCTAAGGGCCATAAGGGTCGCTAAGGGAAGTGACTTTTTCATAACTTTTCTGTTACTCTCATCCTCGCGCCGGGAAACCTCCCCGGCCCCCCATTTCCGTCCCCGTTCTCAAACCCATGCTCTCCATACCCTCCCACTTTCATTTCTCATTGCTCATTTCTCATTCAATTTCATCTTTCATCTTTCATCTTTCATCTTTCATCGCTCATCTCTCATCTCTTCTTTTCGCCCTTCACTCTTTGAATAGGTCCTTGCCCCCATGCCCGAAGCCACCACCACCACCCCGGCTCCCGTCGCGACCCTTTCGTCCTGTTGCGACATCGCCGAGCGCATCCTCCATGCCGGCTTCCAGCAACTCGAGACCTCCCCCACCACGTGGGACGCCCTCGACAAGGCGGTCGATATCCTCGCCCGCCTCACCGCCGTCCGCAAATCGCTCATCCACCTCTCGGACAAAGTGGTAGGTCGGGTCTCCGACCCGACTCCCAAACCGTCCTCAAGCGACAACCCCGCCGATTCGCCATCTCCCGATTCCGA
>JAJFUE010000046.1 GCA_021372575.1 bacterium | reverse complement strand
GCGGGCGCGGAGGTCGTCGGGATTGGCGGCGAGGGCTTCGCCGAAGGCCTGTGCGGCAGCCTTGAGCCGGCCCTGCCGGAGATAAACGCGGCCGGCGACGTCCCAGCCGAGGCCGCGGGTGTCGGGCCGGCGGATCGCCTCGTAGGCGTGCTTGAGGGCTTCGTCATCGTTGCCGTTGCGGAACTGGCAGACGGCCGACATGTAGTGGGACTGGCCGTCGGCGGGCACGAGCTTGAGCGCGCGGTCGAGGAGCTTGATGGCGTCGTCGTAAAGCGCCGCCCCGACATTGAGCATCGCGAGGGCGCGCAGGGCGCCGAGGTGATTGGGATCGGTCTTGAGCGCAAGATCGTAATACAAGCGCGCCTGGACGCGGTCGCTGTTCTTGTCCTGGCGCCGGCCGTAGAGATACAGGGTCTCGGCCGTGTTGGTCGTCACCTTCGTGAGCGTCGGGATTTTTTCGAACGGGATCGGGAGCGGGCTCGCGTAATCGGCGAGGACGGAGCCGTCGCGCGCGGTGACGAGGATGCGGACCGGCGCGCCGGTGGCGCCCTCGACGCTCATCTCGAAGACGTCCTTGGGGTTGAGGTCGGCCTGCTCCTCGGCCAGTTTCTTGCCGTCGCGCTCGACGCGCACCCTGGCGTTGTCGTATTGCGAGGTGGCCAGCATGCGAATCTGGAGGTCGCCGCCGGTGGGGCGCTCGGTCTGCACGGCCAGCTCGCGCGTGCAATACTCGAAGCCTTCGCCGAGGCCGTGCACCGGATACCAACATTCCTGCCACGAAATCTCGCGGTGCGGGTCGAGGAACTCGTAGTCGGACTGGGTCGGCAGGGGGCCCGACTGGACCTCAATGTATTCGGTGTCCTTTTCGCCGAGGAACTTCTGGCGCATGACGCCGTAGTTGGACTTGCCCCAGGTCCAGATTTTCTTGCCGGGCAGGACGCGGCGGTCGCCGTGCTGGACGATGCCGCGGTCCATATCGACGTTATAGGTGCCGAAGAAATCGTAAATGCAGTTGACGGTGAACATGGCGGCCGTGTCCTGGTAGTTCTTCAGCCACGTCATGTCGATCCCCTCGTCGTTGATCGGCCAGCGGGTGAACTTCGTGCCCCAGTGGTCGCAGATCAGCGTCGCGGGCCAGATGATGCGCGTGCCGTCGCCGTTGTTCGTGAACGAGGTGTTGTTCCAGAAGTAGTAGGGCCGGCTGAAGTCGGTCGGGTTGGCGATGCGGATCTGCTCATCGACGACGGCGAGGCCCGGCCGCAGCGTGACGCGCACCTGCCAGCGCAGGCCGGAGTCCTTTTGCGTGTGGCTGATGACGATCGAGGCCGAGCCGTCGATGTGCGGCTCGAGGGCCGTGTTGACGGCGTCGTAGGCCATGACGGTGTGCGACTGCGGGCCGGCGTTCCACTCGACGCCGCCGCTGACCCACGCCCCGCGCATGGCGATGCGAGCCGGCCGGATCGCGTCGTTGATGTGGAACATCTCGTGACGGGAGGTCTTGTCATAGACCGAATGGATGCGGCCGCCGATGTCGGGGAGCACGGTGATTTTCAGGTATTCATTCTCGAGGAACAGCGCGCGGTGATCCTGGACGACGCGGCGGTTCGCGAACTCGTCCTGCATCGTGTAGGGATAGATCATCGAGTTGTCGAGTTCCTGAAAGCGCGGGTTCAGGTCGCCGGGATTGAGCTGGTAGGTGGGCATGGTGATCTTGCCCTCCCACGCCTTGACGCGGTCGCGCGCCCGGGCCGGCAAGGCCAGCACCGCCACCGCCAGGATCGTCAAACAAACCGTCCAGCAACTGACCCGTTTCATCATGGTCACCTCGCGATAAATGGTGGCAATGCGGAAAACTCCCCACTGCCCGCAAAGAAGCGGAACTTTCGTTCATAATCCATAAGTTGACGGACAATCAATTGAATTCTTGGTTGTCGGCGGGGCGGGCCGCAAGCCGCCGGTAGTTCGGCGGGAACGGTTTTAGAGCAAGTGAGCAAGTCTTTCGTTCGCCAGGCGATCTAGTAACGCCACCAGGCCTGCGCGGCGTTGTAACGCTCGTCGGGGTGAACCACCGTGAGGGCGCTGATGGCGCGGGTGGGCTGAATGAACACCGAACCGACGGCGGGGACGCCGCTGTTGTCGCCGACGGTTGCATACTTGCCGTCGGGCCAGGCAATCAACTCGGGCTGGAGCGTCATGCTGGACGAGGACGCGCCGTAAAAACTCCCGTTCGATCCGCGCGCGCCGTCGATCAGGACCTCGCCGTCGTAGGCGACGACGCAGTAGAACATGCAGGAGCCGGCGAAGGTCGCGGTACCGGCGGCCTTGCCCAGCAGCTTGTAGCCGCTGTCCTGGGGGTAATTCAGGTTGGACGGGAACGCGTTGCCGCCATAAACGCGGTAGGGACGCTTGCGGTAACTCAGCGGATAAAGCTTGATGACGTTGGCGTCCTGGGCCAGGACGTCGAGCCGGTGCTGCGGAGGCGCAAGGCGCTGGTCGCTCATGTTCACGCCAACGAACCACGTGCCGTTGCGCCGGATCGGGACGCTCGCCACGCCGTTGCCGTCGGTGGCGCCGGCATTGGATTGGTAGCTGTTGCTGATGCCCTGATCGCAGCCGAAAAGGTAGAGGCCCGGCTGCGCGTGATTTTGTTCATCGACGACTTTCACGGAAACGGAGCCGTCGCAGGGCAGGAAGTCGATCGTCCCGACGCTCTGGACTATTTGGGTCGATGAGATGGTCTTGGTCTGGCGGGCGCTCGGGTAGAGCATCGTCTTGTACAAATCGGTCTCGGTGGAGAGCTCGGGGTGGATCTCCCACTGGCCGGCGGGGACGGCGAGGGCCCAGTAGCCGTCCTGATCGGACAGGACCGAAGCCACCCAGTCGTACGAGCCCGGGGCGGTGGCGACGAGTGACGCGCCTTGCAGCCAAGCCTTGGTGCTGCCGTTCCTGGCGCGGCCGGTGACGAAGCCGCCGATGGGGGTGAGCGAGAAATTTTTGCCCGTGAGGGTCGCGCCGCTGACCGTCACGCGGTTTGTCCCGTTGGAGAAGACGCCGCCGACAAAGCCGAGTTGGGCCGCGGCGTTGGCGTGGACGGTCCACGTGCCGTTGCTGACGCCGATGTCGAAGTTGCCGCTGCTGTCGGCGACGCCCGCGATCCACCCGCCGGCCGATTCGTTATCGGCGTCGAGGAAGACATACGGGACGCCGGCGCCGGTGTCGGTGCGGACGACCTTGCCCTTGAGGCGATACGGCGCGCTCGAGAACGAGACGTTCACGCCGGTTTTTTTCTGGCCGGAGGCGATCGTCACGGCGACGCCCGAGTTGAGCCGGCCGGCCTCGCTCATGATCATGCCGCCGACCTGGTAGCTGCCGGGCTCGGGGACGGGCAGCGTGTATTTGCCGACGGCGTCGGTGAGGATGGGGTAAATCTGTTGGCCGTCCGCGTCAAGCAGGAAGGCCGCGCCGGGCTTGCCGGAGCCGTTGAGCAGAAGCTGGCCCGAGACCGATTGCGAGGCGCTCGGGGGGTCGTTGATGAACGTGGCCTGGCTGGTCGATGAGCCCGACTTGACGCGGACCACGAAGCGGCCGGCGATGCGGTCGTCGTGGGCGAAGTTCATGATCGGAACCTTGATGCTGCCGTTGGCGGAGCCGTCGGTGTCGGTCACCAGCCACGCGCCGGTCGGCGGCACCAGGGCGCTGTCGGTGACTTCGTAATGCCGCCACGTCGGCTCGCCGCTATCGATCGAACCGTTCTTGTTGCTGTCGAAAAAGATGTCGATCGTGGCGGCGGCGCCCTTGGTGACCGAGGCGGTCATCTGCACGATGCCGTCGTAGGAGAGGTTTGTCTGGGCGGGGCTGAGGCTGACGCCGCAGAAGGCCGGGAACGGGATGCAGGCGAGCGAAACGAAGAACAACGGAACAACAACACGGCGGAACATCTTACAACCATCCTTCCATGAGGAAGCATCAACGATGCGCAAACAGCCACATGTTAGTCAGGCCGTTTCGCACATGCCACAGGAATTCATAACAACTCTTGACCGGCGAATGGGGGTGGCGCAGTATTTTGAGTGCGCGTGCGCGTGCGCCCATAGCTCAATGGATAGAGCACCGGCCTTCTAAGCCGGGGGTTGTGGGTTCGAATCCCACTGGGCGCACCACCCTTTTCGGATCATGGAGCATTGAAAGGGCAATGCTTATAGCTCGGGGGGAGGACAGGGCTGAATCCTATCCTCCCCCCTCGATCCGATCCCAATAGCTGCATCTTTGCTGCATTACTGCTGCATCGGTGAAAGTCAACCGATTCGGGCCGGTTCGCACAACCCCAGAAGAATTTTCCAGATAGGCGATGGGATATTCTTTTTTTTGCCGGATACCCTCGGCTCTTTAGAGAGAGTGTTTCAATTGGCGATTTGGGATCGGCTTGAACATAATCAGGGCTGACATCTCAACCGCTGAAGTGGATGAGCATTTATGGCTATTCGGAAACCCAAGGTTTTTTATCAAGCGCACGGCTGTAGCGGCGAGATTAGTTGGAAAGACTTTCGGCTGCCCATCAAGTTCAGTTTAACGTGCGGTCGAGATGGTCGTGTTTCAATCAGACCCCGGAAAGTGCGGGTATCGAATGAGACAAGATTCCTGTTGGAATTGAATTCGAGTTCAGGCCGGCAAGTCGAGACCTTTTCTTTTTCGGGTTACGATAAACACGGCATGAAGTGTGAATCATCATTCGCATATATCAGCCATTTGGGAACGATCTGCACGCCCAATGTCGGCAAAATAAATTTTGAAATCTCCACAAACAGGCTCTGCATCGATCGAGAACTAAAGGATGCGGAGCATACGGGCTCGACTAAAGTGGTGTATTTTGTGCCAGGCCTGAAGTGTTTTGGGACGGTCGCCAGTGAAACCCCTTATGGAAACGTGAAAGTAAGTGGGGTAAGTGAGACCAAGGAATACGACAAAATTACCGGTGCGATTACGGTGGAGTTGCCTGACGATGAATCACCAAATATGGATGAGCTGGACTCTTTGGTCCGGCGAGTATTGGATGTGCTCTCGTTGGCTGAGGGCAGGTTTATGCGGTGGAACTATCGAGGCATTTTCATCGATCGACAACTCAAATCTATGGTTTGTTATGGTTCGACAACCAAGACTGAGCCACGATTCCCACTTTTCACGCACCTCAATCTAGAACCAATACTTCACATGGCGATTGAGCGTTATAGCGAGGCTCTTTGTGAAAAAACCGGAATCAATCTGGCAATTGAATGGTTTCTCATGCACCCAAGGTATTTGGAAGCTCAATTCCTGACTGGAATGACCGCGTTGGAGCATTTGATTCATATGTTTGAAAAGCACAATCCCAGAGCCAAGCTGTTGCCGACTGCCGTATTCAGGCAGGTGCGTAATAAACTCCACGTTTCCCTAGAGAACGTGTTTCAGGATTTGCCGAGTTGCGCCGCGTTGCCAAATGCGGTCAATGCCTGCAACGAGTTATTGGGTAAGCTGAACGATCTTAACAGACGGTCCCTTCGCAGAAATCTATACGCATTTCTCAAACACTATGATGTGCCAGTCTCGGATATCGAGAACGAAATACCAAGGTTGATCGATCTACGCAACAACGTTGTGCATATCGGGGATTTTTCCGAATCAAAATTGAATCAACCTCTTTCCTTCTACATTGCCGTTCTTCGGGAACTATTAACTCGCATTATCCTAGTGGTTATTGGATACGAAGGCGAATATAGGAGCTATATCAACGGGCACCGCTGGATTCCACTTCATAAATCTGGAGAATCACTAAAGATCGATAACGTTCTTGAAAGGTGAGATCATGGCTGAACAATATTTTCATGCCCAAATTACTCATCGCCTCCGGCCCCTCGTTCAAGAATTCAAGACCGGTGTAATCTACGATACAAACGAGTGGGCAGGTGGAAGTCTGTATACGGCGAAGTATCGTAAATGGAGAGATTCGTTTATTCCGCATCTTTCAAAACTGAGTAGTCTTCCTATGGAAGAAATATTTTTTCAGTTGCTGAACCAATACATCGAGAGCCCAACGGATTTTTTGGTGGTGGGGAAATTAGCTGAAATAGAAAACGTGGGCAATCAGCTTGTTCAGGCGATAGCAAATTCATCCGATGAAATTTACAAGGGCAAGATGCTTGAACGACGTTCCGCTTTAACGGAAATGATATTTGAAATAATAAGGATTCATGTAGCCCCGAAAAAGCCCTCAAGATTCAGGTGCATATTTTTGATGAGGAATGAATTCTTTAGAAAATACATTCACCGTCTCTTGTCTCCGCAGATGCTTGGCATTGTGTTTTACAAGATTGAACCGATAAATGCGGAAATCAGCGAACATGACGCTACATGGTTAGATAGGCACTTGGCGGATAGATTTGATGTTCATGAAATAGCTGAAACGGCGCGACATTATTGGGCGCAAGATCAGACGGATGATCCATTGATGGAAGTTCTTTGCGTGGGTTCGTTTAAATCGATTGCCAGTTCTCTCAAGATGGATCAAATTCCTGAACCTCACTGACTCTTTTGTCCTCATCCCTTATAACCCGGTAGTGTGCATCACACGATGGGCAGATTGAATGGCAGTCCCACCCGAATTGGTAGTAGCACCGGCCAAGCAAGGGAAGTGGCTCCCCGCAGTGACACAGCCATGAGGCATTGTTTCCTTCCGCCCGCGCCTCACCCTCAGAGCCGTTGAGAAATATCACCCGAACTTGATGATAGACTAACGATCTGTCTGGAGTTCTTTTTGACATCGCGCTTAACCTCTGAATAATATTTTCAGCAACACCTGTCTAAACTACTGTCCAGGTATGCCTCGTTTCGCCTCTATGGCTTTCTTTTTCGCCTCAGCCTTCTTTTCCATCCTTCTTAGTTGTTTCAGCATTTTTTGCGAAGGTTCTGGCAGACTGCTGGTGTCGGTCATGAAAGGAAGAAGCGCGCCTGTCTGCCTGATAGTGTATTCTTCGGCTGGCCCACCTGAGCTTCCGACCGAATTCTCCGGGCTATACTGATTGAATGCCGACCACAGCTTAAAATAGGAGGTCTTCATGCCTTCATCCACTCGCTGCAATCGGTATTGACCTGACAAACTTTCAAATAATTGTCGAAATTCCTTGAAATCTTCGGGTATATCTTTTTGTTCATATTGCTCAATCACAATAGAGACGTCCCGGAATGATTGCCATTTCATCAGCGCAAACATCAATAACATGTCTGGTGTAAGATCGCTGACTTTTAAATTCGGTAAGGGAACTTCCATCTTTTGGTGCAGTTCAATCGCGTATGAACTCATCGATCCAACCGGAAGCTCCTTCATCATTCTTCCATCAAGGACTTTCTCTGTGGATGAGTGTTCAGCAATGTAATTTATGAGGGTATCGTTGCCTTTCAGTGCCTTTCGAATTATGAAATCAAAATCGGGTATATTCTCTCTCCACAATCGAACAGCGGTTTTCTTGTTAAATTGAATTGTATTAGGCGAAATCCTTTGTGTAAGGCCGAGTCGTGCATAATTGGCTCGATGAATTTCATTCACGATCGCATAAGCCACGGAATCGGCAAGAACGATTGAGAAATATCGTTGAGTCGCATCGTCGGATTTTGCCAAACGGCGATGGGTAGCTATGATCTGTTCAATGCCAATGGTGCTTTGGTCCAGCCCTTTAACAGGAACGTCATTGAGTATTTGGAAAGCCTGAGTCGCTATGGTGCTCATCTCCAACTGTTCTTTCGTTGGTTGTTGAGGATCGGCGGCAAATGTGAAACTCATCTGCGCGATCATCATCACAAGTATAGTGATGAAGGATTGTGTTTTCATGGGGTAACGGTCCTTTCGTTGACTGTGACTGCACCATTGACCAAGATTTCTACAAGCCCAACCTGGCCCGCATTGGTAACACTACCCGGTTTACCAAAACCATTCTGGATCATACCAGCCGATCTCGAAGAATCGTAAGTTGTCCCAGTTGTGAAGTAATCGAAATCAAACACATCACGTAGTGTAAGCTCGATTGTTGCATCTGGACCGATTTCGTAGTTACTACCATTCAACGTGATTTGTAGAGTAATAGTTCCGGCACTAGAATATGGTGCATTCGAGTTTACGCTGACACCGCCCAAGCCGATGCTGCCGGTTGCTCCGAACTGGAAAGATGCTCCATTTATAGAGAATGTTACAGATCGCGTCGCACCTCCGGGGGCAGCGGCATACGCATTTGCAATCTCAGTGCATGTACACTCTTGGCTTGGCTCCGAGACAACCGACCTATGATTCACTGCTGGGCGATCTTACAGGCATTAAGTGGGGTTAGGTTATATGAAGCGGCTTATTTGCGTGAGCAGGACATCAACCCCCAGGCCGGAACAATCACGATCACCGAAACCCCGGTCCATAAACCCAAGACCCGCTACAGCTATCGAGAGATTCCCATTTCTGCTGCCGCGATGGAAGCTCTGACGGCATGGATCAAAAACATGAAGGTGAGACATCCGGGCGGATACCTTTTCTTTCCCTATCTCCGTAAATCTGGTCGGAAGCATTTGAAGACACCCGAAGCACAGGCCGGCGTGTTTACGGTGTATGCGCTCACCCACTTCTGGGGCGAAGCTCACCGAGCGGCCAAAGCTGGCGGGATAAAGTTGCCATCGAAGTTCATTCCCCGAAAGCTCCGGGCGACCTTTGTTACCCACCTTCGCAAAGCTGGGGCTGACTTCTCCCTGTTGGAGTCTTACATCGGCCATGCGCCGAAAACCATTCTGGCGGCGCACTACGACCATATCGACATGGACCGGCTCCGCACTCTTGCAAATCTCGCACAGGACCTTTAAGAATCTAAGGGAGCGTTTGCAGAGAAAAGCAAAGTGGAAAAGGCCGATTAAAAAGCGGCTTCCTGCATTAACGCTGCATTGCCTTTTTGCGAACATTTGATATTATTGCGCATAAGGCGCTCCGCCCCGGGCCTTCTAAGCCGGGGGTTGCAGGTTCGAGCCCTGCTGGGCGCACCATTATTTTTGACAACAAACCTTCCGCTTGATTCTTCTCCATGCCGTGGCAAGATTCTGTTTGAGCCAGAAGTCAAAGGAGAGCGCGCGATGACCCAGGCGACACATTACGGCGACCAGAAGAAAGAGCCTTTGCGCTCGCCACTGGCGGCGTGGGAGCGCGCCTACATCGACCGCAACGTGGTCAAGCTGCCGATGTGGCTGCGGTCGTGGCAGCTCACGCTGCTGACGCTGCCGTTCGCGGCGGGGCTGATCGTGTGCGGGCGGCTGGCGCGCGACAATCAGCACTGGCTGTGGCTGAGCTCGGCGTTGCTGGCCGCGCAGTGGTGGACCGACTGCATGGACGGGACGCTGGGGCGCGTGCGCGGCGAAGGACTCGTCAAGTGGGGCTTTTACATGGACCATTTCCTCGATTTCCTGTTCATGAGCGCGACGTTCATCGGCTGGATTTTGATGCTCAACCAACCGCGCGCGGAATTCCTGATGCTCATGATCATGCTGATGTACCAGGCGATGATGGTCAGCTCGTGGCTCGTGTTCGGCGCGACGCAGAAGTTCAAGATCACGTACCTCGGCGTGGGCCCGACCGAGATCCGGCTGTTGTGCATCGTCGTCAACGCGGCCGTCATTGTGTTCGGCAAGGCCGTGATGTCGGAACGCGCTCTTGGGTGGACGCTCGGATTGATGGCGGCGGTCCTCGTCTATATCGTCATCGCCTCGCAACGACGGCTGTGGGTAATGGACAAGAGCAATATGCAGTAGCCCGAGCGTGAGCAAGGGACAACCTCTCGCATTCAAAATCCCAACCCGACCAAGGTTGGGGAAAGCATGCAGTAGCCCGAGCGTGAGCGAGGGACGGGCTACTGCATGGGCAACATGCTCGGGCGGTGCGTGACTCGCTGGCGAATCGGTGGTGCC
>JAJFUE010000196.1 GCA_021372575.1 bacterium | reverse complement strand
TTTGCTAGCGCGTGCCCAGCAGCCGGTCCAGGTAGATCGACACCGCCGAGCGCACGGAGAGGTGATTGAACGGCATCGGGCCTTTGAGCGGTTCCAGGATCGCGTCGGCCTGCTCGATGATTTCCGGGTGCAGGCCGTGGCCGGTGCCAAAAATCAGGCAGACGTTTTCGTGGGCGATGCGCTCGCGCAGGGCTTCGCAGGTGATGCCGTGCGCATAGGGCTTGGCCGAGGTCACGACCCACAGCGGCTGCGTGCCGAAATCGCGCTCGAGGGCGTCGCCAACCGAAGCCAGGTCCGAGGCGACCGAAACGTTGGCGAGGGCCTCGCCGCGCGTCGGGTTGTATTCGGCGCCCCAGCCCTCGACCCAGTGCGTCACGATGCGGCGCGCAAACTGCTGCTGGAGCTCGACGGGCGTGACGAGAAAATAACGCGCGACGCCATACGTGCAGCCGGCGCGCGCGATGTCGTGGATGTCGAAATTGGTGATCGCGGTCGTGACGACGCGGCCCTGCTTGTTGACGCACGGGAAATGGACGAGGGCGAGGCTCAGCATGGGGGGGCGTCTTCGCTTTCGGGAACGCTGCTTCCCGGGTTCGGTTTTTTGCCGATCGGTAGATCGGCGTTCCCAGGCCAGAGGTTGTGTTGCTTCAGCCAGCGGCGGTCGGCGTCGGTAAGCGGCGCGCGCAACAGGAGGTCGGGACGGCGCTTCGCGGTGCGCTCGAGCTGCTGGCGGCGGCGCCAAACGGCCACGTTCGCATGGTGGCCGGAAAGCAACACCGGCGGCACGGACAGGCCCTCGATGGTTTCGGGGCGCGTGTAGTGCGGGAAATCCAACAGGCCGTCTTCAAAGGAGTCGGCAGGGGCGGAACCGGGATTGCCCAGCACGCCCTCGATGCGGCGTGCGACAGCGTTAAGCAGCACGAGCGCCGCAGGGTCGCCGCTGGTGAGGACGTAATCGCCGATCGAAACCTCGCGGTCAATCTCGAGCTCGACGACGCGCTCGTCGATGCCCTCGTAGGCGGCGCAAAGCAGCAGCATGCCGGGAAGCGCGGCGAGCTCGGCGACGAGGTCGCGGTCGAGCGGGCGGCCCTGCGGGCTCAGGTAAACAAGCGGCGGCCTTTGGCCGAGCGCATGTTCGGCCTCGGCGCGAACGGCACGGATCGACTTGAGCAGGGGCTCGGCCAGCATGACCATCCCGCCGCCGCCGCCGTAAGGCGTGTCGTCGGTGCATTGATGCTTGCCGGTGGCCCAGTCGCGGATGTTGTGGACGTGGCATGAAACCTGGCCGGCATCGAGGGCGCGGCCGAGGATGCTCGCCCGCAAAGGAGATTCGTAAAATTCGGGGAAGATGGTGAGGACGTCGAAACGCATGGCGAAAATAGGATAAAGAAGAGAGATGAGAGATGAAAGATGAAAAAGACGTGAATCGGGGATCGGGGATCGTGAAATGAGAATTATGGGAGTAATGGGAGCGTTCGATTACGATTACGATTACGAGCACGAGCACGAATGATGGGGGCAATACAGTAATCCCGCCTTCGGGCGGAAACGGATTCCGCCTGAAGGCGGGACTACGAGCGGCTTAGAAGTAATCCATCGGGCGCGGGCGTTCCTCGGGATGGCGATGGCGGATCGGCGCGCGCGACAGTGGCATGATCCTCGGCGATTCCTCGCGCATGAAATCCCTCATATGCACCCGGATCGACTCGGTGTGGCGGCCGGCGGGAATCTCGAGTTCGACGGCCCCCTCGAGGGCCGAATCGAGAATTACCGGAATGCCGAAAATCGAGCCGAACGGAGGAACCGCTCCGAGTTCGACGGTGTCGCAGTGACGGGCGATCTCGCGTTCCGTGGCGAGCCGGACCGTGTCGGCCCCGCAGACGTGCTTGACCTGATGCAGGTTCAAGTGCCTGTTGGCCGGCAATACGCCCATCATGAGCTGGTCGTCGCAGAAGAAGAACACGACCTTGGCGACCTGGGCTTCGGGGATCTGCTCGACGTCGGCGAGCTGATGCGCGGTGTACGTGGCGCGGTGCTCGTGCTCGACGGCCTCAATGTGATGACGCCGCAGGTACTGTTCAATGACTTCGGGGAGAGACATCCTGTTCACCCCCTTTCCTGTTTGGCCTTAAGTCATTATCGATCCGGCACGGGGGGCGGGGCAAAACAATTCGACCATTAACGATTGACGATTTACGATTGACGATTGTCGATTCCATTCAGATATACAGTGAACCATTCAAGAATCGGATTTCGTTCGTTCGAGATCGACAATCGTCAATCGGCGATCGTCCATGAAATTAAGGATTCTCCGGAGAACCGATTCGGGCTTGTCCCCATGTGGGCAGGCTCGAAAAGCCGTTAAAATAAGCCATGTTCGAGGGAGGTCATGCATCATGATGCAGCTTAAGAACAGTCGCCGCCAGCTCGGAAGATTTTTTCACCGCGGCGAGGATGTGGGGCGCCGCGCATCATCCGGGACTCAGAATCGGCATCAACCGCTTTACCTGCTTGGCGGGACATTGCTCGGGTTCGGGCTGGGTTACCTGGCCGCGTATTATCTGCGCCGGCCCCACGAAGAATCGGCCGATTCGATGGGCGCGGAACTGACCGACTGGGGCAGCACCGATAATCCGCTTCACGGCGACCACGGCATTTAAGAGAAGCTCGAATTGTGAAGGGTGAAGAGTGACATTCGCTCTTCACCCCGTTCCGGAACCGTCGCCCGCTCACGCGGCGATGATTCCCTTCATGTCCTCGGGGCGGCCGACACGCAAGCGCCGGCCGATCAACTCGCGGGCCTCATCGATGTGACCATACGTATTCCACGCCAGCACGCCGCGCACAAAGCCATCGCGCAGGTAATAAATGATGCCTTCCTGGTTCTCTTGCTTCCAGTCGGCGAAGGTGTCGAGCGCGGCGTTGGTCTCGCCGACCGCCTCGTAGCCATGGACGAAGAGGTCGGAATAGAAGAACGGCAGATGATTGTAAGGCGTTTCGTCGCCGGCCATGTTGCGGCCGGCGGTCTCGCCCATCGTGTTGGCGTTGTCCTCGTGCTCGACGCGGATGCGCGCCTGAAGCGCGGGGTTGAAGAACGCGGCGACGTCGCCGGCGGCGTAAATGTCCTCGTGGGTCGTCTGGCAGAACTCGTTGACGACGATGCCGTCGGCGACCTCGAGGCCGGCGTCCCTGGCGAGGTCGATGCGCGGAGAAACGCCCAGTCCGGCCACGACGACATCGGCCCTGACCTCGATGCCGGCCTGGCCGTCCCGCGTGCGGGTCCTGAGCAGGAAACGGCCGTCTTTTTCGGCGGCGATCGATTCGACGGTGGAGCGCGGGATCATGCCGACGCCGCGCTTGACGTAGGACTCGGTCATAAAAATCGCGAGCGGCTTCGGGAAAATGCGGCTGCAAATGCCGTCGTCGGGGAAGATCATCGTGGTCTCGATGTAGTTCATCGCGAGGCCGGCGGCAAGCTCGCTGCCGATGAAACCGCCGCCGATGATCGCGACCTGCATGCCTGCGGATGCGATCTGGCGCAGCTTGTGGTAGTCGTCGAGCGTGCGGTAATAGATGACGCCCTCGGGGGTGTTGGGCAGGCGACGCGGCTCGGCGCCGGTGGCCAGCAGCAGTTTGTCGTATGTGTATTCGCCGCCCTGGTCGTCGGTGACCTTGTGGGCGTTGGGATCGATCGAACGCGCCGCCCGGCCCAGGATCAGGTCAATGCCCAGATCGGGCGTTGCCCGCCAGATGTCCTCGAGTTTGGTTTGCTTCCACAGGCCCTTCGAGAGCGGCGGACGGTTGTACGGCGAATGGAGTTCGGCACTGATCATGCCGATCGAGGCGCCGGGATGATGCTGGCGGATGGCAACGGCGGCCGAGTCGGCCGTCATGCCGCCGCCGATAATCAGAAAAGGGAAATGCGCCATGAAACGCTCCTTCGGGTGAATTCCGATACGGCTTCAGTTTACACCCGAAGGATTGGGGCGGCGAAAGATTGGATGGACGGATTGGGGTGAAGAGTGGACGTGACACAGACTGAGTGGAGCGAATGGACGAAATGGATCCGGTGGGGGAGATCGTGAAATTGGTGGTTCGATTACGCCGTAAGGCGTGAAATTGCATGTAAAATGCGAACATATTTTTCTCACAGAGACACAGAGAAACAGAGACAATTCATTTTTGATTTGGAACCACGTCAGTGGTTCGACCTGCCAAGCCGTGGGTTGCCGATACGATGTTCATCGGCAATCCACGGTCAGGACGGCAGTGGATACGAACCGAGGGCCCCTTGCAAAACTTTCAAAAAGGGCAACGCAGCGGGAAACCGTTGAAACGGTTTCCTGAGGGGACGATTGCCCATGCCCCGCGATAAAACGCTTGTCATTCCCCAAATTCTGTTGGCCCTGTAGTGGCCGCAGCGAGTTCTGGCACCCGCTTCGATGCGCAATTTCTTCTTCCCGTCCACCCCCCCGGCGGCGCTGCGCTTCGCCGGGGGCTACTCGCAAATGCACCTTTGGTGCGTTCACATCGCCAGTCGCGGCCTAACTGCAATCGTTTGCTCGAAAAAATTTGGGGAATGACAAGCGCTTACGCTCGGGCTACGGCATTCAATGCCGCATTCGGGCCGAAGCGACCTGCTGACCCTCAAAAAATCGTAAAATTTCTAAAATATTTTAAAAATTAAGTTTCATAAGTGCCGTAAGGGTCGCTAAGGGAATCGACTTTTTTTGAAGTTTTCGTATATCCTTCGTGCGTGATCG
>JAJFUE010000192.1 GCA_021372575.1 bacterium | reverse complement strand
GTTTGGCAGGTTTTTACAGCTCATCCCTATCCGCAGTTCGGCCAGCACTAAATTCTCCAACCATTCGCTCCCATTACTCCCATCACTCCCATTCTTCCCATAGGTCCCATAAGTCCCATGTGTCCCATCCCGCGTCTCCCTATTTCTTCGCCCCAATCCCCAGCACGATATCCCCCGCGCTGATCATCCCGTTCTTCTGGTCATAGCTCACCCGTCCCAGCTGATCCACTCCATCCGGGCCGAGGCTGTAAAGAAGCGTCTCGCCGTCCTTCGTGCTCATGGACAACGGCGTCTCATTAAACGGATCGCGCCACGGCGAGTGGTAGTCAACGCCTTTCGCAAACGACGGGATCGCGCCGCTTTCATACTCGATCAACGCGCGCGTGAGGTTCAGTTCGGCTTCGTGAGTCAGAAAATAAATTTTAATCAACCGACTGAAATCGCCTTGCATCCCCTTGAGCCACGGGTTGTTCTTCGGTACGGCCATCTCCCCTGCCCTGACCGTCTCGGGCCAGCTCAGTTCGGCGCGCTGATTGACTTCGGCGTGATACTGGTCGAGTTCCGCAATCAGCCGCGGCGTTTCGTGCTTGTATTGAATGCTGCGCAGCGCCGTATCCAGAATCCGATCGACCCGCGGCACGTTGTCGAATCCCAGAATATCGGCGTGGTAATACCTGAACTTTTGCGGGTCGTCGACGTCATAGCCGTAAAAAGGCGAAGTCCACGGCATCGGTTTGATCGACGTTATTGCGTTCTTGCGCATCGCGGGATACGCAACCCGGAGCCAGTTCGCATACCAGTTTTGCGGATAAACCTCGGCGTGAAACCGCTCGAGCGTTTTTCGCCATGCGGCAATCTGTTCCGGCGTTGCGCCGTCGTTCGCAATCCAACTCCCGACAGCCCCCGCCACCGCCGACATCCCGCCGCCGCCCCATATTTTTGCCGTATCGTAGGGCTCGGCGCCGATGTTAAGCGCGATGCGCGCGCCGGCGCGCCAGCATCGATCGGCCCCGGCCGCATCGCCCGCCTCGAGCCGCCGCTGGCCTTCTGCGGCCAAAACGCGCACGCCATAAACGACGACCGCTGGGGAAGGAATAGACGCGGCTGTCGGATCGAATGTCGGTGCCGCAAACTGATCCATCGTCCGCACCGGCAGTCCCGAGCTCTCCCCAAGCCGCACAAATAATTCGACGAGCTCAGGATTCGCCTTCAGCCACGCAACCGCAGCTTCATTAAGCGGCTTGCCGGCTTTCCATCCCGGCTCATCAGGCCGCCCCGGCGGCACCGGCGGCTTGTCGAAATTCCGCAACTTCTCCATATCATTGGGCGTCGAATTGCGCTTCAGGATCTCGTTATAAATATCGACCGAATCGAGCCCGGGATTTGCCGTCTTTTCGCTCTTGAGAAAATCCTCGTAGCTTTTGCCCGCCGACGACCCGCGCGCGACCGGGAAGCCAGTAACAACCGGCCGTTTCCCCGCCTCCTCAATCACCCGCGCGCGCAGCGTTTCCATCTCGGCGGGCGTCTTCTCCATGTCAGCCGGAATTTTCTCGCTGTTCACGAACGAGCTAATCGAAAAGAACAAAACAAACGGCGATACGCATATCAGCGCGATCACCAACAGGATCCACTTCAAACGGTTTTTCCTGATCGGCGCGTCGGCGGCTTCATTCATGTTTCGCACCTCGTCGCCAACAATAGTGTCCCGACCGCCCGAAATGTTTGGAAAAAAAGTTCGTAGTCCCGCCTTCAGGCGGAACACGCACTCTGTTCAGAGAACGGTATTCTCCTGATCAACATGAAGCCTGGGAACGCCACTCTCCTGAGTGGCGAATTTTTTGCCGTTCCCAACTTTTATCTTCGCTCGGTGATAATCGCTGCAAGCCCCTTTTAAGGGGCGAATGCTTTCAGCCCGCCATGATAATGGCGGGTTCAGGAGCGCATGGAACGCCGAGTCCCGGAGGGACGACCGATAACCGGTTTATTGGGGAATTACTCTGTTAACCTGATCTTGTCTTTCACAATCCCGGCGATGATCAGCTGCATCGGGTGATACACAATCACCGGCAGAATCGCCAACCCAAGCAGCCGTGTATCGCCACCCAATGTCGCATGCGCCATCGGCAAGCCCAGCGCCAGCGTCTTTTGCGTCGCCGTGAAAAAGATCGCGAGCCGGTCCTTGCGGCCGAAGCCAAACAACCGCGCCCCCACCCCCGCCGCCGTCAGCACGCACACATGCGCCGGCAATAGCAACATCAGCGGCACATAAAACCGCGGGTCGGCCATATTCAAACTCTTCAGATGATCGGCTTGGACAAACGTGCCGCTGAACGCCGTCCCCACGATCACGAGGATCAGAATGCTGTTAATGATCGAAACCGGCTTGTGCCACGCCGACGGCCGCCCGCCTGCCATAAAGTGCAGCACCTGCCCGATCGCAAACGGCACGACGACCTGGATCGTGAGGCTCTTGATGGTCGCGAGGACATGCAAGCTGCCGTGGTCCGCCTTGCCGCCGAGCATTAAAAACAGCAGCGCGGGCGTGATCACGATGCCGGCGATGTTGCCGGCCGCCGCGTTGAACATCGACGCCGCTACGTTACCGCCGACCAACTGCGTAAACGTCACGCATGAGCTGATCGTGGTCGGGAGCGTCGCCAACAGGCAAAACCCCGCCACCAGCGCCGGATCAAGCGAATCACGAAATGGCGCCAGTACGAGCCACGCCGCCAGCGGCACCGCCACAAACTGGAACGCATTAATAAATAAGTGGACGCGCCAGTTGAACAAACCCGCCACGGCCTCGCCCGTCGGCAGGATCAATCCTGACAACAAAAAGATCGTCACGATCGACCAGTACTGCGTCTTGTTCCCCGGATTGATCGCCACCCCAACCGCCGGCCACGCCCAGGCCAGCCCAAACACCCCCGCCAGCGCCAGCGAGAACCATTGCGAACGAAGAAATTTGGCCCAGTAACTCATCCCGCCATCCCACACACGCGAACGTCATCCGCGCCGCCAGCTTACGGTATCGGGATCGCCCACCCGCGTAAAGAATCAAAATTGAGACTTATCCGCGCAAATCCGTCCATCCACGTCATCCGCGTGTGGAACTTGGTCTTTTCATCATTCATCACTCATCATTCATCATTCATTCTTCTGGCATCGCCCCCACCAAAGGATTAAATTCAGAACGACCCTTTTTGCGAGGGCAAAGGAGTTTCCTATGGACCGGTTCAAACGCATCGCAGTTGTCGAGAACGAAGTCGAAGCCAGCCTGCTCGAAGACGCGCTCAACCAGGAAGGCATCGATCATGCGATCCAGAGCTTCCACGACACGGCGCTCGACGGCATCTATCAGCTCCAGAAGGGCTGGGGGGCCGTGCTTGGCGCGAGCGAAGACGAACCGCGCATCCTCGAAATCCTGGCCGGCCTGCGCCAGCCCGAATCCGCCCCCAGCCCTGTTCCCGGAGGTCACCAGATGAAGTCCGACATGATCAAGAAAGGCTCCGAGCGCGCCCCGCACCGCTCCCTGCTGCGCGCCACCGGCGTCCGCGAAGACGACTGGAACAAGCCGTTCATCGCCATCTGCTCGAGCCACGTCGATATTATCCCCGGCCACGTGCACCTGGACGCGGTCGCTGATTTCGTGAAGAAGGCCGTGCGCCAGGCCGGCGGCGTCCCGTTCGTGTTCAACACGATCGGCGTCGATGACGGCATCGCGATGGGCCACGCCGGCATGAAATACTCCCTCCCCTCGCGCGAACTCATCGCCGACTCCGTCGAGACGATGCTACGCGCGCACTGCTTCGACGGCATGATCTGCATCCCGAACTGCGACAAGATCATCCCCGGCATGCTGATGGCCGCAATGCGCGTCAACATCCCGACGATCTTCGTCTCCGGCGGACCGATGGAAGCCGGCAAGGCCCTCGGCAAGTCGCTCGACCTCATCGACACGTTCTACGCCGTCGGCCAGCGCGAAGTCGGCGCGATCAGCGACGCCGAGTTCAACAGCGTCGAGTTGAACGCCTGCCCCACCTGCGGCTCGTGCTCGGGCATGTTCACGGCCAACTCGATGAACTGCCTGTGCGAGGCCCTCGGCATGGCGCTGCCCGGCAACGGTACCGTCCTCGCCACGAGCACCGAGCGCATGCGCCTTTACCAGCGCGCCGCCGAACAGATTTTGGAGCTGGTCAATAAAGACATCAAGCCGCGCGACATCGCCACCACCGCCGCGTTCGACAACGCCATGGTCCTCGACATGGCCATGGGCGGATCGACCAACACGCTCCTGCACGTCCTCGCCGTCGCCCGCGAAGCCGGCATCCAATACGACATGGCGCGCATCAACGAACTCAGCATGAAGACGCCCAACATCTGCAAGGTCGCCCCGTCCGCGACGCCGTCGGGCAAGGTCTATCACATCGAGGACGTGCAGCGCGCCGGCGGCATCCACACGATCCTTGGCGCGATCGCCCGCGGCAAGGACGGTCTCCTCGACCTGGGCTGCCTGACCGTCACCGGCAACACGCTCGGCGAGAACATCGACGCCTGCGACGCCCGCGGCGAGAACGTTTCCGACGACGCGATCGCGATGTATATCGAGGGCAGCCGCGCGACCGGTAAAAAGGTCGATGCCGTGCGCTCCGAGTTGCTTGCCGCCGGCGGCCGCGCTCCCGACCGCGGCTTGACGATGTTGGCCGCCGAAAATCCATGCGTCAAGAAGGACGGCGCATTTGACCCGTACGACGTCATCCGCGAAGTCGAGGACGCCTACTCGGCCGAGGGCGGCCTCACCATCCTGCGCGGAAACCTCGCCGAGCAGGGCGCCGTCGTCAAGACCGCCGGCGTCGATCCCGAAATGCTGCGCCACGAAGGCCCGGCCATCGTGTTCGAAAGCCAGGAGGACGCCTGCAAGGGCATCCTCGGCAAGCGCGTCAAGCCGGGCATGGTCGTCATCATCCGCAACGAAGGCCCGCGCGGCGGCCCCGGCATGCAGGAAATGCTCAGCCCGACCAGCTACATCAAGGGCATGGGCCTCGGCAAGAGCGTGGCCCTCGTCACCGACGGCCGCTTCAGCGGCGGCACGGCCGGCGCCTGCATCGGCCACGTCAGCCCCGAGGCCGCCGAAGGCGGCGCGATCGGCCTCGTCCGCGACGGCGACATCATCGCCATCGATATCCCCGGCAAGACCCTCGAATTGAAAGTCGATTCTGCCGAGCTTGCCAAACGCCGCGCCGAATGGAAAGCCCCCGCCCCGAACATGAACTTCGGTTGGCTCGGCCGCTACCAGAAAATAGTCGCCAACGCCGCCCAAGGCGCGGTGCTGAAGGGGTGAGCACCTGCTTCTAGAAAAGCATCTGTGATTGGGAGTAGCTGGTTGTAAATGCGGCCATCTCACATATCTGTTCGATTGCTGAAAGGTATGTGATTGGCTGTAGAAAAAGCCCGCTTTAGCGGGCTGAACGGGTTGCCACCGGCTTCAGCCGGTGGTTAAGGCCCCCACTCCATTTCCCCCGAGCCGGCTTTAGCCGGCTTCTCGGAGAACTGGCTTTAGCCATGAGCAAAGGCAGCCACGCCCATCATGAGATCTTTCTTCACATCAACTGGCATTGCTATCGCGACCAGCCGCAATTAACGCCCTCGGTTCAGTCCAAGGTATTCGCATTTATTAAAAATTATTGCCTCAACTACCCAGGCATTTACTTGAAAGAGATCGGCGACACACGCGATCACATCCACACGGCCATTGAAATTGAACCAACCATTGTCATTGAGGAAATGATCGGAAAAATCAAAGGCGCCTGCGCAAGGGAAATGAACAAGCAGTTCGGATTAAAAATGATTCGTTGGCAGCGCGGATATGGTGTAGTCAGCTTTGCCTTTCAAAATCTTCCAGCCATTCTGAAATACATTGATCTTCAGGAACAGCATCATGCACATGGGACCATCCGCGAGAAACTGGAAGCCTGCGGCATGATGGAAAAAGAGGATGAAGCTGAGAAAGAGGATGAAGAAACACATCAAAATGATGAAAATGGCTGAAGCCGGGACCGAGAAGCCGGCTGAAGCCGGCTCAGGGGTTTTAAAGTGATCGATTACCACTGGCTGAAGCCAGTGGCAACCCGTTCAGCCCGCTAAAGCGGGCATGAGTATTGAACCAAGAACCAGCATGCAACTAAAAACGGATTTGCAAAACAAATTCAAACACTCATCTCACAAGGAGACTCTCTCATGGCCGTGAACATTGATATCGCCTATCTCGGCGGACTCAAGTGCGAGGTCACGCATGGGCCCTCGCAGCAGAAGTTCAACACCGAGGCCCCCGTTGACAACGGCGGCAAGGGCCAGTCGATCTCACCGACCGACATGGTGGCCGGCGCGCTCGGCGCGTGCGTCCTGACGATCATGGGCCTCATCTCCCAGCGCAACGGCTGGGACATCGCGGGCGCGTTGGTCAGTGTGACGAAGGAAATGACCCAAACGCCGCCGCGCCGCATCGCGGCCTTGTGCGCAACGATCACGCTGCCAAAGGGCGTCTCCCTCAGCGAAACCGACCGCGCCAAGCTCGAGGCCGGCGCCAACGCCTGCCCCGTCAAGCAAAGCCTCCATCCGGACACCAAGATCGAACTGCAATTCGTCTATCCGAATTAAGCAGTCGTTTTCCTTCTTTTACGCCCGCGGTTTCATCCCGCGGGCTTTTTCTTTGGCGCCCGTTTTTCATTTTTCATGTGCGAATGTGTTAAACTGAAATATATATGTTAAGTCTTCAACTACCTGATGGAGGAGTCAAACCATGAAGGCGCTTCGCAAGGGCATCATCATCTCGATGATCGCCATCATGATGCTCGTATCGACAGGATGCTACGGGCATTTTCCGCTGACAAAGGCCATTTACAGGACCAATGGCAACATCGGTGGCGAAGTCAACGTTGATAGCAGCAAACGCAACATCGTGCGGTCGCTGGTCATGTGGGTGTTCATCATTTTCCAGGTCTATAGCATCGGCGCGCTTGTCGATGTCATTGTCCTGAACGTGATGGAGTTCTGGACGGGCAACGTCGTTCAGATCGGCTCGGCGGATCGCGACGGAATCCATTACGCGTTCGTGCCCTCGGCCGACGGCCGCGAGGCCACGCTGACCCTGTCGCGCGACGGCAAGGTGCTGAACACGACCCACTTCGTCCGCATCTCGGACAAGGTGATGGAAGTTCGGAATGCCGACGGCCGGGTCACCGGCAAGCTGCTGCGCGGTGCCAACGGCATCGACTGGCAGCAGGCCGCCCAGCCGGCCGCATAAAGGCAGTTCGGCTCTCCGAGCCGACATTCTGGGGTCTTTGAACCGCGAAGCGGTTCGATCTCCAATCCGGGGGTTGGTTCGGGATCGTATGCTCGCCCGAACCACCCCCCGGATGCGATCGTATTCATCTTGGAAACATGCCCGCTTCAGCGGGCTGAATTCGTTGCCACCAGCTTCAGCTGGTGGTTTTCGGTCCACCTTATTCATTTCTAAGCCGGCTTCAGCCGGCTTCTCGTTAACCGGCTTTAGCCATCGAATGCTGAGAGCATATGCTGAACAGAATTCTGGAATACCGCGCTACATCGTAATCGCCCCCGCGCCCGCCACCGGGCTGCACACGTGGAGCAGCGGCTCGATCTTGCCCGGCCCGTAGTATTCGCGCCGCAACAGATCGCACACGTTCGCGACTGCCGAGGGGTGGGCCAGGATCATGATGCATCCGCCAAGGCCCGCCCCTCCAAGTTGCGCGCCGATCACCCCCGGCGCGTCGGTCACGAGGTCGATCATCCGGTCGATCTGCGGGATCGAGCAGCCGTAGGCCCCCGGCTGCATATATAATTGCGCGCCCAGCACGCGGTCGGGATCCTCGCTCACCAGGTCGTCGCAGCGCCGCAGCATCGAATCCTCGCCGCAATCATAACCATATTTCGTGCTGCGCCAGCGGCCGTCCGCGATCCGGCGATGCCGGCTCACGCGGTCGCCGTCGTGGCTGATCGCCATGAGTTCGCCAAACCGCTCGAGCTTGCCGCTTGAAAGCAGTCCCGGCGCCAGCACCGACCGTGCGCATTCCGAGACGCCGAACATCACGACGCCGCGCAAGTCATAACGCTCCGGCGGCTGATGCGAGCCGAGCACCACCTCGAGCCGCTGCCGATGCCGGTCCGAAAGCGTCTCGCGCAATTCAGCCACCGACATCGAGTCCGGAATATTCAGCATGGCCCGATAAATCTGGCTCACCGTGCATCCGAGCCGCTGCGGGTTCAAGTCGCGCAGTTGCTCGAGCATGCGGTCGTATTGCGGCATCCGATCCTTCAAGAGCATCAATCCAAATTCGTAGCTCGCGACTTTCTGGTTGAACCGGTCGCGCGCCCCGCCGCTCTTGCGCGCGTCATAGCCGCTGTAGGCAATGATCACCTTGCAGTCGGCCGGGAAGTCATACGTTTCCGTCAGGCGGAACGGCAGGAACTTGACGTGCGAGACCTGTCCGCGCCGGCTCATCCGGATCGCCGAGTGATCGCCCGCGCCGCCGCGCGACCCCACGAACCACTCGCCTTCCCCGCACAAATCGACGAGTTCCATCGGCGTGACGTTCAATCCATTAAACATGACGGCGATCTCGGCCGACGCGACGACCAACGCCGAACTGCTCGACAGCCCCGCCGCGCGCGGAATATCGCCGACCACCGCCGCGTCGAACCCGTGAATGCGCACCGTGCGGAACTTCTGCTGCAAGCGCACGAGCGACGCCCGCACGTAATTGCTCCAGTCGCCACGCGAATTTGAAATCAGATTGCGCACGTGGTCGCTGTTCACGTACGTCAGCCAGTCGTTCCAGTTGATGTCGCCGAGCGCCTCGCGCAGCGTGAACTCGCGGTCCGGGAACTGCTTGCGATCCGCGTTCATGAGTCGGACGACGTCGTCCTCGCGCGGCGCGGCCACGAACACCACGTCGCGGTCGATCGCCATCACGTTGATCCCGCCGCCGCGGTGATCGATGTGCCGCCCCATCAGATTAATCCGTCCCGGCGCGCGCACGATGATGCACTTGCGGTCGCCGCCCATCCGGCTGATAAACAATTTCAGCGCCTGCACGAACAGCTTGCGCCGCGACTGGATCCCTTCCGTGCCGTAAATATCGACAAACTGGCGTTCGAGCGCCGCCGGCCATTCCTCGAACATCTCGAGCCATTTCGCCGCCGGCCGATACATCCCCGCCGGAAGGCGAACTTCCGAGGCGGCCGCCTCGACCACGCCCGACTTGATCGACTTGCGCCGATAGATATCTTCAATCCGCAGCAGCTCGTCGGGCGAGTTGTAGGCCATCACTGACGTCATGTCCTCGAGCACGTGCTGCGCGAGCTTCCATTTGCCGTCGGCGACCGCAAGATTGATCACGTCCGTCAGGTAAAACTCGCGCTGCGCGTTCTTGTTCTGCAACCGCGGCAGGAACGTGTCCCAAAATTTTCTACTGGCCAGATACACCGACGAGTTGACCGTCGCCGATTGCTTCTCGACCTGATCGGGCGTGAGCTTGCGGCCGCCCAGGTCGATCATCCCCGGCTTGGGACCAAGTTTTTCAAGAAGCTTCTTTCCGGTCATCCCGCCGTTCGAGCGCCACTCCTCGAGCAGCGGCCACAGCGCGTTATTCAATTTCTTTTCGTCCGGGATGATGCGCCGGCCGATCTCGATCGCCTTTTCGATGGGGACTTCGCGATCGGGTTTGCCCGCAAGCTTCGCGATCGATTCGAGGATTTGCGCGCGCTGGATGTCGCGCAGCTCCATGTTCCCCAGGATCGCGCCCGACCTGTCCTTCACGATGCGCCCCGCCGAGCTGAGCAGCCCCTTGTGTTTCTTCGGCGACGTGACGAACACCATGTCCGCGCGCGCCCTCACGAACTGCTCGGCCATCTCGCGGATCACCTGCGGTTCAATAAGCTTATCACCCATCGTAATAAGCAGCGGCCCCGCGCAGTCGAGCCGCGCGATCGCCGCCGCCGCGACCTGCGCCGCGTGCCCTGTCCCGAGCTGTTCGTGCTGATAAATGAAAACGACTTCGGGAAATTCCTTGCCGACCGTGCTGATCACGTTCGACGCCAGCGCGCCCACGACCACAAAAATCTTTTTCGCGCCCAGCCCGCGGAACATCTTGATCGTGCGGTTGATCGCCGGCACGCCATCGATCGGAAAGCAGACCTTGTGCTGGTCGTTCGACCGCATCCGCGACCCATGCCCGCCGCAAAGAATCGCGACCGAGATTTCCTGCAAGACCTGATCGATGGGTTCCATTGCGCGTCACTCCGATTGGCAGTTCAGCATCCTGATTACGATACCCGCACCCGCCCAAAATTCGCAAATATTCCTTCGCAAATCGCCAAACTCACATTTCATTTCAGAAATCACAATTTCCCAAATCCCATAGGACCCAAAAGACCCATCCACCCATACCCCATTGTTAAAACCCAATCCAAACTTGTACACCAGCTCGCCTAAGCGCGGGGTTAGCGCCTCCCAAAAAATCCAGAGCCCCGGCAAGGGGCGATACAACACGTGCCACCACGCCGGGGCTAATCCATCATCGAACACTCACTGCCGACGCCCACTATCTTTCATCATTCATCTTTCATCATTCATCATTCTCTCCGCACCACTCCCTTACAAACCGCACCATCATCGCCGCCTCGAGGACCACGTTGTGCAGGTTCATGTGCTCGATGACCTGGTGCGCGGTCTCGTTGCCGTAGCCGGTCATGACCGTCGGCGTGCCCATGATATTGGTGTAAAAGCACGCGTCGCTCGATGCCGACAGACCCATCACCTCGGCGTTCACGCCGACCATCTTCCAGCATTCCTTCAGGATCGGGATCGACTCATGGTTCGGGTCGGTGCGCGAGATGTCGTGGTGATACGGGAACTCGATCTGGAAGTGCTCCGGGTCCTTGAGCCACTCGGGCCCGCGTGTGCGCACGGCCTCTTCAATGCGGCGCATGACCTCCCGGTGCGGCGTGGTCAGCAGCCCGAACACCCCCGAGAAGGTCGCCTTCCTCGCCGCGATCGACGGGTCGTCGCCCGAGTTGAACTCGCCGAAGTTGAGAGGCATCGGGTTGGGCAGCTTCGCCAGCACCGGGTCGTCGTTGCGCGTTTCGGCAAGGATTTCCTCGCGCACTTCCTTCATGATCCGGATCGCTTCGATGGCCATGTCGATCGCGTTGACCGCGGCCTGCGGGTTGCCGGAGTGCGCCGCGCGCCCCCACACCGTCGCCTTGAACCACACCGCCCCGCGCAGCGAGGTGTAGAGGTGGCCGCGCCCCGATTCGAAGTTGACGCACAGGTCGAACTTCTCCTTCGTGTCGCGCACGATCGCCAGCGTCCCGTTGCCGCCGGTCTCTTCCTCGATCACGATATGAAACACCACGTCGCCCTTCGGCCGCACCCCGAGCTTCTTCATCGCCTTGAGGATCACCCAGATCGCCGCGACCTGCCCCTTGTCATCGACCGCGCCGCGGCCGTAACTGCAGCCGTCCTTGATCACCGGATCGAACGGGCGCTCCTGACCGTATGACGGCGGCACGACATCGACGTGCGCATTGGTGACAAGCGTGCGCCCGCCACCGGAGCCCTTCACGGTCACGCGCAAATTCGGCCGTTCCGAATACGGCAGGTCGCTCAGCGTGAACTGGTATTCGGGATCCTGCCGGATCGACTCCGGAATCGGCACCAGCTCGACGACGTCGCCGAGCCCCTGGAATTGTTCATACAGCCAGTGCATCGCCGGCCCTTCATAGCCGGGCAGCGACTCGAACCGGATGAGCTTGTCGAGGAACGCGGTCGATTCATCCTGTAAACTTTCGCACACATCAAGGATTTGCTGGTCGGTGATCGGTGACATGGAACAGCCTTTCTTTGAAGGGGTATTCTTTTTTGCAAGAATGCGGTTCAGTATTTTTCCTCAACCGAGGTCGGCTTTCACCAAGCCCCGGCAGGGGCTGCACAAACTGGCAATCGGGGCGATCGAATCCATCCCTTGGCGATAGACCCCGCCATCATGCTCGATCCGCCTCGCCCCCGACAAAAGCGCCGGCGGTTGATCATACGCCGGCGCCATGCGAAATCAACTTTTCAGGCTGCGGAATTCTTGTCTTTTCACTCCGCACTCCGCATTCCGCACTTGATTTATTCGCGCCCTGCGCTGACAGGAACCTTGGGCTCCGGCTGCGGCACGGCCGTCCCGAGCTCGGGCCTCGCCGAACGCCACCACATCAGCCCGCCAAGGCCGCACATGACCGCGGCCACGAGCAGGTGCAGGCCGAACGTCTGGACGTGGTATTTGGAGTTCAGGATGAAGATCAGCGTCGTCACGGCCAGCATGACAAGGCCGAACCAGCACGCCAGCATGCCGATCAGCTTGAACGGCGAGATGGCTGCCTTGTTCTTGCTGTCGATCAAGTAAGGCTTCTTGAGGTCCTCGAAGAACGCGTTGACGCTGGCATCCTCTTCGGCGCTGCGGGGGTGCAGGATCGAGCCAACGATCATGCCGATCACAACCAGCACCACCGTGCCGAGGCTGATCATCGCGCCGAACAGGGTCCGAAGTTGCCAGTCGAGCATCGGGTCGGCCTTCATATCAAGCGCGTATTTCTTGACCAGAACGAGGTTGATGACCGCGGCGGCGCCGCCGATGCCCACCCCGAGGATGACGCCGTACCAAACGCCCCGCGAGTTGACCTTCTTGGTCAGCAGGCCGAGGAACATCGGGATCATGACCGGCGGGCCGAACACGCTGAAGAACCGCACCATGAGGTCCATCAGGTTCAGTTCGCGGAAATAGTCGAACGTGATCGCGATGAGCAGCGTGACGACGCCGATCAGGAACGTCGCAATACGCCCGAAATTGACTTCCTGCATGGGCGAGGCCTGCGGCTTCAAAATTCGCTTGAAGAAGTCGCGCGTCAGCACGCCCGACAGCGTGTTGTATTCGGCTCCCATCGCCGAGAACGCCGACCCCAGCATCGCCAGCATCATCAGCCCCGCCAGCCCCACCGGCAGCACCTTGAAGCTCACGAGCGCGAACACGTAACGGGAGTTGGACCCGATTTCGCCCGGCGTCATCAGGTAGAACGCGGCAAGCCCCGGCAGGAAGAAAATCGGCGGCGAGATCATCTTCAGGAACACGACCAGCCACACCATCTTGCGGGCGTCGTGCTCGCTGCGCACGCAGTTGTATTTCTGCACCAGCGCCCAGCCGGCCGCATTGTTCAACGTGCTGATCAGGAAAATGTTAAACGTCAGATAGAACCAGTCGTAGCCCTTGTGGCCGGGCGCCTGGAACCACTGCATGTGGTTGGCCGGAACGGCGGCCTTGAAAATGGACCAATCGACCATGCCGGCGATGTTGCGCGGCAGGCATTGCCACGTGATCAGGCAGACCGTCACCAGCAGGATGATCGCCTGGACGAAGTCGGTGATCATCACCGCGCTCTGGCCGCCCAGCAGCGAATAGATGATGAACAGCATCCCCATCGCGAGAATCGCGTAATAGAGGATCTGGCGGGAGTTGTCGATTTCCTTCACGATCCCGACCCCGAAAATCGCCACGATGCACACGAGGGAAATGCCGTAAATGCGCATGCCGTTATCGAGCAGCCTGAGCGGGAACCCGAGCCACACGAACAGCTGGTAAATCGACTTGCTGTAGCGGCGCTCCATGAAGCCCATCGGCGTCATCACCCGCGCGCGCCGCCAGCGGTGCGACATCACCACGCCGGCGATCAGCATCGTCGCCCCGCTGACCCACGTGATCGTGAACGCGACAAAGCCCATCGTGTAGGCGATCTCGCAGTAAATGATGAACAGCATCGTGCTGAACGAGGCCATGAAATACGAGCATCCGGCCACCCACCACGGCATCGTGCTGCCGGCGGCAAAGTAATCCTTCGCCCCCTTGATCGAGCGCTTCATGATCAGCCCGATGATGATCACCAGGCACACGTAGGCGCCGATAATCAAATAATCCGGTAATAGCAGAATGCCCGCTTTGGCCGCGGCTACGGCCTCGGTTCCGCCAACTGGTGGGGTTCCCATGAGATGCACTCCGATCGGCAGATATTTATTCCAAACAACTTCACGCTACTCTGGACGATTCAATCTGTGAAGTCCAGAATAACTTAAAGCCCCGGATGGGTTTTTGAAACTCATCCGGGGCTTTGATTATGTTGGTTTTAGCGATTGGTTCGGATGATTTTCATCCGAATTTTCGGGCGTTTTGAAAACACCCTACTTCCGGACTCCGGCTCCGACCGGGGCCTGCGCTTCCTCGGCATCCATCGCCGGCTGCGCCGACCGCCACCACATCAGTCCGCCAAGTCCGCACATGAAGACAATGACGATCAGGTGCAACCCAAAGCTCTCGACGCCAAACTTGACGCGGTTGGCGAAAATGAAAGCCGTCACGGCCGCCATGATCACGCCGAACCAGAACGCCATCATGCCGATCAGCTTGAACGGCGAGATGCCCTTGGCCTTCTTGTCGATCAGGTACGGCACCTTGAGGTCCTCGAAGAACGCATCGACGCTGGCCTGCTCCTCGGCCGAGCGCGGGTGCAGGGCCGAGCCGATGACCATGCCGATGACGACCAGCAGGCAGACGGCCGGACTTAACAACGCCGCGAACAGCGTCCGATACATGTAATCGACGTGCGGGTCGGCCTTCATGGCGACCGCGTTATACTTGACCGCGTGCAGGTTCCATGCCACCGCGATGATGCCGGGGATGACGCTCAGGATCACGCCGTACCACACGCCGTGCGAATTGCCTTTTTTCGTGAGCAAACCCAGGAAAATCGGGATCATGGCCGGGGGACCGAACACGCCGAAGAAGCGCATCATGAGGTCCATCAGGTTCAGTTCGCGGAAGAAATTGAACACGACCGCCAGCATCATCGTGAGCAGGCCGATGCCGATCGTCGCCATGCGGCCGACGAAACCCTCCTCGGTCGGCGTGGCCTGCGGCCGCAGGCTGCGCTTGTAGAAGTCGCGGGTCAGAACGCCCGATAGCGTGTTGTATTCGGCGCCCATCGCCGAGAACGCCGAGCCGAGCATCGCCAGCATCATCAGGCCCGCGACGCCGACCGGCAGAACCTTGAAGCTGACCAGGGCGAAGACGTAGCGCGTGTTGCCGCCGATCTCGGCCGGGGTCAGCAGGTAGTAGGCGGCCAGGCCGGGCAGGAAGAAGACGAACGGGCAGACGGCCTTCAGGCAGACGACCCACCACACCATCTTGCGGGCGTCGGCCTCGCTGCGGACGCAATTATACTTCTGCACGAGCGCCCAGCCCGCCGCGTTCTGGATAACGCTGATCAGAAAGATGTTGAACGTGAGGAAAATCCAGTCGTAGCCCTTTTCCACTCCCCCGCTCTGCTGGAACCATTTGAGCCGCGCCGGCGGAACGATGTTCGGATCGTGAAGCTTGTCCCACCAGCCGGCCGGCATGCACATGTAGGTGATGATGCAGACGGTGACGAGCAGGATCATGGCCTGCACGAAGTCGGTCATCATGACCGAGCTCTGGCCGCCAAGGAGCGAGTAAAGAATGAAGAGGATGCCGAGGGCGAACACCGCCGTCAGGAACCACTGCGGGTTCTGGTCGATGACCTTGACCACCCCGATGCCATAGACGGCGACGATGCTGACCAGCGCGATGCCGTAAATGCGCATGCTGTTGTCGAGCATGCGGAGCGGGAACCCGAGCCACACCATGAGCTGATGGATGGACTTGCTGTAGCGGCGCTCCATGAAGCCCATGGGGGTCATGACGCGCGCGCGGCGCCAGCGGTGCGCCATCAGCGTGCCCGAGATGGCCACCGTGCCGCCGGCCACCCATGTGACGGTGAAGGCGACCAGTCCGTAGTTATAGGCGATTTCGCAGTAAATGATGAACAACATCGTGCTGAACGAGGCCATGAAATACGACACGCCCGCGACCCACCACGGCATCGTCGCCCCGGCCGTGAAGTAATCCTTGGCCCCCTTGATCGACCGCTTCAAGACCATGCCGATGATGATCACCAGCACAATGTAGGCGCCGATCAAAAGGTAATCCGGCAGCAGGAGGTTGCCGGCTTGTGCCGGCAAGGCCGCAACCGCCGCC
>JAJFUE010000159.1 GCA_021372575.1 bacterium | reverse complement strand
CCCGGTGGCGCTCGTCGTGGATTTCGCGCAACTGCTGCGATTTGGCGGCGTGCTCGTCTGAGGCGGCTTTGCGCGAATCGGCGAGGCCTTCGAGGGCCGTCAAGGTCTCGTCTTCGTCTTTGCGCGCCTCGTTCAGTTGGCCGTCGAGGTCGTCGTTGCGTTCGTCCTGTGTTTTCCGCCGGGCATACAGCCCTTCCAACATCATCTGGTCGGTTTGGAGGCGGTTGTCGAGCGATTCGAGCTCGGCCTGGGCCTTTGCGCGGTCGTTCATGCTGGCCACGGTGCGGTTGCGCACCGATTCCAGCCCGGCCTCCGCTTCGGCCACCCGCCGCTGGGCGTCATCGTGCTCCTGCTGGCGCGCCTCGATCTGGGCCGCGCACTGTTTCAACCCTGCGTCGAGCGCGGCGGCCTCTTGGTCGGTGCGGGCGATTTGTTCGAGAATTTCGGTGGCCCGCTGGCTGTACTCTTCCTGATCGAGAATCGCCTGCTGCTGTTGTTCTTTCAGGAAGTCGATCTGCTGGCGCAACAGCGCGATCTGCCGCTCGACTTTTTCCATTTCGGAATCGATGTCGCGCACTTCCTCGCGGCGCGCGGCGAGCCGCCGCTCCACCTCCATCCGGTTCACGGCCAACTCTTCGTTGCGCGACTCGAACTGGGTGGTCTCCGTCATCGCCTTTTCATAGGTATCCTGCGCGGTCGCGAAAAGCTGGCGCAGTTCCGCCACCCGCGTGCTCAACGCCGACCATTTCATCCACAGCGACCGGACCTCGAGGTCGCGCAGTTGATCTTTCATCTCGCGGTATCGGATGGCGGCGTTGACCTGCCGTTTCAGCGACCGCATCTGGCGTTGGACCTCGGCGATCACGTCGGACAGGCGCAGCAGGTTCTGGTCGGCCACTTCCATCTTGCGCATGGCGACTTTTTTGCGGGCCTTGTACTTGATGATGCCGGCCGCTTCCTCGAACAGGAAGCGGCGGTCTTCGGGTTTGCTGCTCAGGACGAGATCGATTTTTCCCTGGCCGATCAGCGAATACGCGCTGGTGCCGATGCCGGTGTCCATGAAGAGCTCGTGGATATCGCGGAGCCGGCACGGCGTTTTGTTGATGAAATACTCGCTCTCGCCGGAGCGGTACAATCGGCGGGTCACCTGGACTTCGGCGAAATCGACGGGGAGCCGCGAGTCGCTGTTGTCGAAAGTGATCGAGACTTCGGCCATTCCCCTGGCCTGGCGGTTCTCGCTGCCATTGAAGATGACGTCGAGCATGTGGGTGCCGCGCAACTCGCGCGCGCTCTGCTCGCCCAGCGACCAGCGCATCGCATCGAGGATATTGCTTTTACCGCAGCCGTTGGGCCCGACGACGGCCGTGATGCCCGGTTCCAACCGCACCTGCGTCCGGTCGGCAAACGATTTAAACCCTGATAATTCCAACCGCTTAAAATACATCGTCCCCAAGATCCCCGCCGATAGTTAATCTTCGGCTGTCGCAGCGACCACTCGATACTCCCGCCGGATCGACACGGCCTTGCCGGTCGTGTCGTCGGCATCAACCACCACGGCGCAAAGGCAGGTGGGCCCTTTCGCCACTTTGAACTCGCTCGGCATGCCGGTCAAAAACTTGTGGACGGCACGCTCAATTTCCAATCCAATCACCGAATCCCGCGGGCCTGTCATGCCCACGTCGGTGATGTAAGCCGTTCCCTTGGGCAGCACGCGCTCGTCGGCAGTCTGCACATGGGTGTGCGTTCCCAGCACCGCCGTGCAAGCGCCGTCGAGGTACCAGCCCATGGCCTGCTTCTCGGAAGTCGCCTCGCCGTGCATGTCGACAATCACGACGGGCGTCCGCTGGCGCAACGAATCCACCTCCTGCTTCGCCCGCACGAATGGCGACTCGACGCATTCCATGAATATGCGGCCCAGCACATTGGTGACGCCGAACTTCCGGCCGTCGCGCAGCGTGATGATGGTTGATGCCCGCCCCGGCGCGCCCGCCGGGTAGTTCGCCGGCCGCACGGTGTTCTCGTAACGGTCCAGCGTCTGCACCATCTCCTTCTTCTTCCAGGTGTGATTGCCCAGCGTGATGGCATCGATACCCATCGCCGTCAGCTCGTTCAGAATCTGAGGCGTCACGCCGATCCCGCCCGCCGAGTTTTCCGCGTTCACCACCACCGCGTCCAGCCCGTGCTCTTCCCGTAGAGACGGCAGCAACCGCTCCAGGCACATGCGGCCCGGGCGGCCCACCAAGTCCCCTACGAAAAGTATCTTCATGCGATTCGACCGGCTCCGGAATCAGTTTTTCAGGGGCATGGAACACCCACCGTCTTGTTGAAAGTTAACGAATTAAACGGCAGGAGTGTCAAGCACAATTTCTTTTGCAGAAGCGGCGAGCCACAGGGCGGCTCGCCGCTTGACTTTCCTGTAAACAGTTATTTTGCGGTTTCGACCGCG
>JAJFUE010000154.1 GCA_021372575.1 bacterium | reverse complement strand
CCAACCGCGAAGGGACCGAGGTCGGCGCCGCGGCGTCCGGAACCGTTTCGCGCGTCGGCTACAATTGGGGCTACGGGCGCTACATCGTCATCACGCACGCAGGCGGGATGGAGACGCTGTACGGCCACCTTTCGCGCCAGCTCGTTCGCGTCGGCCAGGAAGTCGATAAGGGCCAGGTGATCGGGCGCGAAGGCGACACCGGGCGCTCGACCGGCCCGCACCTTCACTTTGAAATTCATAAGAACGGCCAAAGCGTGGACCCGGAGAGCTACGTCAGGGTTCACCGGTAAGCCGATTCGAATTCACCGATCCGGGCAAAAACGGCGGCCAAACCGGCCGCCGTTTTTTCATGGGATTATTCGATCCGGGTTTCGGGCTCGATCATTTCGTGGTATTCGACGTAAACCGGGTCGAGGGCGCGGCTCAGTTCGGTTATGGCAAAGGCCATGGCCGCGATCATCAGCAGGATTCCGAGGACGAACACGCAGCCGGCCGCATAGACGACCACGTGCTGCGGCCCGGCGATCATGAAGGCGATGCCGGTTGCAATCTGGTTGGGGTCGGCCAGCAGCGCGAGGGCGGCCAGCAGCAGCGAGCAGACGAGCATCGAGACGACCGTCAGCAGCAGGCACGCGATGGCGTTGCGGATCTGCGCGGCGCGCGCGATCAGTTGGCCGGTCTGGCCGTTGAGGATCTCGATGCGGTTTTGGATTTGCGCGACGACGTCCTCGTCCGAGTTGCCGATGCGCGCCAGCTGCGTCTGCACGTCGAACAGCTCGCGATGGAACGCCCGCGCGCGAGAGATGATCGTCGAAAGCCGGTTGTAAAGCGCGAGACAGAGAAGACCGCACGCGGAGATCAGGACGACCGGGGCAAGGATGATTTGGAGGAGAGTGAGCATGGGTCAGGTTCTTTTGGCCTCGGCGCGAACAAGCCCGCCGATTGAGAGATCTTCATCCAAATCGGGCCAGTGGATCCCGTAACCGCTCGGGGCAAGCTGTGCATTCATGCGTTGCTTCTCAGTGGCATTCAGCAAAGTTTTTGACGTGCGTTCCCATGGGATGGTAAGTTCGCGATCGAATAGAACGATCGTTAACGCCTCGGGAGAAGTCTTGATGGCGCGGGCGGTTAAGATTTCGGTGGTTTTCATCGTTGATGCCCCTCAAAATCGTCGGCTTTTCCCGATCCAACCCGCAAATTTCCGCCTAAAGGCGGAACTACGAACTTTACTCCATGCTCCGGGCGGCGATTGTTTGCTTGAGCGCGGCGATGACGTCTTCCAGCGGCTGGACGCCTTGGTCGCCTTTGCCGTGGCGGCGGACCGCGACCTGGTTGGCCTCGGCTTCCTTTGCTCCGACGACGAACATCACCGGGACCTTTTCGAGCTCGGCGTTGCGGATCTTTTTGCCGATCTTCTCGCTCGAGTCGTCGATCACGGCGCGGATGCCGGCGGCCTTGAGCTTTTCGATAAGGTCGTTACCATAGGCGACCTGGTTTTCGGTGATAGGCAGGACGGCGACCTGCACCGGCGCGAGCCAGAGCGGGAAGTTGCCGGCGAAGTGCTCGATGAGGACGCCGACGAAACGCTCCATCGAGCCGAACGGGGCGCGGTGGATCATGACCGGGCGGTGCGGCTGGTTGTCGGCGCCGATGTATTCGAGGTTGAAGCGCTCGGGCAGGTTGTAGTCGACCTGCACGGTGCCGAGCTGCCAGTCGCGGCCGATGACGTCCTTAACGACGAAGTCGATCTTGGGACCGTAGAACGCGGCTTCGCCGGGCTCTTCGCTGAAGTTGACGCCGAGCGTTTTGGCGGCGTTGCGGCACGCGGCCTCGGCCTTGTCCCAGTTTTCGGGCTTGCCGACATACTTGGAGCTGTCGGGGTCGCGCAGGCCGACGCGTACGCGGTAGTCGTTCATGCCGAGCGTGGCGAAGATGATCTTGACGAGCTCGATGCAGCCCATCAGTTCGCCGGCGACCTGCTCCTCGGTGCAGAACAGGTGGGCGTCGTCCTGCGTAAAGCCGCGGACGCGGGTCAGGCCGCCGATCTCACCGGACTGCTCCCAGCGATAGACCGTGCCGAACTCGGCGAGCCGGATCGGCAGGTCGCGGTAGGAACGCATTTCACTTGCGTAAATCTTGATGTGATGCGGGCAGTTCATCGGCTTGAGCAGGTAGCCGTCGATCTCGCCCGACTCCATGCGGTTGGCGAGCTCGCAGCACGGGCAGCCCTCGTCCGAAAGCTTCTGGATCGTTTCGCGATCGATGAGCGGCGGGTATTGCGAGTCGCGGTAGTAGGGGACGTGGCCGCTGGTGCGGTAGAGGCCGAGGCGGCCGATGTGCGGGGTGAAGACTTGCGAATAGCCCTGCCGCCTAAGTTGCTCGCTGATGAAGTTCTGCAGTTCCTGGCGGATGATCGCGCCGTTCGGCTTCCAAAGCACGAGCCCCTGGCCGACGGCCTCGTCGATATGGAACAACCCCATCTGGCGGCCGATGACGCGATGGTCGCGCTTCTTGGCTTCCTCGAGCGCGGCAAGGTACGCCTTGAGTTGTTTCTTGTCGGGGAACGCGGTCGCATAGACGCGCTGCAGCTGCTGCTTGCTGGCGTCGCCGTGCCAGTAGGCGCCGGCGACGGAGAGGATCTTGACCGCGCCGACGCGGGCGGTCGAGGGCACATGCGGGCCGCGGCAGAGGTCTTCCCACGCCTTGCCCGGTTCGCCGGTCGCGTAGAAGCTGATCACGTCGCCGTCGGCGCGCTCGATGTTGTCGGTCTTGAAGGGATCGTCCTTCATTTTGGCGAAGGCTTCATCGCGCGACATTTCGTAGCGGCTGAACGGCCGGTTCTCGGCGATGATCTTGTCCATCTCGGCCTCGATCGCCGGGAAGTCGGCCTCGGTGATCGGGTGCGGGCAATCGATATCGTAGTAGAAACCATTTTCAAGCGGCGGGCCGTAGGCGAGCCTGGTCTCGGGCCACAGCCGCTGGATCGCCTCGGCCATGACGTGCGCGGCGCTGTGGCGAATGAGATACAGCGCGTCGGCGTCGGCGTTCTTGTCGGTCACGATCTTGAGCGTGGTGTCGCGCGTGATGGGGCGGTCGAGGTCGATCAGTTCGTTGTCGATCTTTCCGCCGATGGCGGCCTTGGCGAGGCCGGGGCCGATCTCGCCGGCGATCTGGCGGACGGTCGGGGGGGTGTCATACTGCTTTTGTGAGCCGTCGGGCAGTGTAATGGTAATCATCGCGCGATCCTTAACGTCAGGTGCCGCTCGTTCCCCGGAACGGGGAATAGAGAATCAACCCGTATTTTGGACCCGCGCGCGCGAACGGTCAAGATGGACGTGAGTTCGTGAATCGTGAATCGTGGATCGTGGATCGTGGAGAGAGGGGATCGATTACGATTACGATTACGAGCACGAGCACGAGCACGAGCACGAACCGTGTTTGGAAATCAGCTTTTGATTACGAGTCCCTCGCTCACGCTCGGGCTACTGCGTGAAATGCCGCGTTCGGCGAACGCGGCCTACGGGGAAAGGTGATCAGCATACTCCGTAGGCCGCTTTCGCCGAAAGCGGCATGGGATAAGAGAATGCACGTTAGAAACGTTCGCGAAGAACGAAAATAATTTTATCAAGTTTCGAGTTTCCAGTTTCGAGTTTCGAGTTCCGCACGAGCACGAAAAAACGGAGTGCGGGTTTTGATTCCGCACTCCGCATTCCGCACTCCGCACTTGTTTTATCGGCCGATCGTCACCGTGCCGCCGGTGGATTCGATGCGCATCGGTTTGGTGATGCGCACGGGCGCGGTCGAGTTTCCGGTATTGACCCGGAGCGTTCCGCCGCTGGTCACGCCGTAGATGCCCTCGGCCAGCGTGTTGAACGGGTTGGCGAGCGTGCCCAGCTCCGTGCCGCCGAACGCGAAATTCACATACACGGGCGAGCTGAAATCGAGGAACGTCGCGGTGAAGGAGAGGTTCGACGTCACGTTCGTGTCGGTGCGCGAGGCCGTGAGCAGGCCGTCGCTCCAGCGGTAGAAGTAGGCGCCGGAGCCCGGCACGGCGGTCACCTGCGTGCCGCTACCGCCGTAAGTAACCGATTGCGGGTTCGTGCCGCTGATCGATCCGTTGCCGCTCACGTTGTAGGTCAGCGTGAAGTTCGCGTTGACGGTGGCCGTGCCGACGCTGCCGAAGCCCTGCCACGCGCTGTTCGCGTAGGCGCGCACCTGGTAGGCGTGGACGCCGTTGCTGCGGCCGGTCACGGCGTAGGAGTTCGTGCCGACGCTGCTGGAGAGCGTCGTCCAGTTGCCGTAGTCGCTGTATTCGGTGTTGGTGATCGAGACGTCGTCGATCGCGTAGCCGTAGCCGGGGAATGTTCCCCAGCCGCTCGTGTATTCGAAGTTCGCGACGAAGCGCAGCACGCACATGTCGTTCAGGCTGATGCCGGCGGCGTTGATCGCGCTGTAATTGAAGCTCCGGTACGCCCACGGGTCGGTGTAGCCGGAATACGTGCCGAGCGTATGCCACGTGTTGCCGTTGTCGTTGGAGATCTGGCATTTGAGGTAGCCGTTGTTGGTGTCGAGGTGGCACAGCATGTAGAACGACACGACGGTGCTCGCGGTGACCTTGAACGGCGTCCGCATCGACATCGACTGGACCGACGAATACCATTTGCCGCTGTAGTAGCGGTGCATCGCGTAGCTGTAGCTGCCGGCGTGGGCTCCGCCGCTGTCGCGCAGCACCGTTCCGCTCAGGTACCACTTGGCGTCCATGTCCGAGGCGCTTTCGGCGCCGTCGCTGAACGATGTTTGCGTGATCGGCGAGCCTTCCTGGATCTCGTAGAGGCTGGCGTTGGTGCTTGCGCTCCAGCCGACCGTGTAATTCGGGCTGGTGACGGTCTGCGAGGCCACGACCGGCTTGAGCGTCGATGCGTTGTAGGTCATCGTGTCGCCGGCGGCGGAGAACCCGCTCAGCTGGTTGTAGGTGTAATACGCCGGGTCGTTGGTGCGGTTATAGTCCGCCGCCGCCTGGTAAATCATGGCGTTGGTGCTTTGGTTGCCGGTCTGGTCGCGGAATCCGCCCGCCAGCCCGTTGGTGCTGGTCCAGACGTCGCCGGCCTCCGAGTAGGAGACATACGAGCCGAGCGAATCGTCCCCGTCGGCCTCCTCGATCTTGACGACGGGGTGAGCCCACGTGCCCAGGTCGTTGTTGGCGCTGGCCGGGTAAATATGCTCGATCAGCATGCCGGGGTAAATTTCGCTCGCGTTGTCGAAGCCGGTTTTGGCGCGGTTCTCGACCATGAAGTATTCGTTGCTCATGCCGTCGCTGACGATGTGCGCGACGGCGTTGGTCTCGGCCTTGGGCAGCGAAATGGCGCTTCCCGAGTGGATGATCGTCGGCTTGATGAAGCCGAGCATGTATTTGGACCACGCGCAGAAGTGGGCCGGGCTTTTGCCGTCGGAGCCGTTCCACGAACCCGAGGCCATGATGCCCCAGGAGCCGATACCCAACGTCGAGGCGCTGTAGTCGTAAAGGTCCGGCAGGCCGAAGAAGTGGCCCATTTCATGGCACACGACGCCGATGCGGGTGATGCCGGTGCCGGCCGTGCTGCGCAACGCCGGTTCGGTGTGGACGCGCTTCATTTTGACGCCGTCGGCCGTTACGACCGATGTCATCTCGCCCTGCTTGGACCAGATATAGGTGCTCGGGGCGCCGCCGTATTCCTGGCCGTAGCCGGAGTGGATGACGGTCAGGCAATCGACCCAGCCGTCGCTGTCGCTGTCGCCCTGGGCGAAGTTGAAGCCCGCCGTGTCGGCGGCGCTGATTGCGTCCGAGATCATGGTCTGCCAGTACGTGTCCTTGCTCGTTCCGTCCGCGCCGTAATACGCCTCGGTCTGTGGCAGGCGCACCCACGGCGTGACGTAGGTCTGGATGACGAGCTTGCCGTAGGAGACTTCATAGTAATAATCGCGCACGGAGCCGACCGCGCCGTCGGTGGTGTAACTGGTCTGGTTGAACAGGTTGTCGTATTCGGTCGTGTTCTGGCGGCCGTAGGACGAAGAAACTGTTCCGTAGCCGCTGTCCCAGTGGTCGTTGAAACAGGCGAGGATGACGATGTTGCGGATGGTGACGGTGCCCGAGACGGGAACCCGCGGCTCGTCGGGCGTGGGTTCGGTCATCAGCTTGGGCGCGGGCTGAATGCTGGCCGAGCTGTCCATGACCTGGTTGTGCGCGGCGCGCAGTTGCTTCTGGAGCTGCGCGCGGTTGGGCATGGCGCGCGGCGTCAGCTTGAGCGTCTTGGGATCGACGCGGCCGACGCGGGCGTTGGGGATCACGTCGAATTTCGCCGCCTTGTCGGACGGCCGCGCGTATTTCCAATAGCCGTCCGTGTCGCGGGCGATCGCGTAGCCGGCTTCGGTCTCGTTCCATGAGAAGTATTCGTCGCCCCTGAGCTGGACCTGGATTTTTTGACCGTCGGGCTGGGCCAGTTCGACCGGCCGGGGGAACGCCGTCACGGCCCGCGCGTCCCGTGCGCCGAAGGTGAGCGTGGCCAGGACGGTCGCCGCGCAGACGACCTGAATGATTGCCACCCGAAGCGAAACAAATTGCGCCTTCATTTTTCGTCCACCTCTCCGATCTCGGGCATATGAGATGCGAATAAAATGATCTCCCGGAAGATTATGCGGATGATTTCATGCCACGATCGTCAAATCGTCAAGTAAAAAGCCTGAAATTGTTCATGATGCCTTCCGCCGGAAACATCCGCGGAAGTTTTGAATTGTAAATTTCTCGGTATAATTTCACCTTTGTTCATTGCAGATGCGCGTTTGGGCAGCTTTCCGCGTCTATTGTATTGGGAGCGGGAGGCACGATCCGAATCGGTGGGACGGTCCACTTGGAAGACCACGAATTAGCTGCGGCGGCCGCCGGCGGCGATCAGCGTGCGTTCGCGACTCTCGCGGAACGTTATCGCCGCTATATTTACGCGATCGCGTGGCGGATCGTGATGGACGAGGAGGAGGCGCTCGACATCGCGCAGGAGGTCCTGCTGAAAATGGCGCGGCGGATCGGCCAGTGGCGCGGCGAGGGCAGTTTTCGCTCATGGCTGGGCTCGATGACCAGCCGGACGGCGCTCGACGAACTGCGCCGCCCCTGCCGGCGCGAGACCCCCGTCGATCCCCTGGAGTGGACCGAATCGGCCGAGCCGGTCGGCGCGTCGCGGTCGGCGTCGCCGGTCGAGATCGTTCAGGCGACCGAACGGCGGGCGCTTGTCGGCAAGGCGATGGCGCTCCTCACGCCACAGCAGCGCGCGATCCTGATCATGCGGCTCGACGAGGAACTCAAGCCGGTCGAGATCGCCGAGCGGCTGGGCCTCAAGCCGGCGCAAGTGCGATCGCAACTGAGCCGCGCGATTTCGCGCCTGAGAGAGGAACTGGCGGAATGAAGCGGAATGAATATGAAAATGATTGAACCACAGAGACACGGAGACACGGAGAATTCAGGATTTTATTTCTTCTCTGTGCCTCCGTGTCTCAGTGGTTCAATTCTGGAACCGAGGTGAACCATGGACGATAAACAGCTCAGCGACTGGATGAACGGCGATATGCCGCCCGAGGAGGCGGCGCGGTTTGAACGCGACAACACGCTCGACGCGGCACGCGAGTGGGTGGCGGCCGATCCGCCCGGCCTCGCCCGCGCCGACCAACTACCGATCCCGCGCGTGGTTAAAGATTCATCATTCATCATTCATCATTCATCATTCCCATGGCGTTGGCTTTGGCAGCCCGCCATGGCGGCGGCGCTGTTCATCGGCGGGTTTTTCCTGGGGCGCGTCGAGACCGTCAAGCCGGTATCCCCCGATCGGCCGATCACGCAAAATGCCGTCACTCCGGCGCCGGCCGCCACGCCGCGCCAGGCCGACGACCATTCGACGCAGCTCGCCAAGGCCGACCGCCCGACGCGCTATGTCACGCGGCAGGACGGCCGGATGATCATTGAAACGACGCTTGCCGACTCGGGCGCGCACGCCACGTGGGTCATTGACGGCTCGTTCAAGCTTGCGTCCAACGACATGAAATCGAACTGAATCGCGGAGGCATAAAATGAAATCGATCGCAGTATTGGGAATCCTGATCGTTTTTGCTTTCGGCGCGCACACGTCGTATGCCCTGGCCGAGATGCCGCGGGCCGGCGACGAGCTGACGACGCTCACGGAACTCCGCCGCAAAATCGGCAGCTATAGCCTCAACAGCGGCGAGTCGCTCATGATCGAGAACGTCATGGCGACGTTCCAGCAGGTCGATTCGAATCGCGGCCGGCTCACGGCGCGCGACGATCTCGGCACGGCCGAATTTTTGTTCCCAGTCGGCACCGGGAATATCTGGATCTATTACCCGCCGGTCTCGTTCAACATCCAAAACAGCGGCGCTTCCATTTCCATCAATGCATACGATCATCCGCAATACATGTATATCAGCGGCGCGACGAACGAGTTCCACATGTTCATCACGCCGCAGTTCCCGCGTTACGTGAACAACGAAAAATGGGCGATCTCGAGTGAGACCAAGGGTTATGCGAACGATCTCAAGTTCCGCACGCTGACGATCAGCGACCGCAAGGGCAACGTCAAGGCGTCGTTCCCCGTCACCGAATCCGAGGTCAAATACGGCCGCTACGCGATCACGATCAAGGGCTACGACCAGAACACGAACACGGCGGCGCTACGCATCGTCGCCAATGAGGACCCCACGATGAAGGGCCGGTGGGCGTTCGTGCAGTTGCCGACCTACGACCTGTTCCAGAACACCAAGGAGATGTTCGATACCGTCTCGAGGATCGCCGGGATCAAGGTCGTGTGGGAGCCGGCGCCCGGGCATCCCGAATCGGTCGATTACATCAAGACCTATAAGAATCCCAACTACTCGCCGTATGGCGAGCGCCAGACCCGCGAACTCGCGTTCTATTACATCAAGAACGAGGCGCGGCGTTACCCGATCCAATGCGAGTGGGTGAGCGACACGGTGGTCAAGGTCTCGCCGCGCGATTACGATCAGGTCGTCGCCAGGCAGGAAGAAGCGAAGAAATTCCAGGACGAGCAGGACGCGATCCGCAAAAAGTTCGACACCGACTACCAGCTCGCGACGAAGGTCTATTTCATCCAGAACATGGAACCCGCCACCGCCGCCGAGCTGATTAACCGCGAACTGCACAAGTATTACCTCATCCGCAGCAACGGCGAGCTCAAGATCATGCGCGACGACGACGAACCATACTACAATCAGGCCGTCGTCAAATGGGTTCAGGAGAACTCGCTCTTCGATAATAAGACCAAGGCCGTGATCGTCAAGGCGCTCCCGGCCACGCAGGAAAAAGTCGCCACGGTCCTCAAGCAAATCAACGCCGCGCTTTATGTTCCCGACGCGGACGCGATGAACGTCTTCCAGGTCGAGGCGATCCTGTTGCGCGGCAACGGCGACGGCGCGGCGGCGCTTCCGCCGTACCTGACGGCGAAGGACCTCGAGGCGCTCGGCGTCAAGAAGGTCACCGAGATCGGGCGCGCGATCGTTCAACTCGCCGGGGAGAAGGGCGAGCTCGGCGACGCGAGCGTCAATCTCGGCGGCGGCTACGGCGTCGATCTCTCGTTCCAGGATTACCGCCGTCCGTATCTCGTGCTGCGCGGAACGCTCCTGAGCGGCGTCGGCGCGCCGAAACAAGCCCCTGTCGAAACGCCCGTGAGATCCGAGATCAAGCAGACCACCGTCACGCTCAAGCGCGGCGAGGAAAAGGAGTTCGACGGCGCCGTGTTCCGCATGCTGCGCGCCTACGCGCGCGATCCGCAGGACCCGAAATTGGACCAGGTCCAAATCGCCATCAATTACCACCGCGAAACCCTCAAGGAATCGATCAACGAACTTGAATCCATGATGATCTTGGACGAATTTGAAATCACGGCCGAAGAAATCACTGCGGCGCCCGGTAACAAGGGCGATGGCACGGTCAAGCTGCGCATCCGCCACATCCCGCCGCCGCGACGGGCGCAGCCGGCCAAGGGTGAAAAAGAACCCGGCAAGGCGCAGCTGCTCGAGAACACGGTGTTCCTCGAGCGCGACAAGCCGACGCTCCTCGGCCTGACCAACATGCGCGAAGCCCTGATCCTCGTCCTGCGGTGGAAGGAGAAGTGAATCTGGCGTCAGTAGGTCGCTTCGGCTCGAAGCGACATGGAAAACCTTGCTGAATCCGTTCTCGATTCGATTCCGGATTGACCCATCCCCTGTAGGCCGCGGTCGCCGACCGCGGCATCACCGCATTCGCGCGTTTGCGGCCCAGGCCGCGGTCGGCGACCGCG
>JAJFUE010000140.1 GCA_021372575.1 bacterium | reverse complement strand
TGGGCAGAGAAGCAGAGAATATTTCTGAACTGAAGAATTGAACAAGAGGAAACAGAGGAAACGGAGTAATTTCTTTTGGCTGAAATCTCTGTTACCTCCGTTGCCTCCTGTTCAAAAATCTTGTCAGGAAAACAAGATTCTGACGGATAGTAGTACTGAGGAATTTCAAAGACGGGGAATGGCTGAAGCCAGAGGCCGAGAAGCGCGCTGATAAGACAACCAAGGGATCGCTGACCACCGGCTGAAACCGGTGGCAACCCGTTCAGCCCGCTAAAGCGGGCAAGGGTTCGGATTCGTTTGGTTCTGGCTGCGCCAGGTTAGGATTACGAGCACGAGCACGAAAGAAATCGCCGGCGGAGGGGCCGGGGGGACATTGCGGGGAACCTGGTCCAGGCTATGAATTTTATTCGGATGGGGTACGGCGCTGGAGGACTTGCGTGTTGCAACCGACGTTGATGCGGTCACCGCTGGTCCAGCACGTGCAGTTGCGGCCTTCGGCCTTGGCCTGGTAGAGCGCGCGGTCGGCGGCGCGGATCAGTTCCTCGACCGAGGTGATCCCGGCCTCGAGCTGCGCGATGCCAAGGCTGATCGTGACTGAGATCGAGGCACCGTCGTGCGGCATGATGTTGTTTTGAACAGCCACGCGAAGGCGTTCGGCCTGAATCAGCGCGCCGTCGATGGCCGTCTCGGGCAGGATGATCGCGAATTCCTCGCCGCCATAGCGCGCGCCGAGGTCGTTGAAGCGGATGTTGGCCTTGACGAGGCGGCCGATTTCCTGCAGCACGGAATCGCCCATCTGATGGCCGTACGTGTCGTTGAAATGCTTGAAATGATCGATGTCGAACATGACCAGCGACAGGCTGCGCCCGTAACGGCGCGCGCGGTCAAATTCTTTCTCGAGCTCCATGTTGAGCACGCCGCGGTTGCGCAGGCTGGTCAGGGCGTCGTTGCTGGCAAGGTGGAACAGCTGCTGGTCGGCCTCTAGCTCGGCCTCGTCGCGCAGGAAAAACCCGAACAGGGTGGAACCGACGAGGATCTTGTCGCGGTCGTGCAGGGGGTGGCTGGTGATGCGCACGCCGTTGACGAACGTGCCGTTGGTGCTTTCCATGTCATGCAGGATGATTTCCTGCGTGTCGGAGGACTGAAGGAAATTTTTGTATTCGAGCTTGGCGTGGCGGCGAGAGCTGCGCGTGTCGCGCAAGACGATGTCATTGGTCAGGTCGCGCCCCATCATCATCATCGGCTTGTCGATCCGATAACGACGGTTGACGCCCGCGCCCTCGAGCAAAATGAGGACGGGGCGCTCGATCCAGCGCCGCGTGGTCTCCTCAACCTGCTCGGAGACTTCCGAATCGTAAACCGTTTTATCCGGGAGTGTTACCATTGCATGGCTCCATCGATACGACTCAACCACAAGCAGGTGGCCAGCATGCCACCCCTGATCCCTTATCGGCAAAAGGCGAACATTAATTAGATCGGGGGCATGAATTATGAGCGGATTGTGGAAGATCGCAACCGGGGGTTCACTTCGTTCACCTGCCGGCCCTTCGAGCCTCGGTTTGCATCCAATCTGAAACTTGTTGGCGATCGTTTCGCTTTTCTATGGGGAACAAAGATTTGGAGAATGACAAGCGTTTACGTTCGGGCTACTGCATCAATTCGATCACGACTTCTTCCACACCGCGGCGCCCTTGCCGCCGGCCCAGGCGATGAGGCCGATGACGGCCGCGATGTTCAGCGTGGCGAACGTGTAGGCGAACGTGACGAGGCGCGAGTGATGCGTGCGGCCCTGGAGTTCGCCGGCGTGGCCGGCCGCCGCCAGTCCGTAAAACGCAAGCTGGCCGGCGGCGACGAGATGATAGAACCAGCCGTGGGCCGCCAACGATCCGAAAAGCATCAGGATGAGAGCATACGGAACCAGCAGGCGCGCGAGCTTGTGCGAAACGAGCTGGAACCAGGTTGAAGGATTGCGCCATGGGACCAGCAGCCCCGGCTCGAGCGCGAAGGCCTGGAAATTGCCCGCGAGCGTGCGCACCTTGCGCGTCATCTCCTGGCGGGCGCGGCTGGAGGGCTTGTCGAAACAAACGGCGCGGCCGTCGAGAATCGCGCGCCGGCCGGCAAGCACGATCCGCATCGGCGTGAGGAAATCGTCGAGGATCGTTCCGGGTGGCAGCGGTTGCCACAGCTCGCGCCGGATGGCGTAGATCGCGCCCGTCGCGCCGAGCATCGAGCCGGCGCCGCTCTCCTGCCGCCGCAGCCAGACTTCGTAGCGCCAGTAAAGGCCGACCGAGATCGTTGCCGAGTCCTGAGTCCTGAGTCCTGAGTCCTGAGTGCTGAGTGCGGGGTTTTCAAAAATGAGTTCGCCGCTGACGGAGCCGACTTGGGGGTCGGAGAAGTTTTCGGCGAGGCGCGCCAGCACGTCGCGCGCAAAACGCTGGCGGGCGTCGGTAAACACGACGATCTCGCCTTGCGCGCGTTCCATCGCGTGATTGATCGCGACAGCCTTGCCGTTGTTGATCGGCAACGACCACGTGCGCACCTGCGGGTAAATACGGGCCAGTTTTTCCAGTTGTGCCGGCGTATCGTCGATCGAGCCGTCGGAGACGATCAGGATCTCGACCTGGTCGGCCGGATAATCCTGGTCGAGCAGGTTTTCGACGCGCCTTTCGATGTTCGCGGATTCGTTATGCGCGGCGATCACGATCGACATCAACGGCTTGTTCGGGCGGCGCCGCACGGGCCGCGGCCGCAGTTTCGCCGCAAGGCCGATCAGCACGGGATAAAACAGGTACGTGTAGGCCACAAACGCGAGGCCAAGCCAGAAAAGCCGGGCGGGGCCGCTCATGCGCGAAACCCATCGGCTTCCCGAGGGTCCTTGTCCTTGTAGTAGCGGTAGTAGTAGTGGTCGGAGCGCTGCTGGCTCGCGAAATCGTTGAGGATGCACCCCAGCACCGGCAACCGCATTTCGGCCAGCATGCCCTGCGCGCGCTCGATCAGCGTGCGCGGCGTCTTGCCCATGCGCACGACGAGAATCAGGCCCACGCATTCGCGCGCGACGACCGTGGCGTCGGTCACGGCCAGCAGCGGCGGCGTGTCGATCACGATCCAGTGGTAGGTCTTCTGAAGTTCGCCGAGCAGCGCCTGCATCCATTCGGAGCCGAGAAGAACCGGCGGCTTGGGCGGCAGGTGCCCCGCCGTGATGACGTGCAGGTTCGGCAGGCTCGTCATCTGGATCGTCTGTTCGATCGTGGCGCGCCCCTGAAGGTAATCGGCCAGGCCGGGGGTCTGGCGCAGGCCGAACAGCTTGTGCTGGACGGGGCCGCGCAGGTCGGCGTCGATCAAAAGCACTTTCGTCGCGGGATCGTCGGCAAGGACGCCGGCGAGGTTCGCGGAAACCATCGTCTTGCCGTCGCCGACGCCGGGGCTCGTGACGACGATCGACCGCGAATGGTAATCGGCCAGGACGCTTTCGAGGTTCGTTCGGATGAGGCGGATCTGTTCGGTGACGGGCGACTGCAGGTCGTGAACGCCGACGACGCGCTCGTCGATTTCTGGATGAAACGCGGCAGCACGGCTGGGGGTGTTTCCGTTTCCATTACCGGGAGGCGTGGCGGCAGCAGGCGCCGGATCGGCAGCGGCAGCTTCAGGCTGCGCGGGCGCCGTATCCGTTTCGAGCTTCTGTTCCCGTTCCTTACGCGCCCGTTCAAGGGCGTCCAGCATCCGTGCCATTGACTTCACCTCGGTCCCTGGTCTTCGCCGTCATTAGAAATCGTATCGGTCTCTCGCCGCAAGTTCTTAAAACACTCAAATCAAAATACATCCACGCAAAAACGCAAAAGGGCAAAATACGCGAAAGTTCATGGGAGTTATGGGAATGATGGGATTCATAGTACTCGTGATCTCAAGCGAACGGCATCTCGTCGGTATGTGTTTAGCCCCTTCTTTCAAACCGTTGAAACGGGAGCCTCCTGCAAAAAGGGAAAAACTTAATGTGGAGTGCGGCAGCTTGCTCCCCGTCCGCAGTCCGGCCAGTCACGGGCAAGCAAGCTTGCCCGGCGAAAGCGGGAGCAAGCTCCCGCACTCCACATGGGCACCCGCCGGCACGGTGGTGGCAACCGGCCATGCCTCTCGTCGGGTGGTCCCTCGCTGACGCTCGGGCTACTGCATGGGTGGTCATCACGGCCATTACCAGAACCTGAAGAACGATATCGGGCCTGACGGCTCGAGGTCGAGGTCCTTGGCCACGTCGCGGACCATGCGCGCGGTGACGTCGCGCGACTCGGCGGTGAACGCCGCGAGGAGCGCCTGATCGCACAACGTATTGACCAGCCGCGGGACGCCGCCCGAATAGAGGAACGCCTCGTTCATCGCGCCGCGCCGGAAGTGCAGCGCGCGCGTCGGGTTCGCGATCTTGAGCCGGTGGACGATGTAGTCCTTCGTTTCCTGCCTGGACAGCGGCTCGAGGTGATACTGGACGGCGATCCTCTGGCGCAACTGGCGCAACTCGGGCAGGCGCACCTTCTGGCGCAGCTCGGGTTGGCCGAGCAGGATGAGCTGGAGGAGCTTCTCCTGCTCGGTCTCGAGGTTCGTGATCATGCGGACCTCCTCGAGCACCTCGGCCGACAGGTTCTGCGCCTCGTCGATGATCAGGACCGGGGTCGTGCCGGCGGCCAGTTGCTCGATCAGCCACTCGTTGAGCCGGATCAGCGTCTCGTAGCGCGTCAGGCCCTTCGTCTCGATGCCAAAGTCCTCGGCGATGGCGTGGACGAGTTGCTCCGACGTGAGCTGCGTCTGCGTGATGACGGCCGTCTTGACTTCCTTCGGCAGTTGCCCGAGCAGCACGCGGCACAGCGTCGATTTGCCCGACCCGATCGCGCCGGAAATCATCACGAACCCCTTGCGCTCGCTGATCGCGTAGATGAGGCGCGAGAGGGCCTCCTGGTGCTTTTCGGACGGGTAGAAGAAGTGCGTGTCGAGCGTGTTGTTGAACGGCATGCACTCGAAGCCGAAGTATTCCTGGTAGAAATTGCCGATAAGGGCGCGCGGGCTCGCACCGACGATCGGTTCGCGAACGGCGGGCGTTTCGGACTTGTGATTGTCGCCGCCCGGCTCGGTGGCTCGCGCCGGCGGAAGCGGCGGGTAGGAGTAAAACTTTGCGTCGGGCTCGATGTCCACGAGCGGGACCGGGGCCGGCCGGTGCGGCCCGTCGAGCGGCGAGACGTCGTCGCGGATGACGATCTTCACGGTGGCGGCCATCTCGGCCGGACCGAGGTGGCGCAGGAACTCGAGCCTGAACTGGCGCAGGACGTTCTGCAGCGGTCCGGCGGCGCGCCAGCCGAACTCGGGGGCCTGGCCCTGCCGGCCCGGCCGGTAGAACGTCCCCTGCGGCAGCGCGTCCTCGGCGCCGGCGCCGGGCGTCGCGACCAACATCCGCACGCGGCGCTCGCCGTGGCGATCCAAGTCCGCGGCGAACAGCTTCGGATGCAGCTCGCCAAGAACCCCTTCCAGAATGTAGGCGGATTGATTCGAGCTCATGGGAGAAGATTACAACTTGCCTGCCATAAATAATAGGACCTATAGGACTTATAGGACCTATAGGACCCACGGGAATGAAATCCGCGCTCAGGCCGCCATGCGGCGGCGGCGGGCGCGGGTCGATTGCGGGATCGGCTGGACGACGCCCAGCACCGGCATCCGCAGCAGGCCGCGCGCTTCCTCGACCGAGCGCACCGCCATGTCCAGCATCATCGCGATCCAGACGAGCACCGCGACGCCGCCGAGGCTCATGGCCGCGCTCATCCCCGCGATCATCGACTTTCTCGGCGCCGACGGCGACATCGGCACTTCAGGGTTCTCGACCCGCTCGATCGTGAATCCGTACTGGTCCTGGATCTGGCTGACGTAGTCGGCCGCGAACAGCTTCGCCTTGAGGTTCTCGGCCTCGGTGCGGTAAAGCGATTCGTTGCGCAACAGGCCTTCGAGCACGGCTTGCTGGGCCGGGATTTGCGCCAGGTACTGGTCGAGTGTCTTGATCGACTTGTCGGCCTCGACCACCATCGTCCGGGTCTGCTGCAAGTCGAGGCGCATCTTGTCGAGCTCGTCGCGATGCATCTGCCACGACGGGTTGGCCGACTCGGTCTGCTCGGCGGCGTTGAGCTTGGGGTCCTTGAGCGCCTTATCGACCATTTCCTTCTGGAGATCGATCTTGCGCTTGAGGTCGCGGACCCGCGGGTGATTCTCCTTGAGGCTCTGGAGCATGAGCGACATCTCGCGCTCCATCGACGCCAGATCGACCTGCATCTGCCGGATCTCGGGGTGGTCGCGCTCGACCATCTTGCGGGTTGTGATGAACTGGCTTTCGCGCTTGAGCTGGGCCTCGGCCAGCGTGATGCTGTCCTGCAGCGCCCGGATCTTCTGCTCGTTGGTGGTGCGGGTCCGAATCAGTTCGTCGCGCTGGCTGCGATGCTCGGAGTAAGCCTCGGGGATCACTTCGGGGTGCTTGGTCTTGTACGCGAGCACGGCCTGCGAGGCCGATGTCTGCCGGTCCTGCGCCTGCCGAAGCTGCGCCTCGAGCTGGGCCTTGTTGCCGCTGGTCATCCGGCCGATCATCTGCTCGGTTTCGTTGCGCCACTTGTTGATGGCCTCGTCGAGCACGTGGTAGGCGATGTTCGGGTCGTAGTCCCAGTAGTTCAGATCGACGAGGTTGTTCTGGCGGGGCCAGACCACCATCCGCTCGGCGATCCCGCGTTTGAGGTTCTGATACTCGGACGACTGGCGCGAAAGCCCCTTGGCGAGGTTCAGCTTGCCGATGATCGAGTCGCCGTTTTTATCCGGCGCGTCATAGTAACTCGGCGAGGAAAACCGGTCCTTGATGACGCGCAGCTCGCTGGTCGGGTCAAGCAGGCCGGAATCCTTCCCCGAAGAGACGAGCGGTGGATAAACGCGAATCCGCGCCGACACGGCGTATTTCTTCGGCAGCAACAGCCCAAGCGCGTTGCCGGCCGCGAAGATCAGGACCGCGGCCGCCAGCCACCACGGCCAGTGCTGGCGCAGCTTGAACAGGTAACGCTTGGCGTCGAACATCGAACCCATGGTATGACCTCAAACTCAATCGTTGTTGTTGTTGTAACCGCCGTAGCCGCCGTTGTTATAGAACGACATGCGGTAGTACAGGTCGCTGATGCCCTGGAACGGCCGGATGAGCTCGTCGATCGCGCCGCCAAGATTGACGTTGTACTTGGCCGGAATATAGACGTAGTCCCCCGGGCTCAGCATCATGTTGTGCTCCATCTTGCCGCGGTAAAGGATGTCGTCCAGGTTGACCTCGCGCACGACGGGGTTGACCGGGTGCGGGGTGATGACCTTGGTCTTCTTCAGCGCGGCGTCGGGCGTCGGGAATCCCGCCGCGACGACGGCCTGCTGCACCGTGAGCATGTCGGCGTTCATGATGATCGGGCCCGGCGTCGCCACCTGGCCGACCACATAGACGACCTTGCTCAGGTACGTCTGCACGCCGACCTGCGGGTTCGGGGTGCGGATGCCGTAGTCGCCGAGGACCTTCTTCAGGTTCTCCCGAATCTCATCGACCGTGAGGTCGGCAACCTTGACCGGTCCGATGTAGGGCAGAAGAATATTTCCCTCTGCCGTCACCGTGTAGGTGTTGCTGATTTCCGGGTCCGAGCGCTCATCGACGCGCAGCACGTCCTTGGGACCGACGCGGTAGTGCCTGGTCGGGTCCTTCTCGGTGGGGATCGCCAACTGCGCCGACGGGCGCGGCTCGGCGACCGGCTGCGTGATGCCGGGCTGCGGCAGCTGCGCCTGCAGGACGTTCACCCGCATACAACCGCACATGATCGCAAACACCGGCAGGAGCAGCATCATGCCGGCCAGGCTTCGGTTCAACATCGACTTCATGGTCATTCACCTCCAGCGGGTCAGGCGCGCCGGCGGATGGCCTCCGGCGCGGGAAGCTTCGGTCACTTTTCCGTCAACAATTCGGACTTGGGCGACAGGCGGCGCAACTGATCGCGGACCTTGTCGATGTCTTTGTATTTCGGGGCCGCCATGACGATCAATTCCAGCTGCCGGGCCGCCTCGTCCTTCTGGCCGGCGCGCTCGAGCGCCTCGGCCAGGTGATGCCGGATCGATGGCTCGTTGGGCATGCGCACGGCCGCCTCGCGAAGCAGCTTGAGCGCCTTGTCCGGCTGGTTGCGCCGCAGCGCAATGATGCCGGCCGTGTCCTGCACGCCGCCGTTTTCGGGGGCCAGCTTCAGCGCTTTTTCGCTGTCCTCCGCGGCCTGGTCGAGCCGCCCGGCCTCAAATAAATTCCATGCGAGGTTATTGTATGCATGCCAGTTGTCCGGGTCAATCGCTATGAGTTTGCGGTAGATGCCGTTGGCCTCGTCGTCCTTGCCCTGGCGCTGGATGATCGACGCCATGTAGGTCAGCACGGTGGCGTTCCGGGGCTCCCGCGCCAGAATCGTCCGGCAGGCCTTGAGCCCCTCGGCTTCCTGCGCGTCGGCCTCCCTGGCGTTGCCCTCGCCTCGGGCGCGCTGGGCGAGCGCCACGTGCGCGTCGGCAATCGACAGCATCACCGTCGTCGGATCCGGGACATTCGCGACGAGGCGCCGCAGGAGCGTGAGCGATTCCTCGTAGCGGCCGAGCGTGTTCAGGACCTCGACCTTGCGCGCGACCACGAACGGCTCGTCCGGCAACGCGGACAGGGCCTTGTCGGCCTGCCGCAGCGCCGCCGGGCCGAAAATCGGCTGGTTGGCCAGCGCGATGCACAGGGCCAGGTCCGCGGCCGCCTGCCGGGCCGCGCCGCCGGCCATGACCTTGTCGGCCATGCCGCGGTACATCTGGAGGCCGTCGGTGGTGAGCTGGTTCGCCTCCATCACCGTCTTCAGCGCCTGCTGCTGGTTGCCCGCCGCAAGCTCGATGAGGGAGACCACGAGCGGCAGCGAGAAGGGCTGCGGCTTGATCGAGCGGATGGACTCGGCGGCCATGGCCGCGTCCTTCGGCTTGCCAAGCTTGACGAGCCCGATGGCCTCGAATTCGCCGGAATAGTTGGGCATATCCGCCGGAAATTCGGCGCGCGCCTTCTCGATCGTCTTGAGCGCGTCCTCGGCGCGGTCGGCCAGCAATTGCGCGATCGCGAGCTCGACCTGGTATGGAACCCACTGGCGCCGGATCGTCTCGGCCTGCTTGCGCAGCTGCGCCTCGGGCTTGACCGACAAATCCTTGATCCTCTGGATGCCGACCTCGACGGCCCTCGAGAGCCGGTCGATCGCCTCGTTGTAACGCTCGGCCTGGACCAGCATGCGCGCGTAGGCAATCTGGTAACTGAGGTCGTTCGGATAGTCTCCCTCGTGACCGGCAAGGAAGTTCAGAGCCTGCTGCGGGTCCTTGGAGATCAGCACGACCGCCTGGCCGATGGTCAGCGCCGATTGGTCGGGATGATCCCGGCGCACGCGCTCGAACCGCGCGAGCGAATCGGTCGTCCGGCCGGCGCGCGCCTCAAGCTCGGCGACCTTGCCCTCAATCTTCCAGCCATCGGGGCGCGCCTTCATCGCCTCTTCGTAGAGCGCGATGGCGGCATCGGTCCGGCCGATCTGGCTCAGGATCTCGGCCTCGATGAGGAGGTTCGCCTTGTCGATCGCCGCCGCCTTGCGCGCGTAAGCCAGCGCGTCGATCGCGTTGTTGTGCCCCATCGCGATCTCGGCGAGCTTGACGAGCGGCGCGGCGTCGCCGGGTTTCTTCGCCACCTTGTCCTTCAGGGCTTTTTCGGCGCGCAGGACCGCCGCGGCCGCGCCCTTCTGGTCGCCCTTCTGCGCCAGCGACCGGGCCTCTTCGAGGAGCGCATCGACATCGGGTGAGCCCGACATGTCCTTCGCCCTGGCGATGAGCGCCGCGACCTGCCGGTCGTCGGGCTTCTCGTTCTGCAGCGGCAGCAGCATGTCGAGCGCGTCCTTGTTGGCGCCCTCGAGCAGATACGTCTGGGCGATCCGCAGGCGGGCCTCGCGGTCGCCGGGGGATTCGCGCAGGATCGTCCTCAGCTCCTGGCGGGCCAAGCCGTAATCTTTCTTCTGCATCTGGGCGACCGCCAGCGCCAGGCGGTACGGCCTGGAGTTCGACGCGTTCTCGACGGCCTTCTGATATTCGTCGGCGGCGCTGTTCCAGTTGCCCTGCATCTCGTAGGAAACGCCGCGGATGAAGAACGACTCGGGGCTCTTCGGGTAGCGGCCCTTCATCGAGGTGCCGAGGTCCGCGAGCTGCTTGACCGCCTGGTCGAGTTCGGCCTTGAGCGTGTTGCTCGTGGCGATGTTGTCGGCCGTCGCGCGCTTCGTGCGCAGCGAATCGATCTGGGTCAGCAGGATGTCGCCCGCCAGCAGGTGCTGCGAAAGCTGGAGCGCGTCGCTGTCCTTGCTGGCCGGATCGATGAGCGGGAAGATTGTGTCGTAGGCCTCGCGGTAGCGCTGCTGGCCCTTGAGGCTCGCCGCGAGCTGGCTCACGAGTTCGGGCGAGGGCTGCTTTTGCGCCTTGAGACCCTCGCGCGCCAGTTTCTCGGCCTCGGCGTAATTCTTGCGGTCGATCAGGATCTCGACCAGCCGCTGCGTGGCCGTGAGGGAACCGGGGTCGCTCTTCAGGATCGAGCGCAGCGTGCGCTCGGCCTCGTCGATGCGGCCGTTCATGTAGTCAAGCCGCGCCTCGAGCAGGCTGGCATCCATCGAGCCGGGACTGGCCTTGCGCACCTCGGCGACGGCCTTGGCCGCCTCGGCCATGCAGTCCTTGTCGTATTGGGGTTTGCCGCCGGCGCCCGGCTGCCTTTTCGCGATGGCGCGCATCAGCTGCGCCTGCCCGATGCGAACCCACGCGTCGGCCTTCTGCTGGCCGTTGATGTCCTTGAGCGCGAGCGCCTGCTTCGCGTAATCGATCGTCTGGTCGGGCTTGCCGATCGACTGGTAGGCCTCCGAAAGCATCAGCCGCAGGCGGACGCTCGGGGTCAACCGGCTTTGCTGCTCAATCTTGAGCGCCTGCTCGTATTTATCGATCGCCGCCGAGTATTTCTGGTTCTTCTGCAGCAGCACGCCCTGCTCGTAAAGCTTGTCGGCCTTGCTCTGGCCCGAACAGGCCGCCGCCAGCATGACCAGCAAAACCAGGGCGCCCAGCCGCCGCCCGATTGTCAAAAACACCATGATGCTCCTTCACCCTTCGCCCCGTCACGGGGATGCGCATTAATATTCGTTTCGGGGTTGCGTCGCCAAAACTTGACCCAACGGCCAATCCTCCGAAGTGGAAGCCAATTGTATTCGACGAACACTATCGTTTGCCAAGAATTTCGAGCGGAACCGGGATGAAATCAGCCGCATCCGCCGGACCGGCCGATTCCCGCATTTCGTTATCACCTTCGCGATCAACTACCCGAAGTGGGCGATAGGGCAGGACCGCCTCTTCAACGAGAAGGCCCTCCGCGCCATCCGATACGGCGCGCGGCTGGGCTGGGTGCTGAGGCCGAACGTCCGCTTTGGATCGCTGTCCTGGGGCTGCGCCGCGCTCCGCCCCAGGCTTTATTCTTTCGCGCCTTCGGCGCCCAGGCGCTCACGCCTTTCAATTGGAATCGGCTTGCGCGCGCCAAACGCATACCGCACCCTTGGTGCGCCCGCATCGCCGACGGCTTCTCCCCGGAAAACCGTGAGCCTCTTGCAAAAGTTTCAAACAGGACATACGCAGAGGGAAACCGTTGAAACGGTTCCCCGAGGAATGGTTGCCTTGACCCCGCGATAAATCGCTTGTCATTCCCCAAATTTTAACGAGCAAATGATTGCATTCAGGCCGCGACTGTCGATGTGAACGCACCAAAGGTGCGTCCGCAAGTAGCCCCCGGCGAAGCGCAGCGCCGCCGGGGGTGAGATGGGAAGCAGCAATTGCGCCCCGAAGCGGGCGCCAGAACACGGGTACAGACCGGGAACATAGGTAACACTTTAGACCGGCAACATGGGTAACACTTTTGGTTAAGGTATGGCAGGAGGAGCCCGCCATGCCTTGGAAAGTGACCCAACCGGTGAGTCAACGTCTGATGTTCATTGCCGCCCACGCGCAGCACGATGCGTCCATCGCCGAGCTTTGCCGCCAGTTCGGCATCAGCCGCAAGACCGGCTACAAAT
>JAJFUE010000128.1 GCA_021372575.1 bacterium | reverse complement strand
AGTTCTGCCTGTATCGATTCGGGTTGCAGCCAAGCCCCGGCAGGGGCGACATAAGTTAGCCCAGCGCGTAAGCGCTGGGTTGGATGGCATTTTATTTCCCTTCCAAGCCCCGGCAGGGGCGACACAATGCGCCTTGGTGTTTTTGTGCCCCCCCTCCCGGGGCTCTGCTTGATGGCTCATTCGGCAAAGGGCTCCATTACCGAAAGACTTTTGTCACTTGCTATAATAGGTGAGAAGCGAAACCGTCGGAGTGCTAAGAAAGCAAAACCCCCGGCCGCGGGCCGGGGGTTTTTAAATTGTTGGGGCGGGTGATTACTGGTAGATCGCCCACGTGTTTTCGATGCTGTTGCGGCGGAAGAGAATGTTGACGTCGGAGAAATTCGAGGTGATGGACTGGCCGTCGGTCGTGCTCGCGGCTTCGTAAGTGTAGGTCATCGTCCGCGAACCGGTTTGCGGCAGCGAGGACGCCGCGACGAACTGGAAACGCAGGACGGGATAGGTGAGCGTCATCGACTTGGTCGGGTTGGCGTAGGCGATGAAACGATACTGGCCTGGGGCAACCAGGTTGCCCATGACGACGAAGCTCGGCGCGCCGAGGCCGGCCGTGACCTGCATGTTGCTGAACAGGGAGCTGTCGAAATTGATCTGGCCCTGAATGCCGGCGACGGCCGTGGCGCTGATCAGATCGAGGTCGAGGGTCTGCGTGACGCCGGGGCACGGCGAGATGGTGACGGATTTGCTCGTCACGGCGGCGTCGCTGAGGCCGGCCAGCATCACGATCGCAAACATGATTACCAGAGCGCGTTTCATGACATACCTCTTTTGGCGCAGGTTGGGTCTGCGGACTTCGCTCTTTCGATATATATCCTGCGGTTTTTAAATTCAACATTTATCGTCGGCGACACATTTGCTTGAACCCGGCGGGGGCAGACCGTAAGATTGCTCGGTTGTGAACAATACGCGCGGAACGGAACCGATGCGCTGGCTGATTTTCCTCGATACAGACCACCTGAGCGGACCGGCGCGGCTGGCGCTGGACTTCGCCGTCGCGGCGCGGGCGATGGGGGAGGACATTCTGGCGCTCGGGCTGGTGCGCGGCCGGCCGGCTCCGACCGCGTTCAGCCGCGCGTTCGAGGCGGCCGGGATCCCGGTCAAGCTGCTGCGCGAGCGCTTCCGCTTCGATCCGGCGATCGTCGGCCAGTTCCAGCGCGTGATCGAAAGATTCAAGCCGGACGTTTACCAGAGCCACGGCTACAAGGGGTCGTTCCTCGGGCGGTTCGCGCAGCGGCGCGGCGTGAAGTGGCAGGCGGTCTTTCATGGCTTCACGTGGGAAAATCCGCTCGTGCGACTTTATCACGCGCTCGACGTGCGCTGGCTGCGGAAGGCGGACGGAGTCATTGTGGTCGCGCGCTCGTTCGGTCGCGAACTGGAGCGTCGCGGCGTCGATCCGGCGCGGATCGTCTGGGTGCCGAACGCGATCGACGAGGCGGCGCTGCGCAAGACCGATTCGGGCGAAGACCTGCGGCGCGCGTGGGCGGGCGATGATCCAGGCGCGCTGCTTGCGGGCGTGATCGGGCGGTTTTCGCCGGAAAAGGGGCCCGATATTTTTCTCGGGGCGTTTGCGCAAGCCGCGGCACGCGCGACGAATTTGAAGGCGGTGATGGTCGGCGACGGGCCGGAACTCGAGGCGTGCAAGCGGCTCGTCGAGAGTTTGAAAATCAAGGAGCGCGTGGTGTTTGCCGGATTTCGATCGGATCTGGCGGCGATCTATCGCGCGCTCGATTTACTCGTCATCCCGTCGAGGAGCGAAGGGATGCCGACCGTGCTCATCGAGACGATGCTCATGGGGGTGCCGGCGATTTCGACCGACGTCGGCGCCGTGCCGGACGCGATCGAGAACGACAGGACGGGCCTGATCGTGCCGGCGTTGAACGAAGCCGCGCTTGCGGACGCGATGGAGAAAATGGCGGGCGATGCGGAGAGCAGGAAAAGAATCGCCGAGGCGGCCGGCCACTATGCGCGCGAGCGGTTCAGCGTCGAGCAGCGGGCGAGGGAGATTATTGAGCTCGGAAGGGGAATGAGGTGAGACGCAAATTTGATCCACCGCATGGAGAAGATTATTCAGTGTATGATGGCTAAAGCCAGCATTCATGCACCACGGGCGTGTCGAACCAAACATTCGGGGGCCTCTTGAAAGAGTATCAAACAGGACCAATGCGGAGGGAAACCGCTGAAACGGGAGCTTCTTGCAAAAGTCTCGACGAGGGGCATGGCCGGTTGCCACCACCGTGCCGGCGGGTGCCCCTGTGGAGTGCGGGAGCTTGCTCCCGCTTTCGCCGGGCAAGCTTGCTTGCCCGTGACTGGCCGGAATGCGGACGGGGAGCAAGCTCCCCTGGGTCTAAGCGGCAGCAAGCTGCCGCACTTCATATTAAGTTTTTCCCTTTTTGCATGAGGCTCACGGTTTCCCTAAGGAAGGGTTGCTTGGACCCCGCGATGAAACGCGGGGTTACGAGGATGGGTGCTTAATTAAGCCCCAGCGGTAAAAGTCGAACCACCGACGTGGTACCCCAACTCGAATGAGGATGCGATGCAACGACAAGTCAAAGTTTTCGCGCCGGCCAAGATCAATTGGGCGCTTACGATTCAGCGGCGGCGGCCGGATGGATTTCATGACATCCATACCATTTTTCAGGCGCTCGAATGGGGCGACGACCTGGTTTGCGTGGCAACCGAAAAAGATGAGTGCGTGATCACGTGTAATGATCCGTCGGTGCCGACCGGACCCAACAATCTGATTGCCAGGATGTGGATGCGGCTGCGGCAGGCGCATCCCGGACGTGTCGGCGGGATGAATGTCGAGCTTGTGAAGCGAATCCCGGCGGGGGCGGGGCTTGGCGGCGGCAGCTCGGACGCGACGGCGGCGCTTGTGGCCATGCAACATCTATATGATCTGCGGCTCGGCCAGGCCGAACTGGAGGCGCACGCGGCGGCGATTGGGAGCGATTGCCCGTTCTTTTTGCGCGGCGGAACGGTGCTGGCCAGCGGGCGGGGCGAGATCATGCGGCCGATCCCAAACAATCTGGGGCCGGTGTGGGTCGTTGTGGTGTGGCCGGGATTTGCGAGCCCGACGGCCGAAGCGTATGGGCTTGTCAAGCCGGAGCATTGGCAAGACGAGACGGCGGTTTTGGCAACGGCGCGGGCGTTGGAACTCGGCAATATGAAACTTTTACAAACTACTATGAAAAATATTTTTTCAGACCTTGTCGTTTTGAAGAACTTGAAATATAAAAAGGTCGTGTCTGAATTCGAAAACGCGGGGATCTGTTTTCCCCGGCTTTCAGGAAGTGGTTCGGCCATGTACGGTTTGGCTCGCGATGGCAATCATGCCATGGAGGCGAGCCGGCATCTTGGAGAAATTTTCCCGGTCGCGGTTGCAGCCTCGCTGCGCGAAAAGGGCGCGGAGGTCGTGGCTGGCTGAGGTGCCTTTTTTGTCCGGGCGTCTGGAAGTGTTTGGGTCAGGGTGGGACATTTGTCAACCTCAAGGGGAGCATCGGATGGAAACTTCGATCAGAGTAACCGGTTGCAAGGTCCTGCTGAACCTTAGTCGCGATGAACATCTGAAGGGTTTTGCCACGATCGTGCTGAACGACGAGTTCGCGGTCCGGGATCTCAAGATCATCAACGGCAACAGCGGACTGTTCGTGGCGATGCCGAATCGGCGCCGGCGCGATGGCGGCTACCACGACGTGGCGCACCCGATTCTGCCCGCCCTGCGCGAGCACATCGAAGAGATTGTTCTGCGCGAGTACCAGATTCAGCTGACGAAAACCGAATCCGGCGACAACAGCAACGGCAAGCATCAAGACTCGATGATCAGCATGTAGGGCGCTCGTTCGAGCGCCCGTGTGCGGCGGTCGTTTTAAATCCCAACAACCAAGACACAGAAAGTGCGCGATTTCGAGTTAGATTTGGACAATTATGCCTTGTTGCTGTTTTTGTGAGATGAGCATTCTTTATCCATAAAGATCATTTTTTAAACATTTTATCGGCCTGTCCGGCCTGACGCGGCTTGTAATCGGCGGCCCGGGGGTTATAATCTGGACCCCGGAAGGCGAGGTCCGGCCGTTCGTCATGGTTGCCAGCAAAGTCAATCAACTTCAGCAAGCCATTGAGGAAAAGTTTGCGTGCGCGCGCTGCGGATTCTGCTGCAAGGGCGACGGGCTCGTGCATTGCAACGCGGCCGAGATCCAGCGCATGGCGGATCACGTCGGCCTGGCGCGACGCGAGTTCGTGCGGCGGTTCGCCGTCCGCGAGCGCGGCGAATGGATCCTGAAGGACAAGCTGATTTTTTCGGGCCGCCCGCTCGAGAAGCCCGAAAAGTGGTGCGTGTTCCTGGACCAGGGCGAGGACGGGCTCTACGGCTGCATCGTCGATGAGGCCAAGCCCGACCAGTGCAAAAGCTTCCCGGCGAAATGGCGGAATCCGGATTCGATGGAGACATGCCCGGGGCTGAGGGAACTAAAGAAGAAAATTTAATGGGGCTTGTGGTTCCCATGGATCGGGGCGCAGACATCCTGCCGGACGCATTGATCCGGCCTTGTGGCCGTTGCAGCCGAGGGTTCGCAGTCGCCCGGACGGGGTGATTCGTCGCACCGTTCAGCTGGGGCGCGCCGGGACTCGGTTCGTCCGCGCGTGAGCCGGCTTGATGCTCCTTCCCGATCTCCGGGAATTCCTCACCCGAAAGCGCCGAAACGGATCCCCTCAACTCTCCACTTCGACGGCGCGGCGGGCGGCGGCCAGGTTGGCGTCGGGGGTCGGGCCGTGGATCACGCAGCCGGGGGCCAGGATGAAATGATTGCGGCCGGCCTGGGCGATCGCCTCATGGGCCTCGGCCATCACCTGGTCGGGCGTGCCTTTTAACAGCGTGTCGAGCGACAGGCCGCCGGCGATCGCCGCCTTCGTTTTTTTGCGGCCTTCGGCCAGCGACGGGCAGTTCTGCGCCTTGTCGTCCCAGTGGATCGCATCGACGGGATAATCGGCGACCTCGTCCATGAGGACGGAGTGGCGGCACAGGTGGATGATCGTGACCTTCGATTTGCCGCGCAGCGACTCGAGAAAATCGACGTCATAGGGGACGCCGAACTCGCGGTACTGGGCCGGGGTCATGACGTCGCTGCACGCCCAGCGGCTCGAGAAGTAAATGCCCGAGGCGCCGGCCTCGAGGCACGCGGCGGCGTATTCGATGAGCGTGTCGCGCACGATTGCAAGGCCGGCGTGGAGCTCGCGCGGGTTCTCGCGCATGTCGCGCCACATTTCTGGGCCGGTCACGCTGTCGCCGCGCAGCTTGTAGGCGGTCGCGATCGGGTTGAAGATCGTCATCACGAATGGGGCGCTGTCGCCGACCATGTCGGCCACGAGGCGGATCGTCTCGAGCTCGCGGCCGAGCGCGCCCTTGCGCGGGTCGAGGCGCGGCAGCTTCGCCCACTGCTCGGGCGCGGAGATGATCGGCACGGGCGTGATCGGCATCGTGTCCTCGTCGGCGCCGAAACGCACCGTCGCGCCCCAGTCCAAAATCGGATACAGGTTGCTCGGCGTGAGCTTGATCAGGTCGGTGTCGAACTGGCGGTGAAAGGCCACGGAGATGTCGGCGAGCTGCCGGGCGCTGCGGTCGAGCAGGTGGTAGTGCTTCCAGAGCGCGATCGGGACGCGATCGACGTCGTCGCCGCGCAGGGCTGCCTGAACGCGCTGCCATTTCGTCATCTGCCGGGCCATGGTCTTCTCCATTCGTTCGTGCATCAAAACGTGCATCGGATCGTAAACGAATGAAAATAATTTTTACAGGAGGAAACGAAGGCAACGGAGATTCTGAAAATTTTCATTTGGATCGCCGGCGAGGGCGCTGGCGCCGCATCGCGTTGCGTGAACCGGCGTCGGGCCGGCGCCCTCGCCGGCCATTTTTTTGAACGCCCGACGAGTTCCCCGCTCACGCTCGGGCCAACTGCGTATAATGCCGCGTTCGGCGAACGCGGCCTACCGGGACAGGTGACCAGCAAACTCTGTAGGCCGCTTTCGCCGAAAGCGGCTCCTTCCAAAAAAAAACCGGCCGCGGGTGCGGCCGGGAAAGGCTGTTCAAAGCCAAAACGACAGGCTTAATTGACGCGGTTGATCGAATCGCCTTCGAATCGATAAACGTCGCAGTAGCTGACCGTGCCGTTGGTCGGGTCGTAACGCAGGCCGAAATAGTTGCCGGAGGCCCCGATATACTGGCCGTTCTTATCAACGCCGATGCCCGGCTGGGCAGAGCCTTCGTTGATCAGGACGCGGCCGAGCGGACGGTAGCCGTCAGTGTGTTGGTCAGCGTGTCCGGGCCGATGCTCCACGTCATCCACGCGGTGCGCGGATAGAGCGAGAAGCTGCGGTAGTAACCCTCGGGACGCGTGGGGGCTTCGGTATAGGCGACCGCATAAACGCGGTAGGTGGGCGTGCCGCCCGAACTCGGATCGCCGTCCATCCCGGCAACACGACGGAACACATCGTCCGGGACCGTCGCGATATAGGAGACCGGCGTCGTCAGGAGCCGCTTATCGACTTCACTGCGGGTGCCCGGCCCGAGCGGCGAAGCATTTTCACTGGACGGATAACCGTTGTTATCCAGCCGGTAGGTTTCCATGGCAAGGCTCACGGAACGCAGGTCATTCTGGGCGCGCGAGACACGGGCGCGTGTCTGGGCCTCAAGGAAGTTGGGGACCGCGATGGCCGCCAGAATGGCGATAATGGCCACGACGATCAACAACTCGATCAGGGTAAATCCACGACGAGACATCTTCCCCTCCCTGGGTACAAATCGAGCGGTATCAAGATGATGCCGCTTTATTGAGGTCCCCTTACATGTTTTCCGTTCACCCGGCGACCTCAGTCGCCTTTCATAAGGGGAACCGTCGCGATAGTTTTAACACACGATATAAAGTCTGAAAAGTATATAAAGTAATGTGATAAGAAGATCAATATATCACGTAAGCAAAGCCGGTTCAATGAACCGCAAAATCGGACCTGAATGACTGAAAATATTCTGGATAAAAAAAACCCCCGTCGCGCGACGGGGGCCATCGAAATTGAGTCGTAGTGGATCAGACTAGTTCAGGCGGGTCTTGGATTCGCCTTCCCAACGGAAGATGTCGCCGTAGCTGACGGTGCCGTTGGTCGGGTCGTAGCGCAAGCCGTAATAGGTCGTGCAACCACCGATCCAGTTGCCGTTGACGTCTTTGCCGATCTGCGGCGGATTGGCGCCTTCGTTCGCGATGACGTAAGGCTCAGTGAAATAACCACCGGTGTTGGTGAGGCCGTCAGGACCAAGGCTCCACGTCATCCAGCCGATCTTCGGATATTCCGAGTAGCTGCGCAGGTAGCCCGGATACGTTGCGCGGGGAACATAACCCAGAGCGTAGATCCGGAAGTCCGGCGCGGCCTGACCGGCGATCATGCGGAACACGTCCTTCGGGAAGCTGCTGATGTAGGAAATCGGCGTGGACAGAAGGCGAACGTCCACCGGGTCACCCGTCAGCGGCGGCTGAACCCAGGACTCTCTGCGCGGAGCCGGATACGTGTTGTTGTCGATCCGGTAGGATTCCATGCCGAGAGCGACGGTGCGGAGGTCATTCTGAACACGCGAGACGCGCGAGCGCGTCTGGGCCTCCAGGAAGTTGGGAACGGCGATCGCCGCCAAGATGGCGATGATCGCGACAACGATCAAAAGCTCGATCAGCGTAAATCCATGACGCTTCATTGAAACCCCTCCAGCTTTGATTTTTACCGAACATTTTCCCTAAAGCAGGGAAACAACTGAACAATAAAGTAAAATTAGTATTCGAAGGCCGAAAAGTCAACATAAAATATGAGTGTTTGGCGATCATCCTGTGCGAAAAGGTACAAGATCGAGCATTCCAAATTGTTGGCATTGGGTTTATTGCGACTTTTGATTGAGAAAAAATGCGCTAAGAAGGCCGGCCTAAACCGGCTTGGCCGGGTTTTGAACCATCGGAAAGCCGAGCATTCAACCCAGCGAATGGAGCGAGGGCGTCAGGAACGTTTCCAAAATGTATAGCGACCAACTGGACAGGATGAATTCCAAGAGCACAAGCGAGGTCAGCGTGAACACGACGGCGCGGGTCGTGGCGCGGCCGACGCCCTCGGCGCCGCCGGCGGCCCGGAAGCCGAAGTAACAGCCGCACAGGCCGATCGCGACGCCGAAAAACACCGCCTTGATGAGGCCAATGTTGAGGTCGCTGTAGGCAAGGTAGTCCAACGTGACCGTCAGATACTGCCGGGCGGAGATCTGGAGCGTGGTGACGCCGATGATCATGCCGCCGAACAGGCCCAGCACATCGATGTATAAGGTCATCACCGGCAGCATCACGGTCGAGGCGATCAGGCGCGGGACGACGAGGTAGCGGCGCGGCTCAACACCGAGGATCTCGAGGGCGTCGATCTGCTCGGTGACGCGCATGGTGCCGAGCTCGGCGGCGATGGAGGCGGCGGTGCGCGCCCCCACGACGAACGCGACGAACACGGGAATCATCTCCTGCGTGAGCGCCTTGGCGGCGCCGGCCGCGGCGTAGCTCTTGACGTTGAACTGCGCGAGCTGGTAGCCGGCCTGAAGGACCATGACCATGCCGACGAAGATGCC
>JAJFUE010000122.1 GCA_021372575.1 bacterium | reverse complement strand
GGGGGAACTCTTCGCTCGTGCAGGGCTCGACGACGCAGTTGAGGTTTTTGTTTGAGACGACGCGGGTCGCGACGTCGAACCATGAGCCGTAGCCGTTGTTGACGAGGTGATAGACGCCGGTGGCGCGGGCGACGATGATTTTTTCGAGGGCTTGGGCAACATCGACCGTCCACGTGGCGGCGCCGACCTGGTCGTTGACGACGCGGATTTTGTCGCGCGAGGTGGCGAGGGCCGCGATCGAGTCGATGAAGTTCTTGCCGTTCTTGCCGTAGAGCCACTGCGTGCGGGCGATGCACCAGTCGCCGCCGATGGCGCGGACCTTGAGCTCGCCCTCGAGCTTCGTCCGGCCATAGACGTTGAGCGGGCCGTAAGCCGATTCGGGCGCGTCCTCGGGGAACGGCTGGTCGCCGCCGCCGTGGAAGACGTAATCGGTGCTGATCGTGATGAAGTGAATTCCGCGTTGCTTCGCCGCTTGCGCGAGCAATTCGACGGCGTCGGCGTTGAGCTTGCGCGCGAGGTCCTGCTGCTCCTCGGCCTTATCGACGGCGGTGTAGGCGGCGCAGTTGACGAGGGTGGTTGGCTGGTATTGGTCGAGCGCGGCGGCGACCTGGCCGGGCTTCGTGATGTCGCATTCGGGCAGGTCGAGGCCGATGGCGCACTCGCCAAGCCGGGCAACCAAATCGCGGCCGAGCATGCCGCGCGCGCCGACGATCAGAACGGTGGTTTTCTTTTTTTCGTCAGTCATGTTTCACATCAACCGATTACGTTGCAGCCTTCGCCAAGGCTTCGGCTGGCAATCCGATTACGATTACGAGCACGAGCACGATGGAGAGACGGCTCTATTTCAGCGCCTCCAGGTCGGCATCGACCATCAGCTTGACGAGGCCCTTGAAATCGATCTTCGGCGACCAGCCGAGCTTCTGGCGGGCCTTGCTGGCGTCGCCGAGGAGCAGATCGACTTCGGCGGGGCGGAAGAACGCCGGATCGCTCACGACGTAATCCTGCCACTTGAGGCCGACGTAGGAGAACGCCTCTTCGAGGAACTCGCGGACGGAGTGTGTCTCGCCGGTGGCGATGACGTAGTCGTCGGGGGCGTCCTGCTGGAGCATCATCCACATGGCCTCGACGAAGTCGCCGGCGAAGCCCCAGTCGCGCTTGGCATCGAGGTTGCCGAGGGCGAGCTGCTTGCGGCGGCCAAGCTTGATCTCGGCGACGGCGCGGGTGATCTTGCGGGTGACGAAGTTTTCGCCGCGGCGCGGGGACTCGTGGTTGAAGAGGATGCCGTTGCAGATGAACATGCCGTAGCTTTCGCGGTAGTTGACGGCGATGTGGTGCGCGGCGACCTTGGCGACGGCGTATGGGCTGCGCGGGTGGAACGGGGTCGTTTCCTTCTGCGGGGTTTCGACGACCTTGCCGAACATCTCGCTCGAGGAGGCCTGGTAGAAGCGGGTCTCGATGCCGGTCTCGCGCATGGCCTCGAGCAGGCGCACCGTGCCGAGCGCGACGACGTCCATCGTGTATTCGGGGATGTCGAAGCTGATGCGGACGTGGCTTTGCGCGCCGAGGTTGTAGATCTCGTCGGGCATGATCGTGCGCATCAGGACGGCGAGGCGGCTGGCGTCGCCGAGGTCGCCATAGACGAGGTGCAGCCGGTCGCGGTCGGGGCCGTAGCCGAGCGGGTCGATGCGCTGGCGGCCGAGCGAACTGGTGCGGCGGACAATGCCATAAACCTCGTAGCCTTTTTTCAGGAGAAACTCGGCAAGGTAGGATCCGTCCTGACCCGTGATGCCGGTGATGAGAGCTTTCTTGGCCATGGAGCAACCTTCTTCAGAATCCGCAATATCCGCGCGACAAGGGTGGGAACACCACGCGCGACGCCTATCTTTTTAGAATAATTTCGCAAAACATGAAACATGAAACATGGGGGCGGGGGGGCTATGTGATGAAGCGGCGGATGAGACGGGTCGCGGCTTCGAGGGGCCAGAAGCCGATGGGTTCCTGGGTGATGGAGCAGTGCATCCAGCGGAAGCCGCCTTCGAGCGTGGCGAGAAAGAACAGCCAGCCGTAGGGCGGGGCCATGATGTAGAGCCACGTGAGGCCGAGGCCCAAGGCCATTTGCACGAACGCCTCGACGCGGCTGGCGTCGGCGGGGCTGAAATTGATGCGCTCGGCGAGGCGGTTTTGGATGGGCGAGGGGAGCCAGCCGAGGAGCCAGGCCCATACGACCATGACGTGCGCCTGATCAACGTCGCGCTTGAGTCGGGCCGTGTCGGCCGTTTCGGTCCTGATGTGGTCGGCATCGAGCTCGAATGTGTTGAGGCGAAGTTCGTTCTCGGGCCAGGGCGTCATGCGATAGATCCAACCGGTTTCGGACTGCTCGACCGAGTCGATGCGATAGAATTGGTTTTGATAGTGGATCGCGGTGGGAACGCGCGGGTTGGAGATGCGCTCGACGACGGTCGGGAGCTCCTCGACCCAGTCCTGCTGCACGGATGATTGAACGAGCAGTTCGCCGGATTCAGTCGGGCGAATCCGCATGCCGGGAATGGAGTAGTCGGCGGCTGGTGCATCCATGTCCATCATTTCATTCATCGGCTTGCTGAGCGAGTTCGCCAAGGCTGCAAGAGCAAAATATATTTTAAACTCCTGACTGAAATCCCGAAATTTTGGTCAGGAGTTCAAAATTTATTTTGCTGGAGAGAGCAAACTGAAGTTTGAACTCCTGGCTGAAATTCCAACATCAGCTTACGCGGACTTTCTCGAGCATCTTGGGGTCGGCCTTGGGGTATTCGAGGTTGAGGTCGCGCAGGGTCTTGACGACCAGCTCGGCGATGACGAGGTCGCGGAACCATTTCTTGTCCGACGGCACGATATGCCACGGCGCATAATCGGTCGAGGTGTGCTTGAAGGCCTGCTCGTAGGCGACCTGGTACTGGTCCCACAGGGCGCGCTCGGGAAGGTCGGAGGCGGAGAACTTCCAGTTGCGCGCGGGGTCGTCGAGGCGGCGCTGGAGGCGGCGCTTTTGTTCGTCGCGCGAGATGTTCAGGTAGATCTTGATGATGTGAATGTTGTTCTCGACGAGCAGCTTTTCGAAGTTGTTGATCTGTTCGTAGCGCTCATCCCACAGGTTGGGGCGCTGGCGGGCCCACTCGGGCAGGATCTTGTCGGCGTGGACGCGGACGGCGACGACATCCTCGTAGTGCGAGCGGTTGAAGACGTTGAAGCGGCCGCGCGCGGGGGTGGAGTGATGGATGCGCCACAGGTAATCGTGCGCGGCCTCAACGGCCGATGGGACCTTGAAGCTGGAGACGTGGACGCCCTGCGGGTTGACGCCGCTGAGGACGTGGCGGATGGTGCCGTCCTTGCCGGCCGCGTCGAGGCCCTGCAGGACGATCAGGAGGCCGTGCGTGTTGCCGGCGTAGAGGCGGCGCTGGAGTTCGACGAGTTCGGGGCGCAGGGACTCGAGCCGCTTGCGGGCCTCGATCTTGTCGGCGCAGGCATCGGTATCGGCGGGGTCATGGCGGTCGAGCTTCCACGAGCCGTCCCCATCGACGCGGTAATTTTTCAAGTGCATGGCAGAGGCCCTCCTGGCAGCGCTGAAATGGCACCTGTGTTTGTTATCGGAAGATGAGGATAGCAAAATAAGAAGCGTTGAGCGATGAGAGATGAGCGATGAGAGAAAAAATCTCATATCTCATCGCTCATCGCTTTTTATTCGTAGAGTTGCCAGTCGTGGGCGGCACTGATGGTGCGGGTGAGCATGGCGTACATGTCGAGGAGGCCGCCGCCGAGTTGTTCGGACAGAAGCGGGTTGGTGATGCGGGAGGTCTGGTTGATCTGGGTTTTGACCTGCTCGGCGGGCATGTAGGGCCACTGGGTCATGATCAAGGCGGCGGCGCCGGCGACGATCGGCGTCGCGTAGGAGGTTCCGTTGCCGGAATTGTAGGTGTTGGCGATCGTCGTCGAGAACATGCTGGTCCCGGGCGCGACGACCCCGACGGTGTTGCCGTAGTTGGATCCCGACCAGAGATTGCCGTCCATGGTGACGGCGCCGACCGCGATCACGTTGGGCAGGTTGTAGGAGGCGGGGTAAAAGGGAAGCAGGTCGATGTTGCGCGCGCTGTTGCCGGCGGCGGCCACGACGAGGATGCCTTTGCGGCCGGCCTCGGCGATGGCGTCATACATCGGCTGCGAGAACGTGTCGTCGCCGAAGCTGCAGTTGATGACGCGCACGTTGTTGTTGGAGGACAAGATGTAATCGAAGGCATCGACGATGACGCTCAGCGTGGTGGTCGTGTTCTGGAAGGCGCGCACGGGCATCATCTTGACATCCCAGCAGATGCCGGCGATGCCGATCCCGTTCTGGCCGCGGGCGCCGAGGATTCCCGCGACACGGGTGCCGTGGCCGAGCGTGTCCATGACGTCGTTGTTGTTGTCGAACGTATTCCAGCCGTAGAAATCGTCGATGTAGCCGTTGTTGTCGTCGTCGAAGTCGGCAATGCCGTTGATTTCGGTTTCGTTTCTCCAAATATTGGCGGTCAGATCCTCATGTGTGGTTTCGATGCCGCTGTCGATGATCGCCACCGCGACGGTGGCGGTCGTCAGGATATCCCAGGCCTGGAATGCGTGAATGTCGCCGCTGGAAAAACCGGGATCGAGGTGGGTCTGATTCGGTACCAGCGGATCGGAAGGAATCTGGGTCAGGGTGACGACGCTGTCGGGAACGAGGTCGATGCCTGCCCCCCTTGCCAATGCCCTGGCCTTGGCGTTGGTCTGTTGCGGGGCAATCTCGATGTAGGTCCAGCCGATGTGCTTGTAGCGATGCGAGGATTTTATTTGCAGAGTCTTGGCATTCTTGAGCTTTGATTCGTCGGCGGTGGACACAAAATAGCCCGCATGGGCCAAATTGGCACAAACGATAAACAAAATAATCCACGAGTAGCGGAAAGCCGCGAGCAACGAAAACCTCCCCAAAGGGCCATTCCGACCCGTCGGTAGTGTATGTTGGAACCGTAAAAGCGTCAATTCTCAAGTGTGATTCAAGTGTAAATTATGTTAACAAAATTTTAGCGACCTTTAGGGTTGATTTGACCCGTGGCGCTGGCGTATAAGCTTATTTTGGTCCGCAGCGGTGCGGACTGCCAGCCACGATCGGAGAGGTGTCCGAGTGGTTGAAGGAGCTCGCCTCGAAAGCGAGTGAGGGCATTACGTCCCTCCGTGGGTTCGAATCCCACCCTCTCCGCCATCCTTCAACAGGTCCCGCGAAAACCAGGATTGACGATTCCGGGCCGGCGATTCAATAATGATCGTCGATATACGAATATGAGTCGTCCGGAGATTGTCATGCGGAGCCGGTGTGTCGCCTTCACCCTGATCGAACTGCTGATTGTCGTGGCGATTATTGCCATTCTCGCGGCGATCGCGGTTCCCAACTTCCTCGAGGCGCAGGTGCGGGCCAAGGTCAGCCGCGTGCAGTCGGACCTGCGCACGATCGCGACGGGCATCGAGGCCTATCACATCGACAACAACGCCTACCCGCTCAACGACGGGGTCTATAACGTCGTTCCGATCACCATCACGACGCCCATCGCCTACCTGACCAATGCGCGGCTGATCGATCCGTTTTGCGAGCGCGAGCTGCACCCGGTCTATGGCGAGCTGGAGCGCTTCTACACGTATCAGAAGATCGTCGGGCGCGACGAGTTCATGAACGACGCCGCGATCGGGTATCCGCCGCCGGTGGAGGCCGTGGATGTGCCGACGCTCAACTACGGCGCGCTGAGGAAGTACGGCCGGTGGCGGCTGGTCAGTTTCGGGCCGGACAAGAAATACTCCGACGATGCGCTGATCACGGTCGATCCGATACTCAAGGGGTGCGACATCCCCTACGACCCGACGAACGGGTCGGTGAGCTTCGGGAACATCTTCCGGACGCAGAAGTCGGTGAACGGGAAGATCGAGTAGAGGCGGAGGATGGGGCGGATTGGAGTGGACGAAATGGACCGGATGGGCTGCGCCCAACCAGGTATTCACCTATTTTTTCATCTTTCATCATTCATCATTCGACGGTGACGCTCTTGGCAAGGTTGCGGGGCTTGTCGATTTCACAGCCGCGGATGGCGGCGGCGTGATAGGCGAGCAATTGGAGCGGGATGACGTTGACGAGGGGCGAGAGGATCGGCGGGACGCGCGGGACGTAGATCACGTGCGAGGCGTTCTCGGCGATCGCGGTGTCGCCCTCGGTGGCGACGGCGACGACGCGGCCCTTGCGCGCGCGGATCTCGTGGATGTTCGAGAGAATCTTGTCGCGGATCTTGTCCTCGGTGGCGATGACGACGACCGGCATGCGCTCGTCGATGAGCGCGATCGGGCCGTGCTTCATCTCGGCGGCGGGGTAGCCCTCGGCGTGGATGTAGGCGATTTCCTTGAGCTTTAATGCGCCTTCCAATGCGATCGGGAAATTGATGCCGCGACCAAGATAGAGCGCGTTGGATGTGTCGGCGTAGGCCTCGGCGATGGCGCGGATGGTGTCGGACTGCCCGCACGCATGCGCGATGTGGTTGGGGATTTGCTCGAGCGACTCGGCGAGGCGCGTTGCATCGACGTGGCTCAAGACGCCGCGCAGGCGGCCCCACTGGATGGCCAGCATCGCGAGCGTCGCGACCTGCGTGACGAACGCCTTGGTTGATGCGACGCCGATCTCGGGGCCGGCGTGCGTATAGACGCCTATGCCGGCCTCGCGCGCGATCGTGGAGCCGACGACGTTGCAGATGCCCATGACGCGCGCGCCGCGCAGGCGGGCCTCGCGCAGCGCCGCGAGCGTGTCGGCCGTTTCGCCGGACTGGCTGATCGCGATCAGCAGGTCGCCGTAGCCGAGGATCGGGTTGCGGTAGCGCAGCTCGCTGGCGTATTCGACCTCGACGCTCAGGCGCGCGAGTTCCTCGAGCAGGTATTCGCCGACGAGCCCGGCGTGCCACGCCGTGCCGCAGCCGGTGATCACGAGCCGCCCCAGGCGGCGGATGAAATCGTCCTCGAGCGGGGCGATGCCGCCGAGGCGCACGGTGCCCTCGACGGGGCGCAGGCGGCCGGCGAAGCAGTTGCGCAGCGCCTGCGGCTGCTCCATGATCTCCTTGAGCATGAAGTGCGGGTAGCCGCCCTTTTCGATCGACTCGATCTCCCAGTCGATGCGCGAGGGGGCGTGGACGACGGGCTCGTTGGCGAACGTGTGCGTCTGGAAGCCGTCGAGCGTGATCTCGGCGATCTCGCCGTCGTCGATGTAGATGACCTGCCGCGTGTGCGCGAGGATCGCGGCGGCGTCGGAGGCGGCGTAGTATTCGCCCTCGCCGATGCCGATGAGGAGCGGGCTGCCCTGGCGCACGGCGACGAGGCGATTGGGGTTTTCGCGGTCGAGGATGAGCAGGCCGAACGTGCCCTCGAGGCGCAGGACGGCCTCGCGGATCGGGTCGGCGGCGCCGTTTCGCGCCTCGTGCGCGATGAGTTGCGCGACGACTTCGCTGTCGGTTTGGCTGACGAAGCGCACGCCGTATTTTTCGAGAAGCTCGCGCAGGACGGCGTAGTTTTCGATGATGCCGTTGTGCACGATGGCGAAGCGGCCGTCGTTGCTCAGGTGCGGGTGGGCGTTGATCTGCGTCGGGGGGCCGTGCGTGGCCCAGCGCGTGTGCGCGATGCCGATCTTGCCGCCGGCGGCGTCGGGCAGGTACTGGTCGAGCTGCCCGACGCGGCCGACCTCCTTGCGCACGACGAAGCCGTCGCCGTCGCGGATGACGGCGAAGCCGGCCGAGTCGTAGCCGCGGTATTCGAGGTTCTTGAGGCCCTCGAGCAAAGTGGCGCCGACATCGCGCCGCGCAATGACGCCAATGATGCCGCACATGTGCCGCGTCCTTTTGAAGACATCATAGCATGCGGGGAGGATTTTGTCTTCCGGGCGCCGTTCAGTAACAGACTGCGCTTCACAAACGGCGCGACCTGCCGGGTTAAAAATCGATTGCAAATGATCGTGTTCGCATTGATGCTTGGCCCAAGTTCGACAAGGGGCAATGCAACATGGGCGCGAAATGCAACGCATGCGGCGTGACGACGGAGCTGGAAAAGGTATTCAGAAAACAGAACGGGAAGAGCTACTGCCCGCCGTGCTGGCTCAAGCGCCAGCAGAAGACGCGAACGGTGGGCATCGTCCTGTTCCTGCTGCTGGGGATTTGTTTATTCATGGGAACGCGCCTCGCGCCCGAAGAGACCAAGAATTGGAGGCATCTCAATTTTTTTATCCTGCTTTGTTTTTTTGTTGTGTCTGCAATTCCGCATGAATTCGGCCATGCGCTGGTCGCGCGGATGGTCGGTTGGAGGCCTCGTAAGATCCAGATCAATTACGGGAAAACTTTTTTTAAGGGACGTATTCTGGGGATTCCCGCGGAACTCAATGGGCCGCCGATTGGCGGGATCACGCTGGTGACGCCATTCCCGCCGCGATTTTACCGGATCCGAATGTTCATCGTGGTCGCGTGCGGGCCGCTGGCGAACTTGGCGCTTGCGATCGCCGCAGCGCCTGCTTTCTACGTGGGCAGAGGAACTTTCTTGTTCAGCATCAGTGAGGGAGACCATCGTCTGATCCCGCTCAAGATGTTTTTCCTCGCGAATGTTATTCAGTTTGTTATCAACATGGTCCCGTTCAGAGTCACGATCCCGCTCGGGAAGTTGTGGTCCGACGGGGGACAACTGTTGCAGGCGTTGTTTATGAAGAAGGAATTGATCAACCAAAAAATCGCGGAATCCTACATGCACGAAACGCTTGATTGCTTTTTGCAGGGCGATTTTGAAACAGCGGCGTCATGGATCGAGAGAGGGCTCGGGATTTGTCCCTCCAATCTGAATCTTCGGCTTGCCGGCCCGATGCTGTGGACGGAACAATGGCAGTTGCGCGAAGCGCGCGAAGAATACATCAAGCTGCTTCAGGAAGCGATGGATAAGCCTCCGGCGCGCGCGATCATCGAAAACAACATTGCTTACGTGGACGCGTTGATGGAAACGCCCGAGTTGCTGGCCGAGGCCGACGAGTTCTCCAGTCGCGCAATGGCCAATCTCGGTTGGGTTCCGGCTGTTCAGGGGACGAGGGGAATGGTCCTGTCGTGGCTCGGCAAGATAGACGAGGCCGCGACGCTTCTGAAGTCCTCGATGGAGGCGCCGGGGCAACCCGAGGCAAACAAGGCGATCAATTGTTGCTGCCTTGCGGTTGCGGAAATGAGGCGCGGCAATACTGCGAAGAGCGATGATTATATGAACAAGGCCCGAAACCTGAATCCGAAATGTTTTCTGATTGAGCGAACAGGGATCTTACTGCGACAAATGGCCCAAAACCGGGCCGCGGAAGAGCCTGTTCCGCTGGAATTGTTGCAGTCGCCCTCAGAAAAGGGCTTGTCTAAACAAACTGGAGTTCCCGAATGAAGTTTCCCAAAAGCCTGGTGATTGAAATCGTTTCGATCCTGATCCTCACGGCGATGCTTTTTGCGTGGGCGTGGTTCAATTCGAGTCGGCGAGAGCCGGTCGGGCAGCGTTCAGGCTGGCGGCAAAAGGAGTGGGATGAAGCGCATGCGCAGCCGGTTGCGGCGGTGCCGTTCAATCCGGGCGTGATGAAGACGATCAACGTCGTGACGTCGCCGACGAAGATCGTGATCAATTTCAACGCGCCGCAAGACGCGCCGCCGAATTCTTATGAATATCAGATGCATCGCATGCGGCCCGACGAGGAGCTCGAAATCGACGGCGTGCGGCTCAAACTCAACACCATCGACGTCGAGGTGCGTGACGCGACCACGCACCTGAACACGCGCTCGACATACACGCCGGCCATGAGACTGGTGTCGGTCGCGACATCGACGCTGCCCAGATATTATTTCGAATACGCGTTCCCGACGTTGCGGCTCGATTTCAGCGTGACGAAATCGCTCTCCACGCCCGACGTCAAACTCGTGAAGATGATTTTTTTCGATGCGGAGACGCACCAGGCGATTGGCAGCGGCGGACGGAGCAGACTGGGACGGAAATCGAATCTGCGCGCGCGGGGGCCATGCGCGCTGCTGTGCAAGAGACCGGTCGAGGTGATGCTCGAAATCGCGTCGGGGCCGGTCGAGACGTTCACGTTCCCGGCGAAGCAGGGCGCAGGATTCACGAGTGATTCGCTGTCGATGTATGTTGCCGCGGTGTTGCCATCGTCGTCGTCGTCGCAAAGCGCGTGGACCGATTACCAGGGGTACAATAGCCAAATCAAGAAGAGCCACTACGAATATTCATCATTCACCGGCAAGGACCGGGAGCTGGTGCTTCACGTGTGGCCGCAATATCAGTTCTGGGCTGTTGATTTCGAGGGCGTGGATGCGAATGGCAAGACGGTGCGCGGCGGCGACAAAGGTGCGATGAACGGATTGTGCAAGCTTCAATTCGGTGGCACGGGCCCGATCGAAACGATCAAGGTCACGCGCCAGGCGCGGCGGCACAGGATTTTCATGGAGCTTCCGCAGATTCCGGGTATCGACACGCCGCCGCCGCGCAACCTGCTCGATGTGAAAATCCCGTATGTGTATTTCACTCAGGCGTATGAGATGGAAAATTTTCTACGTGCAGCGCTGCAACTCAGCGTGTGGTCGTCGAGCGGAAACCCGAAGCCGGCCAATGCGATCAAGGCTTCAGATTTTCCGATGGAGTTCAAGAACACGACGGTGCGCGAGATCGCGGAGAGCTACGCGCGCGGGGGGCGGTTCGAGATCGACCGGCCCAAAGGCAGTTTCGTGGTCGAATACCCCAAGCCGCTGGCGCAAAGGTGGAAGGAGTTTTGGAGAAGGTTTTGATGGAATGGCAAAATGAATTTTGAACTCCTGGCTGAAATTCCGACCTCGTGCGAGCGCTGGTGGAATTTTCGGTCAGGAGTTCAAAATTTATTTTGCTACAAAGAAAAGCCCCGGAGCGCGGGTGCCTTCCGGGGCTTGATTGTTGATACCGGCTTTAATTCAGCGTTTGGCGGCCGGCGGCGGGCTCGGGGGTCAGGGTCGGGTCGAACGGGTTGCAGTAGTAGATGCCGCGGCGGTCGAATTCCTTGAGCAGGAGCGGGACGCGCGCCTTGAAGTCGTCGAGGTTCTTCCTGTCGGCGGGCGTCCAGCCGTCCTCGGCGATTGCGGCAAGGCGCGGGTAGAACAGGAACTGCACGCGCTTGATCGAGACCGCCGAGCCCATCCACGTGCACGCCTCGATGCCGAGGACGTTCTTTTCGGCACCGGCCGGCACGTAGTTGTAGTAGCGGTCGGGGTAGTTGTCATAGACGCGCCACAGGTCGTTCATGAGCTTCGTGCTGCGGTAGATCGTGCGGCCGACCTTCTGGCCCTTGAACTGGACGAAATCGAAGTAGCACGGATCGCGCGGGCAGAGCACCCAGCGGTAGCCGTCGCCGAGGCTTTTTTTGAGCGTCAGCGGCCACTCGTTGTGCCACCAGAACAGGATGAGGTTGTCGCGCGTGATGCCGCTGGAGGTCATCTCGTCCCAGCCCATCGTGTCGCGGTTGAGTTTTGTTTTAATGAAGCCGGCCATGCGGCGGTTGAAGTAGTGTTCCAGCTCGACGGGGTATTTGAAGCCCTTGTCGCGCATGAAGGCGGAGATTTCGGGGCTTTTCTCCCACGCTTTGTAGCCGAGATAGACTTCGTCGCCGCCAACGTGGATGTAAGGCGTGTCGGGGAACAGATCGGCGACTTCGGTCAAGACGTTCTGCAGGAATTCGTAGGTTTGTTCCTTCGCGGGGTTGAACGTCCAGCCTTCGGGATTGCCGCCGCCGTTAATCTCGGGATAGGCGCGCGTGGATGCGATGGCGTGGCCGGGCATGTCGATCTCGGGGATGATCATGACGTTGCGGTCTCGGGCGTACTGGACGAGCTCGCGGACGTCGTCCTGCGTGAAGAACCACTTGCCGGAGGGGTCGAGCGTGCGCGCGCCCTCGGGGCCGATTTGCGTCAGTTTCGGGTATTGTTTGATCTCGATGCGGAAGCCGCGCGTGTCGGCGACATGCCAGTGCAGGCGGTTGATCTTGAGCCACGCCATCATGTCGATGGTCTGCTTGGTGCAGGCGACGCCGAGGTGGTGCGCGGATTCGTCGATCATCATGCCGCGGTAGCCGAAACGCGGCTGGTCCTGGATGCGCGCGGCCGGCACGGCAACGGGCTTGCCCGGCCCGGGGTTTTGCGCCTCGATCATCTGCAGCAGCGACACGGCACCGTAGAAAAGGCCCGCTCCCGTCGGCGCCATGATCGTGATGCCGTCGGGTGCGATGGTCAGCCGGTAGCCTTCCGGGTTTTTCGACGCGACGGCGGAGAAGTCGAGCCAGATCGTTCCCTTGCGCGGTTTCTCATGGACGAAGTCGCCGCCGACGCTTTGCAGCTTGAGCTCGAGCCCGGTCCGCTCTTTGATGCTGTTGCGCAGGAATTCGGCCGCTTCGCGGTCCGATTTGTCCTTCGATCCGAAGTTTGCGGTCCTGCTTACGAAGATCTGCGTGGCGGCGCGGATGACGAACGCGCCTTCTGCCGGCTCGAAATGTGCCGGCGCGGGGATGATCCCGCCGTTGGGGACCTTCGTGACCGGCGGCGCCGCCTCAAAGGCCGAGCACCCCGTTCCGAGCCAGGCGACGCACGCCGCGACCAGAAATCCAACCAGCCTGAGTTTCATCGTTCGCCTCCGTTTGGGGTTGTTTGAACATTTGATGTTTCGAACGATCGTACATCGATGACTGTATATGGATCGGCGGAAAATACAATTCGCATTTCTGTGTGATTCGAATTTATGTTACTTTAATGTGTCCGGGCTATTTTGGGCGCGAGGTGTTCTTGATCGTGGACAAACCGGCCATCCTTGCCATCGATGACGAAAGCAACCTGCTCCGCTTTTTCGAGTATAACATCCGGGACCTGGGCTTTGACGCGGTGACCGGTGAGACCGGCGAGGATTTGCGCCGGTTGCTCGGCGAAAAGCAATACGCGACCGTGCTGCTCGACATGATGTTGCCGGACGCCAACGGGCTCGACCTTCTTTCCGAGCTGCACCGCACGAATCCCGACCTGCCGGTGATCATGATCACGGCCTACGGGACGATCGACAAGGCGGTCGAGGCGATGAAGCGCGGGGCGTTCGATTTCTTGACGAAGCCGGTCGATATCGACCGGTTCAACAACACGCTGCGCAACGCGGTCGAGCAAAATCAGTTGCGGCGCGAAGTGCGCTCGCTAAGGCGCAAGCTGGAGCCGCCGCGCGAGTTTCACGGCATGGCCGGCAACAGCCCGCAGATGCTCGAGATTTATTCGATGATCGAGTCGGTCGCGCCGACGACGGCGACGGTGATGATCACCGGCGAAAGCGGCACGGGCAAGGAGCTGGTTGCGCGCGCGATTCATGAACTGTCCGGGCGGTCGGGCAAGCCGTTCATCGCCATCAATTGCGCTGCGATTCCGCGGGACCTGCTGGAGAACGAACTGTTCGGGCACGAGAAGGGTTCGTTCACCGGCGCCGTCGAACTCTACAAGGGATGCTTCGAGCGCGCGCACGAGGGCACGCTGTTCCTCGATGAAATCGCGGAGATGGATCTGGGATTGCAGGCCAAGCTGCTGCGGCTGATCCAGGAGCGGGTGTTTTACCGGATCGGGGCGACGCGGCCGACAAAGGTCGATGTGCGCATTCTCTCGGCGACGAACAAGGATCCGTCCGAAGCCGTTCAGAACGGCCGGTTCCGCGAGGACCTGTTTTATCGGCTGAACGTGCTGAGGCTGCACCTGCCGGCCTTGCGTGAGCGGCGCGAGGACATCGGCCTGATCGCGGCCAAGTTCCTGCTGGAGCTCGCGGCGGCCAACGAACGCCGGTTTCACGGGTTCGATCTCAAGGCGCTGCGCGCGATGGAGCGCTACACGTGGCCGGGCAACGTGCGCGAGCTGCGCAACGTGATCGAGCACATCGTGATCCTCAACGACGGCGACCGCGTGACGGTGGAGATGCTGCCCGAGTTCATTCGCGCGGCGCGCGCCGCGACCGGCAACGCCGAATCGACCAACCCGCCGTTCGCCACGGCCGTGGCGGGCGACATGCCGGCCAGCCCCGAATCCATCCAGCCGTTCTGGCAGGTCGAGCGCGACCGCATCCAGAACGCGCTCGACCTGTGCGCGGGGAACGTGCAGGAAGTGGCGCGGCGGCTCGAGATCTCGCCGGCGACGCTCTACCGCAAAATCGAAAAATACGGGCTGGTGAAATGACGCCGACCGCGAAACAGAGGGCCGATCACCCGCCGGCCATCGAGGGCTATGTCGATGCGTCGATGGCGCGCGCCGAGTTCATCAGCCGGGCGCAGGCGTACCTGGCGGATGTGCAGGCGTGGCTGAGGGAAAACAATCCGCGGCTCAGCGGGCGCGTGGCGCTGGCGCGGTTCACGGCCGCGCACGACGCGCTCATCGCGACGGCGCTGCGGCACGAGACAGACAGCTACAAGGAGCGCCACAAGGGGGCGGCGCCGCAGCTGTCGCTGATGGCGCTGGGCGGGTATGGCCGGCGCGCGCTGAGCCTTCTATCCGACATCGACTTGCTGTTCCTGATGTGCGAGCCGGGGCCGGAGTGCGAGGACCTCATCAAGCCGCTGCTGCATTTGCTGACGGATTGCAAGCTGCGCATGAGCACCGTCGCGCGCACGCCCGCGCAGTGCCTCGAGCGCGTCGGGCACGACCTTGACTCGACGACGGCGCTGCTCGAAGGGCGGTTGATCGCAGGGGCGAAACAGCCGGCGGAAAAATTGATGACGATGTTGCGCAAGCGGATCACGGGCGCCGACCGGCGCTGGTTCCTGGGCGCGGTCTATCAGCAATGGAAACAGCGGCGTGAAAAATACGAGGCGACGGTGTATTTGCTGGAGCCGAACTTGAAAGAGGGCGAGGGCGGCCTGCGCGACGTGCACAGCGTGCAGTGGGTGCTGGACGCGATCGCGGGGTCGTCGGATATCGGCGCGTTGACCGAACTGGCGGGGATCGAGGCGGCGACGCTCGAGAAGTTCCGCGACGCGATTGACACGCTCTACACGGTGCGCAACGAGCTTCACGCGGCGGCCGGCATCAAGCAGGACCGGCTCGAATTCGCGTATCAGCCGGCGATCGCGAAGCGGCTCGGCTACGAGGCCGATCCGCTCTACACGGCCGAAGAGCGGTTCATGGGCTTTTATTACCAGCACGCGCGGATCATCGCCGGGGTGTCGAGCCGCGCGATGCGCGAGCTCACGCGGCGGCAGCCGTGGCTCGCGAAGGAGCTGTACGGCCCGTCGAAACGGCGCAAGCTCAGCGACGGATCGTGGATCGAACGCGACGTGCTGTATTTATCGCCCGAAGCCGAAAGGGAACTGATCGGCGACCCGCACCGGCTGATGGCGCTGTTCGAGAAGGCTGCGCTTCACGGCTGGCGCATGTCGGAGTCGGCGCTCGAGATCCTCGGCCGCGTGAGCGGCGGGCTGGGCGAGTCGTTTGCCGCCGACAAGGCCAATTGCCGGCGGTTCATGCAGATCCTCGGCTCGGCCGCCGCGATCGACCAGACGATCGCCGACATGCACGAGTGCGGCGCGCTCGAGCTGTTGATACCGGAATTCGAGCAGGTCCGCGCGATGGTGCGCATCGACCACTACCATCACTACACGGTCGATGAGCACCTGATC
>JAJFUE010000120.1 GCA_021372575.1 bacterium | reverse complement strand
ATATGAATCAAAAAAAAGACAGGCCGAAAAAATCCCGGAAAATGAGCCATATCAGGGAAGGGTGTAACAAAAAGCGATACGGATGAATGCGGCGTGCGGAATGCGGAGTGCGGAATTTCATGGGACCTATAAGACCCATCTAAAGCCTACGACATCCACGGGCAGTTGGCCTTCATCGTGCAGGAACGGCAGCCGACGAGCTTGGCGATGAGCGGGATGAAGACGAATCCGATCACGCAGAACGCGACGAAGATTGCCAGCAGCGGGCGGGAATAATCGGCCCACAACCGATAGACGCCGGCCACGAACGGGACGGCCCAGCACGGATACATGACGGCGATGTTCTTCTTGAAAACCTTCTTGAAGTCGCGGCCGGGGCGCGGCTTAAAGAACTTCGGCGCCATGATGCCATAGCCGCACGGGCAGGCGCGCGTGTTGTAGTGATGGCAATACGGGCAGATGAGCGCCCAGAACAGAACGATCGACAGGCCGCAATAACCGAGGAACACGAGGGCGCCGACGGCCGTGATCGGCCAGACGATCGCCGCGCCGAGCACAAACATCACGGCGACGGGAAAATTATCGAGCGCGACTTTCCACATCGGCACCTCGCGCGCGCAGCCGACGGGGATGCCGCAATCCTGCCGCGGGGCGGGCTTGGATTCAACCTTCGGCATGATCCTCACCTATTTTCAATCGGCCAACGGTCCACACCAGGAAATCGCACAGGCGGTTGGGGTGGCATTGCATGAGTTCGGAATCGTTCGTCCGTTTTTTAAGGATCTCGAGCAATTTCTGGAAGCGGGGATCGCGCGGCCAGGTTTCGTAGGCGTTTTTAATGCGATCAAGATTGGTTATAAAACCGGCGATCCGGTGGTCGATGCTGCCGATTTTCGGGGCGCCGAGACCGAAGAAATTACCGACATGGGCGTCGAAGATCGGCCGCGACTCGTCGTGGATCGCGACAAGCTTGGAGACGAACGAAAACGCCAGGACCTGATCGCCCTTTAGCCTCGGGTATTGATACAAATCCTTGAGGATATGGGTGTATGGATCAGAGCCATGCTGCAGCGCGCGGAAAAGCCACTCGAAGAACCGGTCTTTCCACTCGCGGCTCAGGCCGCCGACGTTCAGGACATAATACCGCGTGAACAGTTTTCGAAACGCGGCGCGGTCAAGATCGGCCGGCCGCGCCAGCATCCGGCGCAATTCGAGATACGGCTGATAATCTTCGCGCACGAGGCGGTCGGCCGCTTCGCGGAACATCGCCAGTTGGTGGATGGACAGGTTCACCGGGCAAGCGCCTCCAGTTCTGGAGCCATCGTTTCGATTCGTGGTGGAAAAATCAAATGAATATGGTCGAAACCAAATGCGAGGTCATATTCAAATTGAAGTATTCACATTATAGGGTTAGTATCCAACTGGATTTGGCCGTCTATAAATTCTTGGAGGCATCACATGAAAGCCGTTACCGCAGCATGTTTTCTATTTGTATGCTTTTGCTTCAATGTTTTTGGCGCCGGACCCAAAGTGGCGCCGAACTACATCGTTTACATTACAAAATATGGAAACGATTACCACATGAACAACTGCCAATATTTGTGGAATAGTGGTGAAAAAATCAAAATCGCCGAAGCCGTTGCAAAGGGTTATAAGGCGTGCTCGGTTTGCAAACCACCCACTGAAATACTTATTCAACAAAAAGCCTCTCTCAAAACGATTCAGCCCCAAGCGACTCAAGCTTCGTCTAAACAAGGAGCGCTTCAAACTACAACCGTCAAATCGCCGGGCGCCTTAAGAACCCCGGCCGCAACCGCCGTCAGGACGCCGATAGCGGTCAGAACTCCAAGCGCGATCAAGACACCGGTCGTCAACGCGAAACCGAATGTGATCAAGACGCCGCTCCCGGTCAGAACGCCTTATGTGAAGAACAACATCAATCGAACCGGGACCGGATCGGGTTCGCCCTATGTTCGCGCCGGAGCAAACAACAACACGACGAACCAGAACAGGACTTACACCAATACCAACCGGAATACGAACTCGACCCGCAATACGAACAACCTCAACAGGAACACGCGCAACACGAACAATAACCTGAGGAAAAATCAGCGCTGATAGATTCGGAACAAATGGCGACTCCGGGCGGCGTTCATGCAGGACGCCGCCCGGATTTGTTTATGGCGGCATGGGCCTGCGAATTACAGGAGGATGAGAACGGAAGAAACAGGAACCGATTAATCGGTTTGACAGGCACGCGCGCAGGATTTTGTCGAACCGATTAATCGGTTCGGGATGACGCGACCTTGATCGTGGGTTGAATCGCAACAACGGCGATTCAACCCGCTGCTTTGGAGGGAGTATGAAATGAAATGGCCGGCGGGGCGGCGGCCCCACATTGGTTTCTGACCTATCTGCCATTGACCGTATCCCGCCGGGACGGGCATAATAGGAACGGTGTACTTGATGGAACGACACCCGGCGCATGGGCGGCCGGGCATAAAGAGGATTGCGAATGGACATTTTCACCCGGATCTTCCGGTTCTTTACGGGCGACAAGCGCGCGTATAATTACAAGAAAGTCAAGCCGGTCATCGATCAGATCAACGCGGTCTATGAAACGCTGCATGACTTGACCGATGAGGAATTGCAGGGCAAGACGGCCGAGTTCCGCGCGCGGCTGGCCGAGGGTGCCACGCTTGAAGACCTGTTGCCGGAGGCCTACGCGGCCGTCAAGGAAACCTGCCGCCGGCTGTGCGGCAAGAGCTGGGTCGCGGGCGGCATCGAGCAGAAGTGGGAAATGGTTCCGTTCGACGTGCAGCTGTGCGGCGCGATCTACCTGCACCGCGGCAACGTCGCGGAAATGGCCACCGGCGAAGGCAAGACGCTCGTCGCCGCGATGCCGATGTATCTGAACGCCCTCGAGGGCCAGGGCGCGCACCTCGTCACGGTCAACGATTACCTCGCGCGGCGCGACTCGGAGTGGATCGGGCCCGTCTATCAGATGCTGGGCATGACGGTCGGCGTGATCCTCACGAACATGACCCCCGAGGAACGGCGCGCCGCGTATAACTGCGACATCACGTACGGCACGAACAACGAATTCGGTTTCGACTACCTGCGCGACAACATGACGCTGTCGCCGGAGAACCTCGTGCAGCGCGGTTACCATTACGCCATTGTTGACGAAGTGGACTCCGTGCTCATCGACGAGGCCAGGACGCCGCTCATCATCTCGGGCCAGGTCGATCGCTCGACGCACATGTTCGACCGGCTCAAACCTATGGTCGTGCGGCTCGTGGGCCTGCAGATGAACCTGGTCAACCAGATCGTCGCGGACGCCGAGAAGATTCTCGCGGAAATCGGCGATAACGACAAGGACCCGCGCCGCTACGAGGCGGGCATCAAGCTGCTTCAGGCGCGCAAGGGCTCGCCCAAGCACAAGCGGCTGATGAAGGTCGCCGGCGAGGCGCCGATCCAACGGCTCATCGACCGCGTCGAAAACGACTTCATGCGCGACAAGCGCATGCACGAGCTCGAGGGCGACCTCTATTTCGTCGTCGATGAACAGTCGCACACGATCGACCTGACCGAAAAGGGCCGCACCACGATCTCGCCGGAGAACCCCGACCTGTTCCTCATCACGGACGTCGTCAGCCAGTTCGCGCAGATCGAGGGCCGCGCCGACATCAGCCAGGAGGAAAAGGACAAGCTCAAGGAAGAGGCGATGGCGCGCCACGAGGAGCGCACCGAGGAGCTGCACAACATCAGCCAGCTCCTGCGCGCCTACCTCCTCTACGAAAAAGACGTCGAATACGTCATCCAGGACAACAAAATCATCATCGTCGACGAGTTCACCGGCCGCCTCATGGCGGGCCGGCGCTGGAGCGACGGACTGCACCAGGCGGTCGAAGCCAAGGAAGGCGTCACGATCGAGAAAGAGACGCAGACCCTCGCGACGATCACGCTGCAGAATTACTTCCGCATGTACCGGAAGCTCGCGGGCATGACCGGAACGGCCGAAACCGAATCCGAGGAATTCGCGCACACCTACAAGATGAACGTGGCGGTGATCCCGACCAACAAGCCTCTGCGCCGCAAGGACCAGAACGACCTGATCTACAAGACGAAGCGCGAAAAGCTCAACGCGATCGTTGAGGAAATCAAACGGCTGCACGGCTACGGGCTGCCGGTGCTGGTCGGCACGGCCAGTGTCGAGATGAGCGAAGTCATCTCCAAGATGCTGACGCGCGTGCGCATCTCGCACTCGGTCCTGAACGCGAAGCAGCACGAAAAAGAAGCGCTCATCGTCCAGAACGCGGGCCAGATCGGGGCGGTCACGATCGCCACGAACATGGCCGGCCGCGGCACCGACATCAAGCTCCAACAGGGCGTTCTGGACCTGCCCAAACCCGAACAAATCAAGGAAGATCCGAATCCGCCGGCATCGGGCCTGCAGATCATCGGCAGCGAGCGCCACGAGGCGCGGCGCATCGACCGGCAGCTTCGTGGCCGCGCCGGCCGCCAGGGCGACCCGGGCTCGTCGCGGTTCTTCGTTTCGCTCGAGGACGAGCTCATGCGCCTGTTCGCCAGCGATCGCATGGCCTCGCTGATGGCCAAGGGTTTCGAGGAAGGCCAGCCGCTGGAGCACCGCATCGCGACGCGCGCCATCGAATCGGCGCAGAAAAAGATCGAGGGGATCAACTTCGAACAGCGCAAGCGCACGCTCGATTACGACAACGTCATGAACAAGCAGCGCGAGGCGATTTATGGCCTGCGCCGCCGCGCGCTCGTCAGCCAGGGCAACATGGGCGACGAGATCCTCGACATCAGCAGCGAGGCCATCAGCAACGGGTGGACCGAATTCTGCGAGGGATCGAACGAGGAAGAATGGAACATTCAGGGCTTCCGCGACTGGCTGCGGCGGTCGGTTCCGTTCGGCGAATTCAACGATCTCGAGGCCCCGACGCTCGACAGCGCGCAGGAGTTTTTGGAGAAGGTCCTCGAGCGGATCGAGGCGGCTTACAATCGCAAGAGCGAAGTCTTCGGCCCGGAGCTGATGA
>JAJFUE010000114.1 GCA_021372575.1 bacterium | reverse complement strand
ACCTCACGATGCCGAACCTGAACATCACGGATGACACGTTCGTCGGGATCGAGAATCTTAAAAATTTGAAATTCCTGCGGATCAGTGGATCGAGCAACAGCCCGGTCACCGACGCCGCGCTGCGTCAAATTGAAAGCCTCTCGAACCTCGAGACGCTCCATATCGGTGGGCGCGGCATCACGGACGCCGGCATCGACTCGATCGCGCGCCTTCCGAAGCTCCGGAGTCTGGACCTGTTCGTTGCCCCGCAAGTCTCCGACGCCGGCGTGGCGAAGCTTGGGAAAATCAAGACGCTTACCGAGCTCACGCTGCCGCCGAACAATTCGATCCCGAAAAACGCGATCACCGGCACGATCACCGTCGGCGGCCTCAGCCGGCTCAACACCTGCACTCAACTACGCAAACTGATCGCCGAATATGTCACTCACGACAAATCCGCGCTCGACCTGTCGGGCCTTCGAAACCTCGAATCGCTGCGCCTGACGATCGAGGCCGGATCGGCATGGCGCGACGAAGACTTCGCCGGCCTTGCCAATTTGCCCAACCTGAACAGGCTCATCCTCGGCGACCGGGTTAACACCAAGGGCGTGATCTCATCCGGGATCAGTAACGCCGGCATGGCTCACCTGGCGAACCTCAAATCGATGCAGACCCTCATTTTAGAAGGCGGGCCGAATCTCACCGACGACGGCCTGAACTATCTGTCCGGCATGAACCGGCTTGCGACCGTGTGGCTGAGCGGCAACTTCACCGACGGCGCGCTGCAAAAAATCGGCGCGATGCCATCGCTGCGCGGCCTGACCGGCCTCACGATCACCGGCAACTTCACGACCGCCGGCCTGCAATACCTCCAGCCGCTGAAATCACTCTGGGCGCTCAACGTCAGCACCGCAAACCACTTCGACCCGGTCGCCGTGAAGCAACTCTATAGGCAACTGCCGGTCGTGATGATGTTCAACGTCCAGGGCGACCGCAAGCTGCCGCGATATGAGGCCCAACCGGTCGTCCGCATGATCCAGCCCATGCACGCGTTCGCGCCACAACCCGCGCCCGCCGCCCGCGTCGTGCATTTCCCGAAAGACCACTCGCTCGGTTGGCTCTCGCTTCGAGATGCCGGCGCGAAACGCGAGATCGAGACCTACTACCACTGGATCGACGGAATCAGCAGCACCCCATTCGGCGAGGCACGCGGAGACGTTACCGTTCCCGCAGGCAAGCTGCTCACGCTGACAGTCTCGAAGAGCGGGATCCGGGACCTTTCGCCGCTCAGGAATCTCAGGCCCGATGACCTATGCGAGCTGAGCGCGCCGGATATCAGCGACGATCAGATGCCATACATCTCGGGCCTCAAAAAGCTGAGGAGCCTCAACCTCTGGAAAACGCCCGGGGCAGACAAGACCGGCTGGAAGCCGCTTTCGGCGCGCAGCCTTCAGAGCCTCGAAGGCATCGAACTGGAATACCTGATCGCGCCGACCATGCTCGACGACGCCGGGCTTGGCCGGCTTTCAAAAATCATAACGCTCAAGGGGCTCTATTTTAAGGAGCAGCGCATCACCGACGTCGGTTTCGCGCAGATCGAGCAACTCCCCGGCCTCGAGGAAGTCGAACTCTCAGGCGAAATCGACGACTCCCGCTTGCTGCATCTGAGTCACCTGCCGCGGCTGAGCTATTTGCACCTGACCGCGAATCGCGTCTCCGATAACGGCCTTGCCGCGCTGGCAAAAAGTGCCTCGTTACGAACCCTTCTCATCCAACTGGTTCCGCCCAACACGCTCACCGACGCGGGATTCGCGCAAATTTGCAGCATCCCGAACCTTGAACGGCTCTACATCAGATATCCCCCAGGAACTCGCAAAATCAGCCCAACCGCGATCGGCAATTTGAGCAATCTGAAATCGCTTAAAATGCTCTGCTGGCCGATCGACACGATCGGCCCTGCGGGAGCCGAAACGCTCAAGAAACTGCGCTCGCTCGAATATCTCGACATCAGCGCCAGCGACCTCGGCGACGACAAGCTCGCCATCCTGGCGCAGTTGCCGAATCTCAAGCACCTGGACCTCGGCCGCATGCCTTTTATCAAAGGACAATTGTATGGCGATCGCGGATTGGCCGCGCTGTGCACGCCTCAATCGAAGCTGGAGGAATTATTGATCCGCGGCGAAGAGGTTTCGAACGAAGGGCTTGCGAGCATTGCCCGCCTGCCGCATCTCAAGCGCCTGACGATCGACAAATCCCGCAAGATCGACAACAGAGGTTTCGCCACGCTTGCCGACGCAAAATCATTGGAGTACCTGAACGCGGATCGTTTGACCGTCACGGCCGCCGGTGTGAACCGAATCAACAAATTGCCCCGGCTCCGCGAGCTCGAGATCGTTCCGGCAACGTATGAATTCCGCCCAAAATTCAACGTGTGGGCGCCAAGGTCGATGTCAAAGCAGCAGTTCCGCGATGAGGCGATCGACCTCTCCGGCCTTGCCAGCCTCGAACGCGTCTCGCTTCCGTTCATGACGGACGAGGACCTCGCAAGCGTCGCGAACCTGACCCGGCTGAAATCCCTGATCGTATCGCACCCGGTGAAACAGGCCGGTTCGATCACAGACGCGGGTGCCGCGCGCCTGACGGGGCTTCTCAATCTTGAAGCACTGTCCATTGACGGCCCCGGCATGACCGATCGCGCGCTTCAAGACATCAGCCGGATGACGAGGCTGAGCCGCCTAATCGTCAAAGGCAACTTCAGCGACGCCGGGCTGCAGCAGCTCGAAACCCTCAGCGCGATGTATTGCCTCAACCTTGAATCCGGGCTGCCGCTCAGCGCCGCCGCGCAGACTCGCCTGCGCGCGAGCATGCCCATGGCGGCCATCTTCGATGTGCGGGGGAAAAGCACGACAACGCCGCCCATCCCGTCTCCGAAAGTCCGCACGATAAACGCCGTGCACGCGTTCGCCGCGCCGCAGCCAACCCCGACCGCGCGCATCGTGCACTTCCCGACCGACCGACCGCTCGGGCATGTCAAGATCAGCCGAAAAAGCCCGGACGCATTGCCTTCGAAGCTGCTGGACTTTGGCGGCCGCGAGATCGACTGGTTCGAGTGGCTCGACTGCGGCGCGTTCAAGGGCGACCTCATCGTTCCCGCCGGCCAGCACCTCATGCTCATGGTCAATCCGAGCGTCAACAACCTGAAAGACCTCGAGCTGCTCGGGCCCAATGACGTCGATCGTTTGATGATCCAATGCCCGGACAAAAAGCCGGTCATGTTCGAATCGACCGTGCTGCCGCACATCCGGCACATGACGGGGCTCAAGGAATTATCTCTGACCTCCGTGATCATAGACGGCCCGGGCTTGAAAGATCTGAAGAACTTTCCATCGCTTCGCGTGCTTGGCTTTACTTCGAACGCCTCGTTTCAGGAAGCCGACCTGGCCGCGCTCAAGGACATCCGGAATCTTGAGTCGCTGGGCGTCTGGGGGCCTCTTGTCTCGGATTACGGAATGCCCTACATCGCGAACATCAAAACCCTTCGCAAACTCTTCCTCTGCACGGCCAACATCAAGGGACCGGGGCTTGCGCACCTTGCCAAGCACCCCGGCCTCGACTGTCTCGACATCCACGACACCAAAGTTTTCGACGACCGCAAACTTTCGTTCCTGCGCGGCGCGTCGATCAAGAAACTCGGCATCGGCGAATCGAACACGAAAATCTCCAACGCGGGCCTCGCGATGCTGCACCAGATCAGAAATCTCGAGGACGTCGATCTTCATTTCAACGACATGATCACCGACGCGGGCGTGGAAAATCTGCGCGGGCTGCGCCTCAAATCACTCGACATCATGGAAGCCCGCATCACGCCGCGCGGCGCCGCCACTATTTATTCCATCTCCACGCTCGAACACCTCGCGCTCCCCAACATGTATGTCAACGACGCCACGCTCGCCGGAATCGAAAATCTGAAGAACCTTAAATTTTTGCGGGTCGCAGGCAACAGCGACAGCCCCGTCACCGACGCCGGCCTGCGCCTCCTCGCGCAGCTTTCAAACCTCGAAGAGCTCCACATCGGCGGGCTCGGGATCACCGACGCCGGACTCGACCCGATCGTGCGCCTGCCGAAGCTCAATAGCCTGACGTTCTTCATCGCGCCAAGGCTGACCGACGCTGGCCTCGCCAAAATCAGCACGATCCGCTCTCTAAACGTCCTCCAACTCCCGGCGATCGAGCTTTCCCGCAACGCCCCGAGCGGATTCACCATCGCCGGCATCAACCAGCTCAACAACTGCCCCGACATGCGCCGGCTCGACACGGGACGCGGCCTCGTCCGGGGCAACGCCACGCTTAACCTGTCGCGCCTCAACAAACTCGAATGGCTGAGGATAACTCTGGTCGCCAACGCCACTTGGCGCGACGAAGACCTCGCCGGCCTTGCGCAATGCGCGAGCCTGAACCACTTGACACTGAAGAACGGCGATACGCCAAAAACCATCTCAGCGGGGATCGGCAACGCCGGCGTAAACCACCTCGCCGGTTTGAAATCGCTCTGCAGCATTGAGCTCGCGGGCGGCCCCGGCCTGACCGACGACGGCCTCGGTTTCCTCGCCGGCATGAACAAGCTCTCGAGCCTCCGCCTGACCGGCAACTTCAGCGACGGCGCGCTGCGCCGCATCGGCGCGATGCCGTCGCTGCGCGCCTTGGGTAACCTCACGCTCTCCGGCAATTTCACCACCGCCGGCCTGCAATCGATGCAGCCGATGAAGTCGCTCTGGTCACTCGACATCAAAACGCCCAATCACATCGATCCGGTCGAGGCGAAGCGGTTATACGCGACGTTGCCGAACATCGGAAGGTTCAACATCCAGGGCGACCGCAAGTTGCCGCAGTATCAGGCCCAACCCGCCGTGCGCGTCATCCAGCCCATGCACGCGTTCGCCGCGCCGCAGCCACCCCCCGCCGCACGCGTCGTGCACTTCCCGAAAGACCGCTCGCTCGGCGCGCTTTCGGTGCAGGACGACGCCATCCGGCGCGAATCCAAAACGCGCTGGCATTGGTGCGAGGAGATCAACACCAACTGGACGGCGTTCGGCGCGGCGCGCGGCGACGTCGTCGTCCCCACCGGCAAGCGCCTCAAGCTCAAGGTGACCGCGGCCGGCGCGAAGGACCTCTCGCCGCTGCGCCGCCTCGCGCCGGGCGACCTGTATTGGCTCGAAGTGGAAGACATCACCGACGGCCAGATGCCATATCTTTCCGGCCTCACCGGGCTCAACTACCTCAACCTGCGCAAGATGATTGGCATGCCGCGCGACCGCAACTGGCGGCCGGTTTCCGCGCAAAGCCTCGCCAACCTCGAAGGACTCGGCATCGAATACCTCGAGACCCCCGACATCACCGACGAGGGCCTCAAGCGCGTTGCAAAAATCAAAACGCTAAAGGGACTCTATATCGCCGAGAAACGGCTGACCGATGCCGGTCTCGCCGCTGTAATCCCGCAAATGCCGCGCCTCGAGGAGCTGGCGCTTTCGGGCGTCAGCGACCGCACGCTCGCCATCGTGTCGCGCCTGCCACGGCTGCATTACCTGATGATCACCACCACCCGCGTAACGCCCGACGGCTATGCCGCGCTTGCGAAAAACCCGTCGCTGCGCATCCTGAACATCTTCACCGGCACAGTCACGGATGCCGATTTCGTTCAAATCTGCAGCATCCCGAAGCTCGAGAATATCTGGTTCCGCGAAAATAAAATCACCGACCGCTCGATCGGCGCTCTGGCCGGCGCGAAGAATCTCAAGCAACTCGAATGGCCGATGGCTTTCATCGGCCAGCCCGGCGCCGCGGCGCTCAAAAGCATGCCGTCGCTCGAAAAACTCACGATCGGCGGCAAGGACATCACCGACGACACGATGGCGCTGTTCGCCGCGATGCCCGCGCTCAAGTCGCTGCGACTCGACATGACGAAGCGCGCATCGCAAGACCAGAACCTCACCGATCGCGGCGTCGCGCTGCTCTGCACGCCGCAATCCAAGCTCGAAGAACTGCAAATCAACGCGGCGGATATCACCGATAAAAGCTTCGAGTATTTCGCCCGGCTGCCGCACATCAAGGTTTTGGACATCGAGCAGTCGCACAAGGTAACCAACACCGGCCTCGCACAGCTCGCGAAAGCGCAAACGCTCGAGTCGATCGATTTCTATAATCTCGAATTCACCGCCGCGGGGCTCAACAAGATCAACAAACTTCCGCGCCTGCGCAACATCAGGATCTGCCCGGCCCACTATGAATACAATGAGAAGAAGAAATTCTGGAATCCGAAGCCGGCGACGCCGGAAATCTGGTGCGACGAACCGCTCGACCTTTCGGGCCTCGCGAGTCTTGAGAAACTTGAAATCCCGTTCATGACCGACTGCGACCTGGCCGGCATCGCGAACCTGACGCAGCTTAAATATTTCCGGCTCGCTCATTTCCCGAAGCAAAGCTGTTCAATTTCCGACGCGGGTATGGCGCACCTGGCCGGCCTCTCCAATCTCGAATACCTCTCGATCGACGGCACCGGCCTGACCGATGAATCGCTCAACCTCGTCGGCACGATGAAGCGGCTGCAGATCCTTTACATCAAAGGCAACTTCACCGACGCGGGACTGCGCCACATCGAAACGCTCAACGGGCTGAATACCCTCAACGTCCAATCGAAGCAGGGCGTCAGCGCCGCCGCCGTCAGCCGCCTTCGCGCGAGCATGCCGATCGCGACGGTGTTCAGCGTGCAAGGCCCCCGGGTATTTACGAAACCCATCCCCGCGCCGCGCGTCCGCACCATCAATACGATGCACGCGTTCGCCGCGCCTCAACCAACCCCCGCCGCGCGCGTGCTGCACTTCCCGAAAGACCGCTCGCTCGGAACCATTTCGATCCTCGACGAAAACCACGTCGAAAAGATCGAGCCCTACTTCTATTCCCCGAATGTATTTACCCCGTGGGAAAAGTTGGGGCTTGCGCAGGGCGACGTCGTCATCCCGCCCGGCAAGAAGGTCAAGCTCATGCTGGGCCGCACCGCCGCGCGCGACCTCTCGCCGCTCGCAATGCTCGGCCCGAACGACCTCGACGCCCTCGATTGGGGCGGCTGCATCGTCGAGCCGAGCGACACCGCGATCGAATACATCACGAGGCTCACCGGCCTCAAGCAGCTCGATCTCGGCGCCGGCATGCTGCGCACCAACGGCACCGATCCCTGCCCGCTGAGCATGGCCAGCTTCGGAAAAATTCGCGCCATGCCGTCGCTCGTCTCGCTCAAGCCCCCGTTCCACATGACCAACGAGCAGTTCGCCGCGCTCTCCGGCATGACGCGACTCAAGCGCCTCGACCTGCAATCGAACCGCTTCACCGACCGCGGCCTCGCGCCGCTGGCCACGATGACCGGCCTCGAACAACTCGCAGTCGGCGGCGAGCGCCTCACCGACGCCGGCCTCTACTACATCGCCCGCCTGCCGCGCCTCACGCACCTCAGGCTTTGGGGCCGCGGCTTTCACGACGGCGCGCTCGCACACATCAAAAAAATCCGCACGCTCAAGTCGCTGAGCATCTTCTGGCATCAGATCACCGATGCCGGCTTCGCGCAGCTTTCGGGCATGACACAACTCGAGCAGCTGCACGCGGGATACACAAAGGTCACCGACGCCGGCCTCGCGCACCTCAAGCCGCTGCGCAACCTCAAAACGCTCGGCCTCGGCGATACGATGATTACCGATGACGGGCTCGTCCACATCAAAGACATGACATCGCTCGAAGTGCTTGGGCTCAACGGCGGCAACCATAACAACGGTAAAGGCGTGACCGGCCGTGGTCTGCCATATCTCGCAAATCTGAAAAATCTGAAAAGCCTGACCATAAACTCGCCCAGGAACAATCCGCTCGGCGATGCGGAAATCAGGAACCTGCTCGGCTTCAGCAGGCTCGAGGAGCTTCATTTCTGGGGCACGTGCATCGTAACCGATCAAGGCATGGCCGACCTCGCGAAACTGTCAAACCTCAAAATTCTTAATCTCGGCTTGGACGCGTCGCGCATCACCAACCGCGGTCTTGCTGAGCTCGCCAAACTGAGCCGCCTCGAGCGCCTCGACCTCGGGGGGGCGAATGGCATCACCATCTCGGGACTCAACGCGCTCAGCGGCCTGACCAGCCTCAAGGTCCTCGACGCCGGCTACTGTTTTAAATGGAACATCGACGGCGACAAACCACTCGACATCTCGGGCCTTAAAAACCTCGAACAGCTTTCGCTGACTTCAGCGCGCGACGAAGACCTCGCCTGCCTTGCCGGCCTGACAAAACTGAACGACCTGTCGATCCGGTTTCAGGAACGGCTCTCGCCCGGCAACACGATCAGCGACCGCGGCCTGCAGCACCTCGCCGGCCTGACTTCGATGAAGCGCCTCTCGATCGGCGGCCCGGGCGTGACCGACGCCGGCCTCTCGAACTTCGCACGCATGAAGAATCTCGAATACCTTTCGCTGCAGGGCTATTTCACCAGCACCGGCCTGGCGCAGTTGCAACAATTCAAGAATCTCTGGTCCATTAATATTAACTCCGGCAGCAGCCTCACCCCATCCGCGATCCAGCACCTCCGCGCCAGCCTGCCCGAGATTCAATTATTTCAAGTCGCGGGAGACAAGAAGCTCCCCAAGGGGAAACCGATGCTGACCAGTTCCAGCACGCTCGCCGAACCGGCCCCGCCGGTAAACGGAAACGGCCACCCGCGGGTCGGCCAACCCGCGCCGCAGTTCACGGCCACGACGCTCGATGGCAAGGAGTTCAAACTCGCCGACCAGCGCGGCAAGGTCGTCGTGCTGCATTTCTGGGCGACGTGGTGCGCGCCGTGCATCAAAAGCTCGCCGTCGCTCAAGAAACTTCAGGACGAGCTCAAGGCCCGCTTTGGCGACAAGGTCGTGTGGGTCGACCTCAGCCTCGACGACTACGAGCGCAACGTCATCGAGCACAGGAAGAAATACGATTTCAAATCAATTCAAATTCGTCTCGGACAGCTCTCGCGTATCGCGGCCGATTACGGCGTCAGAAACGGCGTCCCCGACGATTTCATGATCGGCCCCGACGGCAACGTCCTTTTAAATCGCGAAAGCCCGCAGGTAGATACCGCAACGGCGATCGCGAACGCCCTGCGTCAGTAGTCCGCGTCATTTTCGTGCTCGTGCTCGTGCTCGTAATCGTAATCGTAATCGATCACTCGGACTTCAACCGGAGGCCAAACATGAAACGGGAATCACTTACGAGCGGTATCTTGAATTTGGCGGTCCTGATCTGTTGCGCGGCCATGTGTTTCAACGCCTCCGCACAGCAGCCGCCCGCCTCCCCCGCCCGCATCCTCCACTTCCCCGCCGACCGCGTCCTCGGCCAAATTTTCATCAACACCCATCCGTTCAACGAGTTCACGCGCAACACCGGCGGCAAGCTCAGCCAGGCCGACGACTACGAATGGAAATTCCTCGCCATGGCGCGCGGCGATGTCACGATCCCGCCCGGCAAGCTCGCCGCGCTTCGCATCACGGCGCCTTTCGTTTTTAGCGACTTGTCGGCGCTTCGCAATCTCAAGCCGGATGACCTCTACCTCGTTTCGATCATTCACAGGTTCGACAAATCGCCGGCCGGATTCGATGCCAACAAGCTCCTCGAACCCCTCGCCGGCCTCACCGGCCTCAAGTCGCTGGCACTCGAAGACACGACCATCGGCACGCGCGGCCTGCGGCTGCTTCCCAACTTCAAGGCGCTCGAGCGGCTCACGATGCCCTATGGCGTCACCGACACCGGCCTCTCGATCGCGTGCGGACTGCCCACGCTCAAGGTCCTGCACATCAACGGCGGCGCGGTCACCGACGCCTCGGTCCCCGACCTCGCGAAACTCACCCGGCTCGAGGAACTGCGACTTATCGGCACCCAAATTCGCGGCGAGAATCTCTCATCACTCGCCTCGCTCAAAAACCTGCGTACGCTGTGGGTGAACGGCGACAAAGATTTCAATGAATCGGCCGCGATGGGCGCCATTAGCCGGCTGACGCAGATCAAGTCCCTCAACCCCTTTAGCTACCAGCTTACCGACCGCGGCCTCGCGCAACTCGCCGCCTCGCCGAGCATCGAGAAGATCGAGCTTTACTGGGACGAGGAAATCACCGACGCCGGCATCGAAAGCCTCCTGCGCATGCGCTCGATCAAGGCGCTCGACCTCTCGCACGCAAAAAAAATCACCCGCCACGGCATCGCGACCCTCGCCCGCATCCCGACCCTCGAAGCCGTCGAGTTGCCCTACTTCATCGACGACGACGCGCTCATTGCATTCGCGAAGCTGCCCCGCATCCGCTCCCTCACCGCGCTCGGCAATTCGTCCCCCTTCGACGCAACGAAAAAGCCGATCATCACCGCCCGCGGCCTCAAGGCGCTCGCCGACAAGGGCACGATGGAAGGCATCAGCGTCACCGGCACCGGCATCGATGACGCGGCCATGGCCCAGATCGGGCGCATGACGCGCCTCAAGCAACTCGAGCTCAAAAACATTTTTGCGGTGACCGACGCCGGGCTGGCTCAGCTCAGCAACCTCAAGTCACTCGAGTATCTCTACATCCAGAACCGATCCTATGACGTGACGATCAGCGGGCTCAAGGCGATGGGGACGCTGCCCAACTTCAAGTTTGCCCAGCTCAACGACATCGTCCACGACGGTTCCGTCCTCGACCTCTCCGGCTGGAAGAATATGTCATGGCTTTCGCTCATCACGAAGCGTCGCGGCGTCAACGATGCGGATATGGCCTGCTTCGCAGAGTTCAAAAACCTTCGCGCGCTGACCCTCATGACCAGGGACGTCACCGACCGCGGCCTTGCCTCGATCGCAGGGCTCGACTCGCTCGAGATCATCCAGTTCGGCGTTTGCAACGCCGGCGACGAAGGAATGAAATCGCTCGCGCGCCTGAAAGGGCTTCAGCATCTCGCGATCGGCGGCAACATCGGTGACGCCGGCCTCGCCGAGCTCTCCAAGCTCCGTTGTCTTTGTAATCTCAACCTCACATCTCCGGCCCCGATCACCGACGCCGGCATGGCCTTGCTCCGCTCGATGCCACTGACCCGTTTTCAATTCACCAAGGGCGCCGGGCCGCTCGGCCCGAGCCCCAAAGTCGGCGAGAAAGCGACGAATTTCTTCTACTTCACGCTCGACGGCAAGGAACTCGAGCTGCGCGCGCTGAAGGGCAAAGTCGTGATGCTGCACTTCTGGGCGCCATGGGACAAGGCCTCCTACAGCCCCGCCGAAATCGCCCGTCTCCGGCAGGTCAACGCCGTGATGAGCAAAAAATACCCCGGCCGGTTCCTCCTTCTCAGCATCGCGCTCGACAGCAACGACGCGCGCTGGCGCGACGCGGTCGCCATGAGCGGCATGGACTGGCCACAGGGCCGCACCGGCATGGAGTGCCAGCTCCAGTTCTCGTTTGAAAAAATGCCCTGCTACTATCTCTACGGCCCCGACCGCAAGGTCCTGCTCAACCCGGCCAGCTCATGGAAAGACACCGACGCCGTCATCGCCCGCGCCCTGCGTCAGTAGGCCGCTTCGGCTCGAAGCGGCATCACATGCAGTAGCCCGAGCGTTAGCGAGGGACAACCAATCCCGGCCGCGTCTGCCAAACGCTGCATCGATTTCGCCCCATCGGCTTTCGTGGTTTGGATTTCTTTTCCGTGTATTCCGTGTGTTCCGTGGTTTCATGCATTTCATCCCGCACTCCGCCCTCCTTTTCTCCTTGACCTCCTGTTAACCACTGTTCTTTAATTGACCAATTGGTTGACTATGGTCAACAGGCGCTTCACATCATTAACAGGATGGCCCCGCCCATGGCCCCCGCCCAAATCAACGACAACTCATCTTGGCGCGCGTTCGAGGACGCCGAACCCACCCATTCGGCCGCCCATTACCTCACCACCATCATGCACCTCAAGGAACGCATGGGTTACGCCCGCGTCACCGACCTCGCCGAGCACCTCGGCGTCTCCCGCGGCGCCGCCAGCCGCGCCGCCGCCCTGCTCAAGGAACGCGGCTGGATCGAGGAAGACCCCAACCGCATGCTCCTCCTCACCGACTCCGGCCGCGACCTGGCCCGCTCCGTTGAGCGCAACTACCTCATCATGGAGTGCTTCCTCGAGGACATCCTCGGCGTCCCCGGCGACATCGCCCGCCGCGACGCCTGCAAGCTCGAGCACCTGCTCAGCGGCCAGACCGGTCAAGCCCTGTTCCGCCTTGTCCGCGTCCTCAACGAAAGCCCCAAAATCCTAAAAAAAATACAGACCCGCGTCGCCAACCTGACGGATCACTCGCCATTCGCCGAAATGTCTGATACCCCCACTGATTCAGCTACAAGCCTGAAGATAGAGGATATGGAACCTCTGAATCCAGCGGATCCAGTTTGCTCGCTGGCCGACCTCGAACCCGGCCGCCGGGCCATCGTCAGCAATGTCAAGGGACAGGGCGCGATCCACCGCCGCCTGCTCGACATGGGGATCACCAAGGGCACCGCCGTCCAACTCGAACAGATCGCCCCGCTCGGCGACCCGATCAAAATCCGCCTCCGCGGTTACGACCTCTCGCTCCGCATGAGCGAAGCCCGCATGATCGAGGTCGAAGATGCCGACGAGTGACCCTATAGGTCCTATCAGTCCTATCGGTCCTATGGGCACCGCTGTCGATCGCCCCACCCTCCACGTCGCCCTCGTCGGCAATCCCAATTCCGGCAAAACCAGTATTTTCAATCAACTGACCGGCGCCAACCAACGCGTCGCCAACTACCCCGGTGTCACCGTCGAGGTCACCCACGGCCGCTGCCGGCGCAATGGCCTGGACCTTCAGATCGTTGATTTGCCGGGCACTTACAGCCTCACGGCCAACAGCCCCGAGGAGCGCATCGCCCGCGACTGGCTCGTCCAGAACCGCCCCGACGTCATCGTCCAGGTCATCGATGCCTCCAACCTCGAGCGCAGCCTGTACCTCACGATGCAGCTCGCCGAACTCGGCGGCCGGCTCGTCATCGACCTCAACATGATTGACGAAGCAACCCAGAAGGGGATCCGCATCGACCGCGCCGGGCTGGGCGAACACCTTCGCGCGGAGGTCGTCGAAACCGTCGCCAGCCGCGGCGATGGCATCCAAAACCTGTTAACCACAATCAACGCCGCGCACGCCCGCGAACCACTCGACGGCGCCACACTGTTCGATTTCGGCGAGGACCTCGGCCGCGTGATCGGCAAACTCTCCTGGCGCCTGCGCCTCGCCGGCGATTCCGCATCCGCCCTGCCCCATCGCTGGGCGGCGATCAAATACGCCGAAGCTGATGCCGAAGTGCGCCGCTGGCTCGCGGAAACCGTCGAAGGCGGCCGCGACATCGCCCGCAAGACCGACCGCGAGCTCGACAGCCTTCGCCGCCGCGCCAATGCCTCGATCGAATCCCTGATCGCGAACGTCCGCTACGGCAAGCTCGCCGCAATCCTTGCCGAAACCCAAGCGCAAGCCCCCTCCCCGGCCCCGGCGCTCTCGACCCGCCTCGACGCCGTCTTCATGCACAAGTGGCTCGGCATGCCGCTCTTCCTGCTGATCATGGCCGGCCTGTTCCAGTTCGTGTTCGCCCTCGGCGAGCCGCTGACACACGGCCTGGACTGGCTGTTTCACCGCGCCGCCGCCCTGGTCCAAGGCTCGATGGCCGACGGTCCGCTCCGCTCGCTGATGGTCGATGGCCTGATTCACGGCGTCGGCGGCGTGTTGATCTTCCTCCCCAACATCGTCCTGCTGTTCATGGCCATCGGCGTCTTGGAGCGCTGCGGCTACATGGCCCGCGCCGCGTTCCTCATCGACCGCCTGATGCACAAAATCGGCCTCCACGGCCGCAGCTTCATCCCCCTCGTGACCGGATTCGGCTGCTCGGTCCCGGCGATCATGGCCACCCGCACGCTCGAGCACGAGCGCGACCGCCTCGCCACGATGATGGTCATCCCCCTCATGTCGTGCAGCGCCCGCCTGCCGATCTATACGCTCCTCATCCCGGCCTTCATCCCGCTGCCGTGGCGCGGCCCGGTCCTGTTGATGATGTATGCGACCGGCATCGCGCTGGCCGTCGTGCTCGTCAAGGTCCTGCGCCTGACGATCCTCGCCGGCGAAGCCACCCCCTTCGTCATGGAGCTTCCCCCCTACCGCATGCCGACCCTGCGTTCGGTCTGGCAGGACATCTGGAGCAAATCCGCCCTCTACCTGCGCAAGGCCGGCACGATCATCCTCGCCCTCTCGATCCTTCTCTGGGCCGCGAACAGCTACCCGAAAAAACCGGCTTACGACATCGACCTCCGCCCCGCCGGCCTGACCGCCGCCCAAATCGACGCCGCGCGCCGCGGCGAAGACCTGGCCCACTCCATCAGCGGCCGGCTGGGCCGCCTCATGGAGCCCGCCTTCGCCCCCCTCGGCTTCGACTGGCGCATCTGCACGGCGCTGGTCGGAGCCGTCGCGGCCAAGGAAGTCCTGGTCGCCCAGCTCGGCATCATCAACGCCATGGACGACCCCAGTTCCGAGCCCGGGCGGCTCCAACAACTGCTCGCCGAGCGCTACAGCCCGCTGACCGGCGTCTGCATCATGCTGTTCGCCCTGATTGCGACCCCGTGCACCTCGACCGTGGCGGTCATGCGCCGCGAGACCAACTCATGGAAGTGGCCACTGGCGCAATTCGCCGGCCTCACCGCCATCGCCTACGTCTTGACATTTGCGGTCTATCAAATCGGCCGCGCACTTGGAATGGGAGTTTAAAAGATGTGGCAGGAAGTCCTGACAGCCCTGATCATCCTCGCGGCGATCGCATATGTCATCGTGGCGGCGCGCTCCCGGCGCAGCCGCGCGCACCAGTCGACATGCGCCGACGGCTGCTGCGGCTGCCCCCACGCCCGCACGCCGGCCGACCCCGCCGCCAACTGCTGCCCCCCGCCCCCCTCGGATTCCCCCGGTCCGCATCGATGAAGTTTTTTAATTTAGACTCGTTCTAGAAATCTTTTCCGGAAATATCACCAGTGCCCGCTTCAGCGGGCTGAATGGGTTGCCACCGGCTTCAGCCGGTGGTTGCATTGGCTATTGTTTTCTTGTAGCCGGCTTTAGCCGGCTTCTCGTCAAAGCGGCTTCAGCCATCGATTCGCCTCACGCCAGCAACGCGGTATTTCGGAAACTATTCTCGAGAACGGGTCTAATGTAACTCAGATCCCCGGTACGCAACTTAAAAGCTTCTCATCATTCGGCCTCTGCGCGGCTGTTGTATCGCGCCAATTCAGCGACATTTACTGATAATAAAGCCAATTATCATGAGATACATTATTCGGCCGCATCATCAGAACAAACGGATATTCATTGAAAGCAAACAGACCCGAATTTTTTACGCTGACGGCGCGGATACGATACCAGCCATTGTGCGTGATTGCTGGGATTCGCAAAACCTCCGTGTGTTCCCCGGTTGCGTTCGTAACAGTCCCCAGGTTGGCGACCTTGCTCATGCCTTCCCATAACTCCAGTTTAAGGGACGTGCCGGCGGTCGGCACGTCAGTCTTCCAGTGGATCGTGAACGAGTCCTTCCCCGCAACGAGGCATTCGCCCCCTAGGGGCGCCAGCACGCGCACGGCACGTGCGGGAGACTGGTTTACGTAAAGATAAAATTTATCTCCGGAACGAGCAACAATGTCCGGGTTGCCGTCGCCGGTCACATCGCCCACCGCCACTTTACTAAAACCGGGGCAGTAGGCCGGCATCGTTAGCGCATGGCTGACTAAAACAGGCGAAGATCCGCCCGGGTTTGAATACCACTGTCCTTCGACGCAGACCACTTCCATATTGCCCGTTCCGCTCAGGTCACCCGCCGCGGTCTGGCCGATGTCACCGAGTGTAACGGGCGAGCCGAATTGAGGCGTCCCGCTACGATTATTCAAGTAGAGCCGGCCCCCGGCCAGAAGGTCCATACGGCCGTCGCCATTAATATCGACCACAGTTACGGGATAGTTGGTCCCTTGATCAATGGCATGCAATGGATTACTGGAGCCGTTATATTCGCGCCAGCGAAGACCCTCGGGACCAGCCAAGACAACATCCATATCGCCGTCGCCATCCAAATCGACCGGATTCACATACGAGGCGCCCCCGTAATTGAAAAGCTGTGAATAAGTGAGACTTGGTGGCCAGAGGCCATTATTGTTATATGCAATAAGCCACCAACCCGTGGAGATAACAACGTCCAAGTGCCCGTCGTGGTTTACATCGGTGACAAAGCCGGGATTTCTGGGATACTGGTCGTCAAACGCATAAAAACGTTGAAAGGCGGGCTGAGTCCCGCCCAAATTTCTGAAAATCGAAACATCGGTGATAGGATCTGAAGCATGCATCGTAGCTACGCGCATGGCAACAATGTCCAATCTGCCGTCCTTGTCCATATCGGCTGTATCAATCCAGCCATACTTGGCCCAATCACCATATAAACTATTGACTCCATGCTCTGGAAAGGATGCCTGATCGTTGCTTTCATACCAGCTTAAATAGGCACCTTCTCCGTAGCTGGAGACATTATTACGAAATGCCACGATATCCTTTCGGCCATCTCCATTAATATCAGCCAGGAGAAATTGCGTCGAATCAGGGTAGGTGGAGAACGTGACGATACATTGTGGCGGACCGAAGCTGGCCGATGCCGCCCGGCAGGGGCGCACAAAAATCAGACACATAGCGCTCAACGCGAGGATTTGCCAAATGAACCGGCTCTCCACGATCCACCTCGATTCTTTGGGGAGAAGTATATGTTCGCACCCGCTGACTGCCCACTAAATACGTGGCGCAGGCGGTTTGCCCGGGGGCAAGGGTACAGCGTCGAGATATCGGGGACGAGATATCGGGATATCCGTTTCCTCCTGTTCAATTCTTCTGTTCAGAAAATTCTCTGCCACTCTGCCCAACTCTGCTTCTCAGCGACAAAAATCTTTTTCGTGTTTTTTCGTGCTCTTCTTTCGTGTGTTTCGTGTTTGCATTTTTTTGTTGCGGCCCGACCGCGTCAACCCTTTCGTGACCTGAATTTGGTTCTGAATCCTCCCTTTCGCGCCTTTCGCCGTTTTGCGTTTTTGCATGGGTCTTTTTTGTGTGATTTTTATTAATTATTTTTCAGATTAAGTTTCATAAGGGCCATAAGGGTTCGTAATGGAATTGACTTTTACTAACTATATGGTATATGATCGCACCCGGCTTCGGGCCACTCCCGGGGCCGCGATCCCCGGCCCGCTCTCCGTCCATCTCATCCATACAGTCCAGTTCCCCGATCCCTTCCGATCCCAATGCTGATTCCCCATCGCCCGAACCCGATTCTTCCCCCCAGTCCACTCAGTCCACGTCGCCCAATCCGTCCGCCCCCGCTTTGCTGCGTTGTCCAACGATCATCCCCGACCTCAAACCGCCCCCTTCCAGCGGCATCTGCTGCGGCTACGTCTAACCACCTCTTTGAATTTCCCTCCCTCTCTACCCAATACCACGCTATCGGGCCCCGCTCGGCTATGTACATCAGCCGGTTTCGGGGTTTCGGGAACTGAGTTTCGGGTAAAGTAAAGCGCAGGCTCGGGTGTGATTAGGTCGGCGGCTTCCGGCGTATCGACCGTTTCCGGCGGATGTCGCCGCCGCGGTTCCAGGGAACTCCAATCTCCCGATCGGCGCCGGTTGTTGAGTGAAGAACCTTTCCTTGCGCTAAATCTAGCATTTCCAGTTGACAGAGGACTGGATTAACCCCACAAATAATTGTAAGGATGTTCCGGACCGAAAACTGGATCGGTCCGGGCGTTCGGTTGTGCTTGACAGCCAAGGCGGTGCGCTATGCAATTCGGAAGACGAGAAAAAATGGTGGCGGGCGGGATCGCGGCCGCGACCCTCATGTTGGGGCTGCACTTTTTCCTGTTCGGCCCCCGCGTGAACGATCTCAAAAAGGCCGCCGAATCGCGAGACGCCCAGAAGAACCTCGCCGCCAACATCAAGATCGCCGACCAGAAGGATATCGACGCGCTGACCAGCCGCACGACGGCCTCGCTCGACCTGCTGACCAGCGGCGTCACCGCCCTCGGCATGTCCCAGCACGAAAATTTCGTCCTGCCCACCTTCGCCGATCTGGTGCCGCCGGCAGCGACTCCCCCCTCGCAGCAGGACATCGACCGGCTCAAGGAAAAATTCAACGAGAAGATCGACAAGGAAGTCCAGATGGTGCTGGCCCAGGTGCGCCGCACGCAGGAATTCGCGCGCTCCTCCTCCGCGGCCGGCAACACCAAGCTCACCTTCCTCGGCGGGCCGCCCGCCACCCAGGGCTGGGCCCTGCCGCTCGCGCTTCCGCAGCAGGTCACGCGCGATCCCAACGCACTCCTCGACGTGATCAAGAGAATCGCCGAGCTCAAGCGCGCCCTCAACGTGATGACCCCCGACACCGACGCTTACAACATGGGCCGCGTTCGCTACTTCTGGGAAATCAGCCAGAAGCTCGGCGTCGATTACTTCTACACTGAAGGCAACCTCCTGTTCCGCGACCAGCCGTACGCCGGCTGGCCCGGCGTCGCCAACTTCGGCGAGTTCGTCCCGGTCATCGACAAGCTCGCGCTGGCCAACCTCATCCTGGAGCAGGTCGCCAAATACGAGAGCGTCCCCGGCAGGGTCGCCGTCATCCCCGGCATCGGCCGCCTCAACCGCGAAACCGTTTTTGACATTATTGACATCAACCTCGACGACATCGGCAAGATGATCGACGGGATGAAGGAAAACAAGCTGTATTTCCTTTACGAAGAGTTGCTGAACGTCAACAACATGCTCGACATGGCGAGCAAACAAAAACTGACTGACATCACGTTCGTCTCGCTCGACGGCTATGCTTACCTGCGTAAATACACCGACCCGGGCCAGGCGGCCGAAGTCCCGAAGGATCTCAGCAAACTCATCACCGGCCAGGTGCAGAACGACGAAATTACGATCGCCGAGGTCAAGGCGACCGTTGCTGCCCCCGTGGGCGACGAGCCGATGATGGAAGGCATGGACTACGGCGTCGAAGGTGGCGGCGAGCCCCAGGAAGGCATGGAGGGCGGCGGCGCTGCCCCCCCCACCCCCGCCCCCGGCGCAACCCCCGATCCCAAGGCCTTGCCCGGAACCCCCAAGGACGACGAAATCGGCATTGCCCTGCCGATCAAGCTCATCTACCAGGCGACCAACGACAAGACGTGGAAATTCATCTACGACGTGCTCCGCGCCCAGCCGATGACCGAGCTCCAGCGCATGCAGTTCCGGACCATGTCGCAGTTCCCAGGCTTCCAGAACAACCAGAACGTCGAATCGACGGTGACGTTCGTGATCGTTCCGAAGATGTTCTCCGTGGTCGATGACGTCCGCAAGCAGTTGCAGTCGATCCGGTCCGGCGCGGCCGCGGCGCCTCAGGCGGCCGAACCAGCTCAAATGTGAGTTCAACCCCATGGACGGTTTCAAAATCGACGCATGGCGCCGTGACAATGAAATTCTTGCGCTCCTGAGCGGGCGCCTGACGCAGGTCGCATGCGCCGCCGTCAAACTCAAACTGACCGAATTGCTGACCCCGGCCGTGGAGCATTTCTACCTTAACCTGGCCGGTCTGGATTACATCGACAGTTCGGGGCTTGGCGCGCTCATCGGCCTTAAAATGGACGCCAATCGCAGTCGCTCATCCATGGTCCTGCTCCGTCCCTCGGCTCGCATCATGGACATCCTGCGCGTCTCGCGCCTCGATTCGATCTTCGAAATCATGGAAGGCCTCGAGGCCGAGATGATCTGCCAGAACATATGCAACAACGGAACCCCCATTTGGGTCGGCAGCCAGGCCGGCGACGGCCCCCGTCTTACACCCCGCCCCGACGAGATGCCCGCTTCCAATACGCCACGGCCCGATGACGGCCAATCCTCCGGCCGCTGCGACCAGCTCTGCAACGACGCGGTCGAATACATGCGCCAGGGCAACCTCGTCCAGGCGCTGAACGCGTATCAGCGCGCGCGCCAACTCGAACCCGACAACATTTCGATCCTCAACAACCTCGGCGTCATTTGCGAAAAGAAACCCGAGTGGTATGAGCAGGGCCGCGAGGTCTGGCAGCGCGTATTGGATCTCAGCCGGCAGAACCAGGACGAAAAACACGTCGCCCGCGCGCAGCGCCACCTTGAAATGCTCGGCAAATTGATCCGCATCAACTAACAGGACGAGTCCAGCCATGAGCACTGCCAATCCGGGCGTCAACGCCCCCAAATGCGATGTTCGCGTCTTCCGCCGCGACAATCAGGATTTGCTCGTGCTGGATGGATCGCTTGTCCTGCAAAACAGCGAAAAGGTGCGCACGCAAATCCACGACTTGCTCGACGGCGCCCGCCCCAACGTCGATATTTTCCTTGGACAGCTTGGGTTCATCGATAGCTCGGGCCTGGGCGTGCTGGTCGGGTTCCATGTGACGGCGCGCAAAAACAAGGTCGAGCTTCGGCTGCTCGCACCGACGGCGCCGCACATGCACCTGTTCGAGGCCACGCGCCTCAACTCGATCTTCAAGATCATGAACAGCGCCGAAAGCGCGCCGATCCTGGCCGAACTGGCCGTCCCTGAATTCGAAGTGAAGTGACCGCACCCATCCCGCCATCCATCCTTCATCAATTGGAATACTGCAGCCTGCGGGCCGCCCTGGCGGCGCTCGGGCCGATCCCGCCGCGCTGGCGCATGACGGTCGCGCGCGGCCTGGCGGCAGCTCTCGCGGCAATGCCGTGGCGACGCGCCGTGCTCGAGGAAAACCTGCGCGCCGCCCTCGGCGATCTCGATCCGGCGCGGCGCCGCCAAATCATCCGCGGCGTGTTCCGGAACACGATCAGCCTCGCGCTGGAGCTGGCGTGGATGAACCGCATCGAGCCGGCCGCCATCGTGCCGACGGTCGATGTGGACGAGACCTCCCGCGAACGGATCGAAACCTGCCGCAAGGCCGGCCGCGGGGTGATTCTGGCCTGTGGCCATCTCGGCAACTGGGAGTGGCTGGCAGCGTGGTACGCGCAGGCGATCGGGCCGATGGGCGTCATCTACAAGCCCATGCACAACGGCCGCACCGACGACTTCATCACAAAGCTCCGCGGCCGCTTCGGCCTCACCGCGTTCTCGACGCGCGAGCTCAACCAGCGCGCGCTCGTGAACTCCATCAAAAACGGCGCGGTGATCGGGATCCTGTCCGACCAGGATGCGCGAAAAAACGGCCGGTTCGTTCCGTTTTTCGGCCGGCCGGCATCGACGGCCACGGGCCTCGCGACCCTGGCGATCCGGTTCGGCGCGCCGATCCTGCCGAGTTTCTGCCTGCGGACGGCCGGCGGCCGCATGCGCGCGGTCGTCGGTGAGCCGCTTTGGCCGAATCCCGACGCCGACCGCGCTGACGAGGAACTGCGCCTCCTGCGCGGCTACCACGAAGCGCTCGAACGGGCGATCCTCATCGACCCCGCGCAATACTTCTGGTGGCACCGCCGCTGGAAAACCCAACCAAAACACAAAACGGACGATTCGGCAGCCCGCGCGTGAGCCGGACCCGGCGCCCCCGCTCCCCTTCCCGGCCTTTTCCCCCATTTTTATTTTTTCATCCGCCTCCTCGGGTTATAATTGAAAAGTCATCCGATGAAAGGGGCTTATTCCCTTGTCGCTTTACCAGAAGAAAAAGTGCATGAAGTGCGGCAAGCCCGCCACGCATAAATTCACCCGCATTCAGGACGGCCAGATTTACGACCTGTATCTGTGCGGGGATCACGCCGCCGAGATGAGCCCATATCAAAAGCCCAAACAGATCGCCCTGAGCGACATCCTCGAAGGCATGCTCAAGCAGGACTTCAGCAAAATCGTCGGCGGCCCCGGCGCGCCGGCGGGCGTCGTCTGCAAAAACTGCGGCCTCTCATTCGAGGATTACCGCAAGAACCTGCTGCTCGGCTGCAGCGAGTGTTACGACTCGTTCCACGATTACCTCGTCGCCGACCTGCGGCGGTTCCATGGCGACACGCGCCATGTCGGCCGCCGCCCCGGCGGCAAGCCCGCCCAACCCGCGCCGCCCGCGCCGGTCGGACCCTTCGAGGACGTCGCCGAGCGCGTCGAGGCCGAGCCCGAGCCCCCGTCGCCGACCAAGGGCGCGGAAAACCTGATCGCCAACCCTGAGCGCGCGATCGAGGAACTGACGCGCGCCATGAAGTCCGCCATCGCCACCGAGGATTACGAGCGCGCCGCCAAATGCCGCGACCAAATCCGCGAACTCAGGCAGAAGATGAAATAACGTTCGTGCTCGTGCTCGTGCTCGTGCTCGTAATCGTAATCGTAATCGTAATCGAAAACCTGTCGTGAATAGACATGGCCGGCGCCCTCGCCGGCCATGATTCTCGCGATCGCACGAAGACCTATAAGCCCTATGCCCCCCTCACCCTCGCTTGCCCGCGGCTTCAACCAACAGCCTCTGCGTATTCTCCATCATCGCCTGAAATGAAAACCGCTTCATTGCGTCTTCTCTGCCGACCTCGCCGATCCGGCGCCGCAACTGCGAATCGCGCAATTTCATGAGCGCCTGCGCGAGCGCGTCCGCGTCTTTCGGCGGCACGAGCAGCCCCGTCTCGCCGTCGCGGATCGCCTCGGGATTGCCCCCGACCGCGGTGGCCACCACCGGCCGCGCAAACGCCATCGCCTCGATAATGGTATTGGAAAAGCCCTCGCTCTCCGAGGCCAGCACGACCGCGTCGGCGATCTGATAGTCGCGCGCGACGGTCTTGCTGCGCCCCGGCAGGATCACCGAATTCTCAAGTTTCAGCCGCTTAATTAAATCCTCGATCGCCTCGCGCATCGGGCCGTCGCCCGCAAGCCACAACTTGGCCGGAAAATCGGGCGCCTGCGCCTTGAATTTCGCGAATGCCTCGACGAGCGTCAGGTGCCCCTTGATCGGATTGAAATTCGCAATGCACCCGATCACGAATTCATTCTCGCGAATGCCATGCCTGGCGCGCTCGGCGGCGATGTCCCACCTCTGCCGCGTGAGCGCCTCGAAATCCGTGCCGTTGTAGATCACCTCGATCTTGTCGAGATTGATCCTCTCGCGTTCGGAGACGGCGCGGCGCACCGCGTCCGAAACCGCGATGTATCGGCTGACCCGACGGTCGATCCAGTGTCCAATGCGCTTCTGCCGCGGCGTGCGCGTAAAGCCCATGTCGCGCCGGCTGGCGACGATCGCCGGCCGCCGCCGCCCGAGGCTCGCCAGCACCCCCAGGAAATCGGCGACGAAATGAAACGTCACCATCAGCTCGATCTTGTTCCTGATCAAATAGGTCCGAATCTTCAGCGCCGCCGCGAGCGCCTTCAAGTCCGTCGCCCGCGTGATCGG